>CAMOJW010000024.1 GCA_946617225.1 uncultured Lachnospiraceae bacterium
TTCTCGAGGGTGTTCATGCCCTTGATGCCGCGGCCGCCCCGGTTCTGGACCTTGAAATTGTCCACGGTCATGCGCTTGATGTAGCCCAGGGACGACATGGTGATCACTGTGTTGACGTTGGGGATCAGATCCTCCGTGGCGATCTCGGAGGAATCGGCCTCGATGCGGGTGAGGCGGTCCTCGCCGTACTTGTCGGAGATCTCCTGGATCTCTTTCCGGATCACGCCGAGGAGGAGCTTCCGGTCGCCGAGGATGGCCTGATACTCGGCGATCCTGGCGAGCAGCTCCTGGTGCTCATTCTCGATCTTGTCTCTCTCCAGACCTGTCAGTGCGCGCAGACGCATGTCCACGATGGCCTGGGCCTGCACGTCGTCGAAACCGAATCGCTCGATCAGGCGCGACTTGGCTTCCTGCACGTTGGCGCTGGAGCGGATGATCTGTACGACTTCATCGATAAAATCGAGCGCCTTCAGCAGTCCCTGCAGGATGTGGTCCCTCTCCTGCGCCTTGTTGAGGTCGTACTGCGTCCTTCTGGTGACCACGTCCTCCTGGTGCTTCAGATAGTAGCCCAGGATTTCCAGGATATTCATGACGCGGGGCTGGTTGCCCACCAGGGCGAGCATGGTCACACCGAAGGTGTCCTGCAGCTGGGTGTGCTTGTACAACTGGTTCAGGATGACGTTGGGATTGGCATCATGGCGCAGTTCGATCACCACGCGCATGCCCTCGCGGTCCGACTCGTCCCGCAGGTCCGTGATGCCTTCGATCTTCTTATTCTTGACCAGCTCCGCGATCTTCTGGATCAGGTTGGCCTTGTTGACCAGATAGGGGAGCTCCGTCACGACGATGCGGCTCTTGCCGGCGTTCATGGCCTCGATGGACGTGACCGCGCGGGTGACGATCTTGCCGCGTCCAGTACGGTAAGCCTCTTCGGTGCCGGCTCTGCCCATGATGATGCCGCCCGTGGGAAAATCAGGCGCCTTGATGATCTTCAGGATCTCCTCGATATCGGTCTCCCTGTCCTCCTCCACCCGGTTGTCAATGATCTTGACCACAGCGTCGTTCACTTCGCGCAGGTTGTGGGGAGGAATGTTCGTGGCCATGCCCACCGCGATGCCAGTGGTACCGTTCACGAGAAGATTGGGAAAACGGCTGGGGAGGACGGAGGGCTCTTTTTCCGTGTCGTCAAAGTTCGGAATGAACTCCACCGTGTTCTTGCCGATGTCCGCCAGCATCTCCATGGAGATCTTGGTGAGACGTGCCTCCGTATAACGCATGGCGGCGGCACCGTCGCCGTCGACGCTGCCGAAGTTGCCGTGTCCGTCCACCAGCGTAGCCCGCATGGACCAGGGCTGCGCCATATTGACCAGAGCGCCGTAGATGGAACTGTCGCCATGGGGGTGATATTTACCCATGGTATCGCCGACGATACGCGCGCACTTCCTGTGAGGCTTGTCGGGACCGTTGTTCAGCTCGCTCATGGCGTACAGGATCCTGCGCTGGACGGGTTTCAGACCGTCCCGCACATCGGGAAGTGCCCTGGAAGCAATGACGCTCATGGCATAATCGATATAGGAAGTCTCCATGGTCTTACGGAGATCTACTTCCTGGACCCGGTCAAAAATAGTTTCTTCCATGCTGTTACCCTTTTATCTGGTGCTGGTTATATATCCAAGTTTTTAACATATTTTGCATTCGTTTCAATGAACTCTCTTCTGGGCTCCACGCGGTCGCCCATGAGGATGTTGAAGGTCAGGTCCACCTCGGACTCGGTCTCCTCATTGATCATGACGCGCTTGAGGATGCGGGTCTCGGGGTTCATGGTGGTCTCCCAGAGCTGCTCCTTGTCCATCTCGCCCAGTCCCTTGTAGCGCTGGATGCGGTTGTTCTGGTCCCTGCCCACGTCCTCCAGGATCCTGTTGAGCTCCTCGTCGCTGTAAGCGTACCAGACTTTGCGGTTCTTCTCCAGCTTGTACAGCGGAGGCATGGCCAGATAGACGTGACCCTGGCGGATCAGTTCCGGCATGAAGCGATAGAGGAAGGTGAGCATGAGCGTATCGATATGCGCCCCGTCCACATCGGCATCGGTCATGATGATGATCTTGTCGTAGCGGAGCTTCTCGATATTGAATTCGTCGCGGATGCCCGTGCCGAACGCGGTGATCATGGCCTTGATCTCCTCGTTGGCATATATCCTCTCTTCGCGGGCTTTCTCCACGTTCAGGATCTTGCCGCGCAGAGGCAGGATCGCCTGCGTGGCACGGCTCCTGGCGCCCTTGGCACTGCCGCCGGCGCTGTCTCCCTCGACCAGGAAGATCTCGCACTTGGAGGCATCCTTCTCGGAGCAGTCCGCCAGCTTGCCGGGAAGGGAAGCTGTCTCGAGGACCGATTTTCTCCTCGTAGCCTCTCTGGCTCTTCTGGCCGCCTCGCGGGCCCTCTGCGCCATGATGGACTTCTCACAGATCTGACGGGCTACGGCCGGGTTCTGCTCCAGGTAGTAGGTCAACTGCTCCGAGACCACGCGGTCCGTAGCTCCTCTGGCCTCGATATTGCCGAGTTTCTGTTTGGTCTGCCCCTCGAACTGCGGATCCTCGATCTTGATGCTGATGATGGCGGTCATGCCCTCGCGGATGTCGTCGCCGGACAGTTTGGGTTCGCTGTCTTTGAGGAGTTTGTTCTTTCTGGCGTATTCGTTAAAAGTCTTGGTGATGGCGTTGCGGAAGCCGATCAGATGCATGCCGCCTTCCGGTGTGTTGATATTGTTGACGAAACTGTACTCGCTGTTGTTATAGGAATCATTGTGCTGCATGGCCACTTCCACGTACACATTGTTCCTGGTCCCCTCGAAATACAGGATATCGTCGTAGAGAGCCGTCTTGCTCCTGTTGAGGTAGGCCACGAACTCGCGGATGCCTCCCTCATAGCAGAAGGAGTTCTCCCTGCCCTCGTCGATGACCTTGCCCTCATCGTCCACACGGGTGCGCATATCTCTGAGCGTGATCCGGAGCCCTTTGGTCAGGAAAGCCATCTCGCGCAGCCTGTTCTTGAGGGTATCGTAATCAAACTCCGTGGTCTCACGGAAGATCTCCGGATCCGGCATGAAGGTGACCTGTGTGCCGGTCTCCTCCTCCCTGCAGACGCCGATCTCGTGAAGACCTGATGATCTCTTGCCGCCGTCCTCGAACCGCAGTTCCCAGATCTTGCCTTCCTGCCTGACCCGGACTACCAGCCAGGTAGAAAGTGCGTTGACCACGGAAGCGCCGACGCCGTGCAGACCGCCGGACACCTTGTATCCTCCGCCGCCGAACTTGCCGCCGGCGTGCAGGATCGTAAAGACCACCTCCACAGCCGTCATCCCGGTCTTGTGGTTGATGCCCACCGGGATACCGCGGCCGTTGTCGGTGACCGTGACGCTGCCGTCCTCATTGACCGTCACTTCGATATGCGTGCAGAAACCTGCCAGCGCCTCATCGACGGAATTGTCCACGATCTCGTAGACGAGGTGGTGGAGACCCCTGGAAGAAGTCGTGCCGATATACATGCCCGGTCTCTTCCTGACCGCCTCCAGACCCTCCAGGACCTGGATATTGTCCGCGTTGTAATCCCCCACGTCCGTGGTATCACTGACATGATCATCCGGGAACTCCTGCTCCGCCGGCTCCTGCTCTTCTCTCTTCAGATCAAAGACATCCTCCGGCAGACCGGCTCTGTTTTCCTTCTCGTTCTCTCTGCTCATTCTCTCTCCGTTCCCGATCCTTCCTGTCCTTCTCTTCTCCGATGTCATGCCGTAATGCTGACATACCGTCTCACGATGTCACGCCATCTACCGATGTCACACCATCTGCCGATGGCGTATTGGACATCGCCACACGGCCGTTTTCGATCCTGTACAGCCTGTCGATGGAAAAACGGTGATCCACGAACTCATCCAGGCCCGTACAGGTGATAAATGTCTGTATCCCTCCGATGGTATCCAGGAGATAATTCTGCCTGCCGCTGTCCAGTTCCGACAGAACGTCGTCCAGCATCAGGACAGGCCTGTCACCGATCAGTTCTCTGACCAGCTCTATCTCCGACAGTTTCAGGGAGAGCGCACAGGTCCTCTGCTGTCCCTGTGAACCGAACCTCCTGAGATCTATCTCCCCGTCAAAGAAGGAAAAATCATCCCTGTGAGGACCCGTAAAAGTCATCCTCATGGCGATATCCCTCTCCCGGGATCTGCGCAGCTTATCCGCAAAATCCTCCGCGGAGACATTGGGCTCATATTTCAGACGCAGGTCCTCCCTGCCGCCGGACAGCTTCCCGTGGATCTCCTCCACCACCGGGATCAGCTGCGACAGGAAATCCTCTCTTCTCCTGATGATGCGGGTCCCGTACTCTGCCAGCTGACCGTCCCACACATCCAGAGTGTCCGCCAGCTGAGGGAACTGGCCGATATCCTTCAGAAGCCTGTTCCTCTGTTCCAGCGTCCTGTTGTACTGGTTCAGGTCATGCAGATAAGAGGCGTCCAACTGACAGAGCTCCAGATCCATGAAGCGGCGCCTCTCTGACGGTCCGTTCTTGACGATCCCCAGATCCTCCGGGGAGAAGAACACAATATGAAGAAGACCCACCAGCTCTGCAGCCTTGCGGATCCTCTGCCCGTTGATCGCGATCCCTTTGCTCTTCATCTTCCGGAGGTGCATATCGACTCTGTAATCGATATCCCCCTTCAGAAGCTCCGCGCGGATGTGTGCCTCCTCCTGCCCGAATCTCACCAGATCCCGGTCTCTCACACCTCTGTGCGATCTGGTCGTAGAGATCATATACAATGCTTCCAGGATGTTCGTCTTCCCCTGGGCATTCTCTCCGTAGAGAATATTGGTCCCGGGGGAAAACTCCATCTCCAGACTCTCGTAATTTCTAAAATTGGCCAGTTCCAGTGATTGAATGATCATTCCTGTCCGTCACTTTGCACTGCGGCGCGGACCGTGAAAGAATGGCCCCGCAGCGTCACTGTATCGCCATTCCGAAGCTTCCTGCCCCGCCTTGTTTCCGTCTCACCGTTGACCAGGACGCCGCCCTCTTCGATCATGATCTTGGCTTCCACGCCGGTACCGGCGATCCCCGCCAGTTTCAGCGCCTGGCCCAGTCTTATATATTCGTCTCTGATAGTGATCGTATTGTTCATACTCATTCGATCGTGATGAAGTTCACAGGCAGGATCAGGTAGCAGTAAGTCTCTTCCACATCTCTGATGAAGCAGGGAGCCTTGGGGCTGACCAGATACAGAGTGACCTCCTCCTGGTCGATGGCCCGCAGCGCGTCGATGAGGAATTTCGGATTGAAGCCGATATTCATCTCAACGCCGTCCTTCTCGATGTCGATCTCCTCGTCCATGCTGCCGAGCGTCGTGCTGATCTTCATCTCCATGGTGTCCTCACCGATGAGGATGATGACGGGTTTCTTGTCCTCTTCCTTGACCAGCAGTGTCGCCCTGTCGATACAGTTCAGGAACTCTCTCCTGTTGACGGTGACACGGGTCTGGAAGTCACTGGAGAGCATCCTGTCCACACGGTAATACTCTCCCTCGATCAGACGGGAGACCACGATCGTGTCGTCAAAGGAGAAGAGCACGTGCTTGTCCGTAAAGTAGATGCTCATGAACCTCTCGGTATCACCGGACAGGATCTTGCTGATCTCCTGCATGGTCTTGCCGGGCACGATCACCTTGCGGTCCGGATAGCTCTGCTGCAGTTCCACACTGCGGATGGCGATCCTGTGTCCGTCCAGAGCCACCATGCGCAGGTGGTCGCCGCGGATCTCCAGGAGCTCGCCGGTCATCATACCGTTGCTCTCGTTGGAAGAGATGGAGAAGATGGTGCGGCTGATCAGGTCCTTCATGGTGAACTGGGAGATCCGGATCTCGTCCTCTCTCTCGATCTGAGGGAGATAGGTGAAATCGGCCCCGTCTCTTCCCAGGATGGTAAATTTGGCTTTCTCACAGGTGATGGTGATCTTCTCCCCTTCGGTGACGATGGTCACGTCATTGTCGGGAAGCTTGCGCACGATCCCCATGAAGATGGAGGCGTCCACCGCGATGATGCCTCTCTCGATAATGATACCGGGAACAGTGGTCTGGATACCCAGTTCAAGGTCATTGGCGATCAGACGGATCTCCGTACCGGAGGCATCGATCAGGATACACTCCAGGATGGACATGGTAGTCCTGGTGGGCACTGCCCTGGAGACGATCTGAATGGCCTGTGACAGATATGATTTATTGATCCTCAGTTCCATGAAGTGAATACTCCTCCCGTGGTCTGGCTGTGTTCACTCTCCCCGTGTGCGCGTGCACATAAAGTATAGATCGTAGTCTTAGTAATAGAGGGAGTGAATATGTGGACAACTGTCATTAATTATAGTAAAAATACGGTCAAAATACAATCCGGCGGTGTGGAATGGCCTGTGGATATCCGGGTGGGAAAGGGTCCGGCTTTCCACATGATCCCACATGGGCAGGCGGGCCTGAATCAGAGGCTGCCTCATCGTTGTTTTTATTCAACCGTTTTCCACATACAGAATGTCAATACTGTGGATAATTATGCCTGAATATTCAGTTTTTTTACGATCATATCCACATTTTGGCGCAATTTTTCATTTTGGTGGATATCTGACTTGATCTTGTCCACACCGTAGATCACCGTGGAGTGGTCCTTCCTGCCCAGAAGGGTGGCAACTTCTTTCAGAGGCATATCCAGGTAGGAGCGGCACAGATACATGACCACCTGCCTGGGGACGACGAATTCCGCGCTCCGGTTGCGGGAGACCACGGCGCTGGTCTTCACGCCGTAGTGTTCGCACACAGTGTGGAGGATCTGCTCGGCCGTGACCTCGCTCCTGCCCTCCGGATCCACGATATCCTTCAGAGCTTCCCTGGCGGTGTCCAGATTCAGGTCCGTCTTGTTCAGCCTGGAGAAGGCGATGATCTTGTTGATGGCACCTTCCAGCTCGCGGATATTGGATTTGATGTTGGTGGCGATATACTCCAGCACCTCGTCGTCAAAACGTCTGCCGGTGGCGGTTGCGTTTTTCTTCAGGATGGCCATGCGGGTCTCGTAATCGGGAGGCGTGATATCCGCGATCAGTCCCCACTCGAACCGGGAGCGGAAGCGTTCGTCCAGTGTGTCCATCTCTCTGGGAGGACGGTCCGAACTGAGCACGATCTGCTTGCCGGCCTGATGCAGCTCATTGAAGGTGTGGAAGAACTCCTCCTGTGTGGATTCCTTTCCTATAATAAACTGGATATCGTCGATGAGCAGGACGTCCACGGTGCGGTACTTGTCCCGGAGCCTCGACATGGAGGCCGCATTACCGCTTCGGATGGATTCGATCACTTCGTTGGTGAAAGTCTCCGAGTTGACGTACAGGACCTTCTTGGTGGGTGTCTGCTCCAGGATATAGTGGCCGATGGAGTGCATCAGGTGCGTCTTGCCGAGACCGGCGCCTCCGTACAGGAACAGGGGATTGTAGGTGTTACCGGGGGATTCGGATACGGCAAGAGCCGCCGACTGGGCAAAACGGTTGTTGCCGCCGACGATGAAGGTATCGAAACGATATTTGGGATTGAGGCCCGCATTGACAAAGGCAGCGTCCATGGCAGGGGCAGACTCCTCCTGCGCGGGGGCGTTCTCTTTGTGGTCGTTCAGCACAAAGCGCACGTCGTAGCTGTCATTGAACATTTCACTGATCGTGAAGCGGAAGGGATCCGTAAAATTCTTCTCAAGGTAACTGAGGATAAAAGGATTGCCCGACGGGTGCCCGATGGTGATCACGTTGTCGGACGCCCTGACGAGGACGAGCTTCTCGACCCAGGTCTTGTAGGAAATGTTGGAGAGCTGGTATTCGTCGCGGATGTATTCCTTTATCTTCTCCCAGTTCTTGATGATAATATCTTCATTCATCGGTGTTTTCGTGCTCCTGTCATGTAAAACTGTTCCCGCTCCGGGGAAACGCTCTCGCAGAACGTTCCTGAGGAACGGAAAATCTATTACATTTTATAAGAAAAAGAATAAAACTTCAAATTTTCGTAATGAATGTCATATGTGGAAAAAAATGTGGATAAGTAAAAAGACAGAGGGAGGAAGAAGGGATGGAAGGGACCTTTTCTGCATTTCTGACATTCCGGTCATACACATCATAAACAGGCATTTTTTAAGCAATTCAAGGGTATGATGTGAGGATATCCATGTCTTTTCCACATTTTTATCGACATCATGTGGACAGAAAAATAGTGTGGATAAGTTAATATGTGGATAAGTGGATAAGTGTCAGAACACAAAATGTAGTGTAAAAAAATTTTTCAAATCAAGATGTAGAGATCCGGAAAACCCTGTATTTACAAAGCTTTTTCGGGTTTTTTTCCTTGACGGAGAACAGCGTTTTCTATATAATAAAAAATGCTGTTCTACCCGCAAGGACAGGGATCTGAAAACGACCTATTACAGAAGGAGGACAAATATATGGCAAAAATGACTTATCAGCCCAAGAAGAGACAGCGGGCCAAGGTACATGGTTTCCGCAGCAGAATGTCCACACCCGGCGGGCGCAAAGTCCTGGCGGCAAGAAGAGCCAAGGGCCGTGCAAGACTGACTGTCTGAAAACAACTCTGACGGAAGCAGCGGACGGAGTGATCATACATCAGGATAAAAGGCCGCAGAGATGCGGCTATTTTATTAGGATATTTTCTTAGAGGTCATAGGTACCCGCAGGGCGGCGCCCATCGGATACTTACCGGGAGAGTGAATGGAGTCCTTAAGGAAGACGGAGCAGTTTCTGCACTGTTATCGAAAAGGCAGACGCTGTGTCAACAGATATCTGGTCCTGTATGTCTGCGGGAACGGCCTGGGCCGTAACAGGATCGGTGTGTCTGTGTCCAAAAAAGTAGGAAACAGTGTAGTCCGTCACAGGATCAGAAGACTGGTAAAAGAAGTTTATCGACTGTCTGAGCAGGGGTTCAATAGTGGTTTGGATCTGGCAGTCGTGGCGCGCATAGATGCAAAGGATGCCGATTACCGGACGATCCGCAGCGCGTTTCTGCACCTGGCGTCGAGGGCCGGAATCTATGATCAAGAGAGCAATGATTAGTGCGATCCGTTTCTATCAGAAGTATCTCTCCCCGATGAAGCACACGAGATGTCCTTACATCCCCACCTGTTCACAGTACGGGCTGGAGGCCATCGAGAAATACGGTGCCCTGAAGGGAGGTCTTCTTGCACTCTGGAGGATACTCCGGTGCAATCCTTTTTCCAGCGGAGGGTATGATCCCGTTCCGTAAAACGAAAACAGTGACAGTATCTTAAGAAGGGAGTAAATTTTGAATCCTATTCTGCAGCTGACTAAGAATTCTGGTGTGATCATAGGACCGGTAGCGAGTCTTCTGGGATATCTGATGAACGGTATCTTCCACGTGCTGAACAGCATCGGGATGCCCAACATCGGTCTGGCCATCATCATTCTGACCGTCATCATCTACATGATCCTCCTTCCGCTCACCATCAAGCAGCAGAAGTTTTCCAAGCTTCAGCGCAAGATGCAGCCGGAGATCAACAAGATCCAGAAAAGATACGAAGGCAAGAAGGATGAGGTCTCCCTGCGGCGTCAGCAGGAGGAGATCAAACAGGTCTATGCCAAGTACGGCGTCTCCACGATGGGCAGCTGCGTACAGCTCCTGATCCAGATGCCTATCCTTCTGGCCATGTACCGTGTGTTCTACAGCATCCCTGCTTACGTCACCATGGTCAAGGATGCCTTCTTCCCCCTTGTGGACAACCTGATCGCTGCTCCGGGAAGCGCGCTCTATCTGCAGGAACTGAACGTAGCCCAGCAGTTCTCCAAACAGTTCACCAACGAGAGTTTCACCTCCGGCGTCACGGAGTATGTGCAGAATACCTATATTGATGTTCTGAACAAGTTTTCCACGGCCGACTGGACGGCTCTGAGCGAGAAGTTCAGCTCTCTGTCCGGCGATATCACCGCAACGACTTCCAAGCTGAGCACCTATAACAATTTCCTCGGGCTCAACATGGCCAACGCCCCCCGCTATGTCTTCTCCGAAGGTCTCTCCTCGGGCAGATACGGGCTGGTGGCAGTGGCTCTGATCATTCCCGTCCTTGCGGCTGTCACGCAGTGGCTGAACGTCAAGATGATGCCTGCACAGCCTTCCAACGACCCCAACGATCAGATGGCTTCCACGATGAGGAGCATGAACATCATGATGCCCATCATGTCCGCGTTCTTCTGCTTCAGCCTTCCGAGCGGCATGGGTCTGTACTGGATCGTCGGTGCCGTGGTCCGCAGTGTGCAGCAGTTCTTCATCAACAAGCACATCGACAAGATGGACATCGATGCCATGATCGCCAGGAATCTGGAGAAGATCAAGGAAAAAGAAGCCAAAACAGGCAAGAAATCCTACTCCGGTGCTGATCCCTCTTCCAGACCTGTGACGGAAAGATCCACTGTCAACACCCGCAGGATCAACAGTGACAAGTACAGCACGGCTGTTTCCGGTGACGCGGAGCAGAAACTTCGCGAGCGCCGCAGCGGTTCCGGCAAGAAGTACAAACCCGGCAGTCTTGCCTCCAAGGCCAACCTTGTGGACGAATTCAACGATATCGGAAGGAAATGATCCAAAGATCCATGATCAGAAAGGAATAAAGAGCGAATATGTCTCAGGAATATATCGAGATCACTGAAAAGACGCTGGATGACGCCATCACACTGGCCTGTCAGAAGCTTTCTGTGACCAGTTCCCGTCTCGAGTATGAAGTCATCGACGAGGGCAAATCCGGCTTCTTCGGTATCGGTGCCCGTCCGGCCAGGATCCGCGCCCGCGTCAAAGAGGCGGCCGCCGAGGTCAAGGCGGCAGAGCCTGCTCCCGCTGCTGCAGCGCCCGTCAGGGAAGAGAAGCCCGCTGCTGAAAAGGTCGAAAAGACGGAAAAGGCAGAGAAAAAGGACAGACCTGCCAAGGCTGAAACAGTCGACAAGGCTGCTCAGGAAGCGGCAGTGAAGGAGCCCGTCCGCGAGGAGAAGAAACAGGAGAACCGCAGAGCCAAGGCAGAGAAGAAACAGGACAGAGCTGAAACTGCCGACAAGGCCGATGCAGAAGAAATGCCCTCCGCGGAGCCTGCCAGAAAGTTCTCCGGCCGTAAAAATGACCGCCGCAGGGGCGGCAGGAATGCCGGCTCCCGCAGGGGAGACCGCAGGGACAGGCAGGAAAAGGAAGCCGGACCTATCCAGTTCCTCATGGGAGCGGATGTCCCGCAGCACCAGAAGAAGAAGGAACCCGTCAAAGCACAGCTCACACCCGAACAGATCGAGGAGACCAAACAGAAAGCGGAGCGTTTTCTGAAGGATATCTTCGCTGCCATGGACATGGAAGTGGAGATCACGCAGGAGTATGACGAGGACGAAGCCCTCCTCAGCATCGAGATGGAAGGGGACGACATGGGCGTGCTCATCGGCAAGCGCGGCCAGACGCTGGATTCCCTCCAGTATCTCATCTCCCTCATCGTGAACAAGGGCGTGGAAGGCTACATCCGCGTGAAGGCGGATACAGAGGACTATCGCGACCGCCGCAAGAGGACGCTGGAGCAGCTCGCCAAGAGGAAGGCTACTTCCGTCAAGAGGAACCGCCGTCCCGAGGCCCTCGAGCCCATGAATCCCTATGAGAGAAGGATCGTTCACTCCGCGCTGCAGGGTGACAGATATGTGACCACTTACAGTGAGGGCGAGGGCGAGGACCGCCGCGTCATCATCACACTGAAAGAAGGATAAGAGTCCAGAACGGACAGCAGGAAGAGACAGGCTGTCGCGGAGGTGCTCCGGGCACTGCCGCGGCAGCCTTTTGCGTGTCAGCATAACGTCATGCAGAGACAGACAGATGGCATGGCTCTATGCGGCGAGAAGGATCACTGTGAAAGAGCATCCTATGTACAGAGAAGATACTATTGCGGCCATCTCTACGGCCATGTCGGAGGCGGGGATCGGGATCATCCGCGTGAGCGGTCCCGAGGCTGCGGAAGTTGGCTCGGCTGTGTTCGTGCGTCCCGCAGACCTGCGGGAAGGAAGGCGCACACAGATCAGGGAGTGGGAACCGGGATCGATCCGGTTCGGCTATATCACGGACAGGGACGGCCAGGTGATCGACGAGGTCATGCTGAGCTGGATGAAAGCGCCTCACAGCTACACCACGCTGGACACCGTGGAGATCAATACCCACGGGGGCCTGTTCGTCATGGAGAGAGTCCTGGAGCTGGTGCTGAAGGCGGGCGCCAGACTGGCGGAACCCGGTGAATTCACCAAACAGGCTTTTCTGGGCGGCAGGATCGACCTGTCCCGCGCGGAAGCGGTGATGGACCTGATAGGAGCCGGCAGTGAATATGCCAGGCGCACCTCCATGGCCCAGCTCAGGGGAGCTCTCTCGGAAAGGATCCGGAAGGTGCGGGAGGAGATCCTGTATGAGACGGCCTACATCGAGTCCGCCCTGGACGATCCCGAGAGCTATGATCTGGAGGGATATCCCGACAGACTGGGTGCGATCCTGCAGAGAGAGACGGCGGACCTGGAGGATCTGCTGGCGCACGCGGAGGACGGCAGGATCCTGCAGGACGGGATCCGCACTGTGATCCTGGGAAGGCCCAATGCCGGCAAATCCTCCCTCCTGAACCTTCTGGCCGGGGAGGAGCGGGCCATCGTCACCGAAATCCCGGGAACCACCCGCGACGTGCTCCGGGAGAGGATCCGGCTGGGAGAACTGGCGCTGCTGGTGTCCGATACCGCCGGGATCCGCAGCACGGAGGATATGATCGAGGAGATGGGCGTCAGGCGGGCCAGAGAAGCTGCCGGTGATGCGGATCTGCTGCTCTGGATCCTGGACGCGGCCCAGCCCCTTTCTCCCGAGGACCGGCAGATAGGCGCCCTGATCAGGGACCGCGTGAAGGAGGGGATCCGCTGCATCGTTCTCCTCAACAAACAGGATCTGGAGACCCGGCTGCGGGAGGAGGATCTGACCGCGCTGGAGGAGATCCGGGATCTGTCCCTTCCTCTCCTCTCCTTCTCCGCCCGCACGGGCGAAGGGATGCAGGAACTGGAGGAGACGATCCGCAGGCTCTTTCACGCCGATCAGAGCCACGGGAGCAATGAGGTCCACCTCACGGCGATGCGCCACAGAGAGGCGGTCAGGGAGGCCCTGGAGGCTCTGCGGCTGGTACAGCACAGTATAGAGGCCGGTCTCAGCGAGGATTTCTACACGATCGATCTGATGACAGCCTATACGGCCCTCGGAAAGATCCTCGGGGAAGCCGTGGAGGATGATCTGGTGGAGGAGATCTTCTCCAGATTCTGCATGGGCAAGTGAGAGACATACGATGAGCATACCTGAAAAGAAAGAATATCATATCCATACGGATGTCTGCGTGATCGGCGGCGGTCACGCGGGCTGTGAGGCTGCGCTGGCCTGCAGCAGACTGGGTTTTGAGACGGTGCTCTTTACCATGAATACGGAGAGCATCGCCATGATGCCCTGCAATCCCCACATCGGCGGTTCCTCCAAGGGTCATCTGGTGAGGGAGATCGACGCTCTGGGCGGTGAGATGGGCAGAAATATCGACAAGACTTTCCTGCAGTCCCGCATGCTCAACCGCTCCAAGGGACCTGCCGTCCACTCCCTGCGCGCGCAGGCGGACAAGGCGGAGTACTCCCGCAGCATGCGGCAGGTACTGGAAGCCCAGGAGCACCTCACCATCCGTCAGGCGGAGGTGACGGAACTGCTGACCGAGCAGAGCGGGACTGATCTGACAGGATCTCCGGCAGAGGCGGGATCGGGCGTGCCGACGGATAGCAGTCCGCGGAAGATCTGCGGGGTCCGCATCCATACGGGGACAGTCTATGACTGCAGGATCGCCATTCTCTGTACCGGCACTTATCTCAATGCCCGCTGCCTGGTGGGCGAGAGCATCACGGAGACCGGCCCGAGCGGTATGCAGAGATCCACGCATCTCAGCGATTCTCTGACAAAACTGGGCATCCCGCTGAGGAGGTACAAGACAGGCACGCCCGCCCGCATGGACGGCCGCAGTATCGACTATTCCAAAATGCAGATCCAGGAGGGGGATGAAAGGGTCGTGCCCTTCTCCTACTCCACCGATCCGGAGACCGTACAGATCGAGCAGGTCCCCTGCTGGCTCACGTATACCAATGAAGAGACCCATGCCGTCATCCGCGCGAACCTGGACCGCTCTCCCATCTATGCCGGCATCATCGAGGGAACAGGACCCCGCTACTGCCCTTCCATCGAAGACAAGGTGGTCAAATTTGCCGACAAGACGAGGCATCATGTCTTCATCGAGCCGGAGGGCAGGTACACCAACGAAGTCTATGTGGACGGAATGTCCTCCTCCATGCCCGACGATGTGCAGCAGCGAATGTACAGGACCGTACCCGGTCTGGAAAACTGCGTGATCGTCAAAAACGCATATGCCATCGAATACGACTGTATCAACGCCAATCTCCTGAAACTGTCTCTGGAGACGAGGGATATCGACGGACTCTTCTGCGCCGGCCAGTTCAACGGCTCCAGCGGATATGAGGAGGCGGCCGCGCAGGGACTGATCGCCGGGATCAACGCCTGCAACAAGCTCCGCGGCAGGGAACCGCTGGTCCTCAGGCGCTCGGAAGCGTATATCGGTGTCCTGATCGATGATCTTGTCACCAGAGATAATACGGAACCCTATCGCATGATGACCTCGCGCGCGGAATACAGACTGCTGCTGCGACAGGATAATGCGGATATACGGCTCAGAAAATACGGCTATCAGTGCGGACTCGTCAGTGAAGAGGACTATCAGAAAGTCCTCCGAAAACAGGCCATGATCGAGGAAGAGGTCGCCAGACTGAAGAAGATCTACATCGGCGCTGCCGCTGAGACCGGCAGGATCCTGGAGCAGCTTGGGACGACCCCTCTGAAGACGGCCTGCTCTCTCGCGGAGCTCCTGTGCAGACCGGAGATCCACTACGGGGACCTGCTCCCTTTGAATCCCGTCCGTCAGCAGTCCTCTCCTCTTCCCGCGGAGGTCGCTGAACAGGTGGAGATCTTCATCAAGTATGAAGGCTATATCCAGAGGCAGAGGCGGCAGGTGGAGCAGTTCGAGAAGATGGAGAGCAGACGCCTTCCGGAGGATACGGATTACCTCTCCATGGCGGGACTGCGTCTGGAGGCCAGGCAGAAGCTTCAGAAGGCCAGGCCCTCTTCCATCGGTCAGGCCTCCCGCCTGTCCGGTGTGACACCTGCGGACACAGCGGTCCTTCTGATCTATCTGGACAAGCTGCACCGGAAGGGATGATCATCGTCCCAAAGAGATACACAGAGAGATGTTTCACGTGAAACATTGGCGTGTAACAGGGGATCTGTATAACAGGAGCCGGACCTATGAGTGAATATACCAACTTGGAAATTCGTTTTCGTGAGCAGCTGTCCCACTGGGATCTGGAAGTTTCGGATCGGCAGATGCAGCAGTTCAGGACCTATCTGGATAATCTCCTCACATGGAACCAGGTAATGAATCTGACGACCATCACGGAGGAGCAGGACGTCTATGAGAAGCACTTTCTGGACAGTCTCGCCGCATTGGCTGTAGAGAAGCTCCCGACAGCCGGGATGCGCATGGCGGACATAGGCACAGGCGCCGGTTTTCCCGGACTGCCGCTGGCGATCCTCTCTCCGGAGACAGAAGTGGTACTGGTCGATTCCCTGAACAAACGCGTCCGCTTTCTCGAGGACACTGTCGCAAAACTGGAGATCCGGAATGTCCGCGTCATCCATGCGAGGGCGGAGAATCTGGCCAGGCAGAAGGACTTCAGGGAACAGTTCAACATCGTCTGTTCCAGAGCTGTGGCCAACATGAGCACGCTCTGCGAATATACACTTCCTTTTGTCCGTCAGGGCGGCTGCCTGCTGGCGTACAAGACGGCCCAGATCCGGGAGGAACTGCAGGCCGCTTCCAGAGCCGTCAGGATCCTGGGAGGCGGCGATCCGGCCGTCACGGAGTACTGCCTGCCCCTCACGGAGTACGGCAGATCCATGGTCAGGATCCGGAAAACAGCTCCCACACCCAAAAAGTATCCCAGAAAGGCAGGGACACCGGCACGAGAACCACTGGGATAAGTTTTGAAACAGGGTAATAATTGAATAAAGCTAAGACAATTAGCTAATCAATGCATAAACGATTCCTCGAAGACCCGCTCTCGCTCATCAGAAACGCAGCGGTACTAACATTTTTCATTCGCCTACGGCTCTGAAAAATGAAGTACCGGCGTTTCCGAAAGGTCTTCGAGGAATGTTTATGCATTAAGCGGCTGTTTTTATGGCTTTACGCAATTATTGCACATTGTATTCAAATCCTGCCTAAGTGGTTCTCGTGCCTTCCTAATGAAAAATATAGACGTAGGAGATGTTTTGAAATGGCCCCCACACCCAGAAAGAACCCAAAAAAAAGCATGAATACCAGCCAGAGAGCCAAACAATATGTTTCATGAATAAACCTGTAATAACGGGTATTAGCTGGCGGATGAATAAACGTTTAGCAGGAGACTTTTCGGAAACGCCGGTACTTCATTTTTCCGAGCTTACAGCGACGGAAAAATGTTAGTACCGCTGCGTTTCTGATTAAGCGAGAGCGGGTCTCCTGCGGAATGTTTATTCATTTACAGCTTAATCTCCTGGAAAGTGTTTCACGTGAAACATCTTTTTTTGTGAAACCTATACGGTATTCATCTTTTCTGAGATGTGTGTTATGATAGGCAGGAACATCTGGCAACAAACGACCGGAGAGGGAAACGGATGGGAAAGATCATTGCAATTGCAAATCAGAAAGGCGGCGTCGGCAAGACGACGACAGCGATCAATCTTTCTGCCGCCCTGGCTGACAGAGGCCGTAAGGTCCTGCTGATCGACATCGATCCCCAGGGGAATACCACCAGCGGGCTCGGCGTGGACAAGAACAGCCTCGAGAATACGGTCTACGAGCTGCTTCTGGACGACTGCAGTGTCATGGAGGCCGTGCAGCGGTCCGTGATCCCGGGGATCGATCTGATCGGTTCCAATATCAATCTGTCGGCAGCCGAGATCGAGCTGATCGGAATCAACAGGAAGGAATATATACTCAGGGACGCGCTGGATTACCTCAGGGAGGACTACGATTATCTGTTTCTGGACTGTCCGCCTTCCCTGAACCTGCTCACTGTCAACGCCATGACGGCAGCGGATTCGGTGCTGGTGCCGATCCAGTGTGAATATTACGCCCTGGAGGGGCTGAGCCAGCTCATCCACACTATCAATCTGGTCAGAGAGAGACTGAATCCCAGGCTGGACGTGGAGGGGATCGTCTTTACCATGTTCGACGCGAGGACCAATCTCTCCGCACAGGTGGTGGAAAACGTGAGGACCCACGTGCAGCAGCATGTGTATGAGACGGTCATACCCCGCAGTGTGCGGCTGGCGGAAGCGCCGGGATACGGGGAATCTGTCATCAGTTATGATCCCAGATCTGCCGGCGCCCTGGCATACCGGGCCCTGGCGGAGGAAGTGGATACCCGGTGTCAGACGATGAAGGAGCAGAGCGGAATGGTCTGAGAATGACCATAAGGAGGGAAAATGGCAAGAAAGCACGGAGGCCTGGGAAGAGGCCTGGATGCCCTGATCCCGCAGGTCATTCCCATGTACCCGCCGCAGAGCGGGGCAGAGGGGGACGGAAGCAGGGCTTCTACGGAGGTTTTTTTCTCCGATGAGGAAGAGATGCTGCCCGTGGAGGAGCCTGTAAAGGAGCCGGCTGCAGAAGGACCGGCTGTCATTCCGGCGGCGGAGGGGCCGGCCGGGAGTCCGGCAGTCACAGAGCCCGCGGAGGCAGAAGAGATATCAGCAGATACCGGCGACAAAGCACCTGCCCCGGACCGGGAGACCGGATCGTCACAGTCCGGCGCAGCGGTCCTCGTGCGGATCTCCCAGGTGGAGCCCAACCGGAAACAGCCCAGGGAAGTGTTCGACGAGGAGGCGCTGGAGGAGCTGGCGGATTCCATCAAAAGGTACGGGATCCTGCAGCCGCTGCTGGTACAGGACAGGGGAGACCATTACGAGATCATCGCCGGCGAGAGGCGATGGCGGGCGGCCCTGAAAGCGGGACTCCACGAGATCCCCGTCGTGATCCGGGAATACACGGAGCAGGAGATCACGGAGCTGTCGCTCATCGAAAACATCCAGAGGGAGGACCTGAATCCCATAGAGGAGGCACAGGCCTATCAGAGACTGCTGGAGGAGTTCGGACTGAAGCAGGAGGAAGTCGCCCAGAGGGTCTCCAGGAGCAGGACGGCCATAACCAATGCTCTCCGGCTGCTGAAGCTGGAGGAGCGGGTGCGCAGGATGCTGGCCGACGGAGCACTCACCATGGGCCAGGCCCGGCCGCTGCTGGCCCTCACGATCCCGGAGGAGCAGTACCGGACAGCCTGCAGGATAGCTGAGGAAGGGCTCAGCGCCCGCGAGGTGGAGAAGCTGGTCAGGGAGCTCACCGGTGAGAATGGCCGGAAGAGTACCCGCAAGGCAAGGGAGAAGAGCACCGGACCGGATCCGCAGCTGCAAGCCATCTATAAGCAGCTGGAGGAGCGGATGAAGAACTCCCTGCAGACCAAGGTGCGGATCCTGGACAAGGGGAGCGGTTCCGGACATCTTGAGATCGACTTTTACGGAACGGAAGACCTGGAGAGACTGATAGACAAAATTGTCTAAACAAATAGAGGGAGGAGAACAGCTATGCTCGACATTAAATTTCTGAGAGAGAACCCCGAGATCGTGAAGGAGAACATCCACAAGAAGTTTCAGGACGTGAAGCTTCCCCTTGTGGACGAGGTGATCGAATACGACAGGAGAGCCCGCGAGGCACAGAAAGAAGCCGATGATATCCGCGCTTCCAAGAATAAGATCTCCAAGGAGATCGGCATGCTGATGAAGCAGGGCAAAAAGGAAGAGGCGGCCGCTGTCCGCGCGCAGGTCCAGAAGAACAACGAGCGCCTCGCCGAGCTGGATGAGATCAAGAAAGAGGCAGATGAGATCGTCCGCAAGGACATGCTCCTGATCCCGAACATCATCGATCCTTCCGTTCCGATCGGCCCCGACGACAGCGCGAACGTAGAGATTCAGAAGTACGGCGATCCGGTCGTTCCGGAGTACGAGATCCCTTACCACACGCAGATCATGGAGAGCTTTGACGGCATCGACCTGGACAGCGCCGGGCGCGTGGCGGGCAACGGCTTCTATTATCTGATGGGAGACATCGCGAGACTTCATTCCGCAGTCCTGTCCTATGCCAGGGACTTCATGATCGGCAAGGGCTTCAAT
>CAMOJW010000025.1 GCA_946617225.1 uncultured Lachnospiraceae bacterium
CAGGAATCTGCCCGCGGCAAGGACGTCTACATCCTGGTCGACGTCACCAACTGGTCCCTGACCTATGAGATGTTCGGCATGACCAATCACATGTCCCCGGACGATCATTTCCAGGATCTGAAGAGGGTCATCGCCGCGATCAACGGCAAGGCGCACCGCATCAACGTGATCATGCCCTTCCTCTATGAAGGCAGACAGCATCACCGCAGCGGACGGGAATCCCTCGACGGCGCCATGATGCTCAAGGAACTGGCCGACATGGGCATCGACAATTTCATCACCTTTGACGCCCACGATCCCCGGATCCAGAACGTCTCTCCTCTTCTCTATTTCGACAACTTCACCACGCCCTACCAGTTCCTGCGTTCGCTGATGCACGCCGTGCCCGACCTGATCGTGGACAAGGACCATATCGTGGTCATCAGCCCCGACGAAGGCGCTCTGGCCCGTACGGTATATTTTGCCAACGTGATCGGCGCGGACACCGGCATGTTCTACAAGCGCCGCGACTACGCCCACATCGTGAACGGCAAGAACCCGATCGTCGCCCATGAGTTCCTGGGGACCGACCTCGATGGCAAGGACGCCATCATCATCGACGACATGATCTCCTCGGGCGGCAGCATCCTGGATACCTCCCGCCAGCTGAAGGAGCGCATGCACGCCAAGCGCGTTTTTCTCTGCACCACGTTCGGCCTGTTCACGGACGGACTGGACCGGTTCGACGATGCCTTTGAGAAGGGGTGGTTCGATTTCTGCGTCACTACGGACCTGACCTGGCAGCCGCCGGAACTGGCCGACCGCAAGTGGTTCGCACCGGCGGAGATGGGCCGCTACATGGCCACCATCATCGACGCCACCAACCACGATGCCACGCTCACCAACATGCGCACCCCCACGGACCGCATCCACCGCATCCTGAAGGCGGCGGGCATGGGCCAGTCCACGGAGAACGACATGCGCATCATAGAGCAGGCGGAGTTCTGATCCGCCCCTCACGGAGTGAAGGGAAACGCGTTGCGGATGTGGTGCACTGCCCCCTCCCCGCTGATCCCGATCACATCGAAACGGCAGGCAGTCTGCTCAGGCAGCCCCTGTTCCCGAAAATACCACAGCGCCGCTCTTGAGATGCGGCGCTGTTTCTTTCTGTCCACGGCTGCCAGCGGATCGAAGACGCGCCTGTCCCTCCGGTACTTGACCTCCACAAAGACGAGCACGCCCTCCGGATCCCGGGCGATCAGATCGATCTCCCCTCCTCTGGTCCGGTAGCTGTGTGCGAGTATGGTATAGCCCTTTCTGCGGAGCAGAAGGGCCGCCGCCTCTTCCTGGGCGGTGCCGAGCTGTCTCTTGTTCTCTTCCGTCATTTACTCCCCGATGATCCTGGTGAGAAAACTCTTCCTGTGGATGGGACACGGGCCGCAGCGCAGGATCGCGTCCCTGTGTTCCGCCGTCCCGTATCCCTTGTGGCCCGCAAATCCGTACTCCGGGTAGACCGCGTCCATCTCCAGCATGTAGCGGTCTCTGGTCACTTTGGCCAGGATGCTGGCGGCGGCGATGGAGAGGCACCTGGCGTCTCCTTTGATCACCGGGTACTGGGGGATGTCGATGCCGGGGATCCGCACGGCGTCATTGACCAGGGCCGCGGGCGCCTCCGGCGCGGAGGGATCTCCCAGACTCTCCCTGCGCAGGCGCAGCTGTCTGCAGACCTCTCCCACGGCTGAGCGCATGGCCTCATACGTCGCCTGCAGGATATTGATCTCATCGATCCTCTCCGGTCCCACAAAGACGACCGACCAGGCCACCGCCTCCCGCACGATCTCCTCGTAGAGCTGTTCCCTGCGGGCGGCACTGAGTTTCTTGGAATCATTGAGATACAGGATGTCGTGGTCCGGGGGCAGGATCACGGCGCCGGCGGACACAGGTCCCGCCAGGGGGCCTCTCCCCGCCTCGTCGATCCCGCACAGCAGTCCGCCCTCCGGGATCCCGGAGGTCAGTTCTCTTTCAAAGCGGCGCATCTGTGCCACACGTTCCTGCTCTTTCAGCAGTTTCTGCTGTTTCTTTTCAGCCGCAAGGCGCTGTTTCTCCGTCATAAGCCGCTCCCGCCGTCTCTCAGTGGATCATCCCGAACTCTTCGAACGGATAGATCCGGACAAAAGCCCTGCCCAGTATATCACTGCGGTTGATATTGCCCACGTCGCTGAAACGGCTGTCCTCGCTGTTCCCCCGGTTGTCGCCCAGGACAAAATACTCATCTGCCCCGAGACGGATCTCCTGGGAGGCGACGCCAGCGTAGGTGATCACGGAATTGCCGTACTTCTCATTCAGGGCCTTGCCGTTGATATAGATGGTCCCGCCGTCGTCGATGCGGACGGTCTCCCCGGGCAGCCCGATGATCCTCTTGATATAGTAGGTGTTCTCCCTGTAGGCATAGGGAAAAACGATGATCTCATACCGCTCCGGGGAACGGAAGCGGTAGGTGATCTTGTCTGTGATCAGCTGATCCCCGTCCTGCAGAGTGGGCTGCATGGAAGTGCCGCTGACCTCCGTGCGCTGAACCACATAGTGGACGATCAGCCAGGTCAGCACAAGGATCACCGCGATATAAACGATGAGTTCCCAGATCCATTTCAGAAATCTCAGCATGCTTCCTTCCTTTCCGGAGGTGTCTCCAGGGAGATGCGTCCGATCTTGCCGCTCCGCAGTTCATCCAGCAGGATCCTGGCCGTGCGCAGTTCATCCGGCAGCCCGCCGGCCCTCAGGAGACTGCGTCTGACGGCGATCAGCTGCAGGAGCTCCTGCAGGTTCCCGGGGATCTCCTCCCCGGGGACATCCGCCAGATACCGCTCCCTGAGCAGCTGCGGGTAGTTCTCGCGGAGAAAACCCAGCAATGTCTGCGCCAGTTCCTCCTCGTTGAGCAGCTCTTCCCGGATGGCGCCTGTCAGTGCCAGGCGGACACCCACCTGCGGGTCTTCGAATTTGGGCCACAGGATGCCGGGCGTGTCCAGCAGTTCCAGTTTCCTGTCCATGCGGATCCACTGCCTGCCGCGGGTGACGCCGGGCTTGTTGCCCGTTTTGGCGCCCGCCCTGCCGGCAAAAGAATTGATGAAGGTGGATTTGCCCACGTTGGGGATCCCCGCCACCATGGCCCTCAGCGGTCTGCCCACGATCCCCCTGCGGCGGTCGCGCTCGATCCTGTCGCGGCAGGCCTCCTCGACTCTGGTGCGGATGGTGCCGTTGGCCGCCCTGGTCCGCGCGTCCAGCGGAACGGCGGATATGCCCTGCCCCTCGAAATACCGGCAGAAATCGGCCGTCACCTCCGGGTCCGCCAGATCGGCCTTGCAGAGGAGGAGGATCCGGCTCTTGCCTTTACAGAGTCCGTCGATGTCGGGGTTGCGGCTGCTCAGCGGGATCCTGGCATCCGCCAGCTCTATGACCAGGTCCACCAGTTTGAGGTCCTCCTGCATCATGCGCCTGGCTTTGGTCATATGCCCGGGGTACCATTGATAATTGGTCATCTTCACCTCTTCCTGCCCGCCGGGACATTATTCCGGGATACACGAAGAGCCGCACCTGTACAGTGCGGCTCTCACCCGGATCTGTCTCGGGATCACTTTCTGTCCATCCTTGCCTTGACCTTGGCTTTCTTGCCGCTGAGGCCGCGCAGGTAGTTCAGTTTCGCTCTCCGGACCTTACCTCTCCTCACGACGTCGACCTTCTCGACATTGGGAGAATGCAGGGGCCAGGTCTTCTCGACACCGATACCGCTGGATTCCTTACGGACTGTGAAAGTCGTCCTCGCGCCGCCGCCCTGGATCTTCAGAACGACGCCTTCGAAGATCTGAACTCTCTCGCGGTTGCCTTCCTTGATGCGGTTGTGGACGCGGACGGTATCGCCGGTCTCAAACTGCGGGACTTCCGCTTTCAGCTGTGCCTGTTCCAGTTCCTTGATGACTTCCTGATTCATATCTCTTCATTCCTTTCCCGTATGTTCATGCCCGTCCTCGCGGTGCAGGCGGATCTCTCGGATCCGCGGACAGGACCGGCATAGCCGCCTGTCAGATACCGCCCGGCATAGGGAGCCGGTGCGGGTGCGCCCGCTGGGGCAGAGGACCACCGTGCTATACTTGCAGCATACTGCAGAACGCAGCATTGTTAATTTACCACAGGCGCCCGTCAATTGCAAGCGGTTTTATCTCCCGTTTCGGGGCCATCTCCGCTCACGGATGCGTCAGCTTCAGCCGGGTGAGTATCTCCGCTCATCGGAGCGTCTGTCTCAGCCGCGGCTGATCTCCTTTTCCTGCGGCGTTTCGGGGGTGCAGGCGGATGTTCCTTCTTATACGCCTCATAGAGGTCGGGTCTTCTGACCCGCGTTCTCTCCAGAGACTGTTCCATCCTCCAGGCATCCACTCTGGCGTGATCCCCGGAGAGAAGGATCTCCGGCACGCGCCTGCCTCTCCATTCCTCCGGCCTGGAATACTGCGGATACTCCAGCAGACCGTTCATGAACGAGTCGCCCTGCGGGGACTCCTGATTGCTGAGGACTCCCGGGATCATGCGGGAGACGGCGTCGATGATGATCATGGCCGGCAGCTCGCCGCCGGTCAGGACATAGTCCCCGACGGAGACCTCCTCAGTCCCGATCTCCTCCAGGACTCTCTCATCGATCCCTTCGTAATGTCCGCAGAGAAGGATGAGATGCTCCTCCCCGGCCAGTTCCCTGGCCATCTCCTGATCGAAACGGCGCCCCTGGGGGGACATGTACAGGACTCTGGTCCCCTCCGGGATGCGGGCCTGTACGGATGCCCAGGCATCATAGACGGGCTGCGCCTGCATCAGCATGCCTGCTCCGCCGCCGTAGGTATAATCATCCACACGTCCGTGCTTATTATTGGTATAGTCCCGGATGTTCACGGCATCCAGGCTGATCAGGCCCCGTTCCATGGCCCTGGCGAGGATGCTCGTCCCCACGCCCTGCCGGATCATCTCCGGAAACAGGGTCAGCACATGAAATACCATGATCAGAGCTCCTCCAGTCCGTCCATGAGATGCACGGTCATCTCCGCGCTGTCCGTATCCACTTTCAGGATACAGTCGGGGATGGCGGGGAGCAGGAGCTGTTTCTTCCCCTTGCCGCCCACGACATAGACGTCGTTGGCGCCGGTCTGCAGCACGTCCTGCAGCTCTCCAAGCTCTCTGCCCGTGTCCGTGATCACCTTCATGCCCAGCAGATCGGGGATGAAATACTCCCCCTCTTCCAGGGGCACTGCATCCTCCCTGTCGATGAGAAGACTGGCTCCCCGGAGACGCTCCACGTCTTCGATCCGGTCCATGCCCTCGAATCCGAGGATAGCAAACTGCTTGAAATACTTGACGCTGCGGATCCGGAGCCTGCGCTCCGCCCTGCCGGTGTCAAGTATGACCTCCTTCAGCGTGTCGAAACGGCGGGGCTCATCGGAAGTGGGAAACACCTTCACCTCTCCCCTGAGTCCGTGCGTCGCCGCTATGACACCTACCTGAAATCTCTCGATCCGCTTCATTTACTGTCGATATCCACATATACTCTGGTGTCGTCCAGAGTCGAAGCCGCCTTGACGACACTGCGGATCGCCCTGGCGATCCTGCCGTTCCTGCCGATGACCTTGCCTCCGTCGGACTGGGCCACATGAAGGTGGACGCGGATCGTCCTGCCCTCTTTCTTCTCCGTGACGGTGACCTCCTCCGGGTGCTCGACCAGCGCCTTGGCGATGACCTCCACTAATTCTTTCATGGTTAAAGCCCTT
The DNA here is from genome assembly GCA_946617225.1 of uncultured Lachnospiraceae bacterium. Lineage (GTDB taxonomy): Bacteria > Bacillota > Clostridia > Lachnospirales > Lachnospiraceae > CAG-791. The sequence goes on from CAMOJW010000025.1 coordinate 5,781, forward strand.
CTGATCTTATGATCCTGTCCGGTCCCGGTCTTACTGAACACCGGCCTGCTTGAAGAGTCTCTTGACCACGGTGGTGGGCTGAGCGCCGTTGGCGAGCCACTTCTTGGCTGCTTCCACGTCCACCTTCACGGTGCTGGGATCCGTGTTGGGATTGTAGGAACCGATCTCATCGATGCTGCGGCCGTTTCTGGGGGCATTGGCGTCCGCCACAACGATCCTGTACATGGGGACCTTCTTCTCACCGATCCTGGTCAATCTGATCTTAACTGCCATTGTCTGTTTCCTCCTTACCGGAATAATGTTTCCTTCTGTTTGTAAAATGTTGCTCTATATGCTGTCCCGTCAGAACGGGAAACCGCCGCGTTTGCTGCCGAACATGCCGCCCGGGCCGCCCAGGCCGCCGAAGGGGCTGCCGCCTCTGCGTCTGCCCTTCCTGCCGCCGCCCATCTGTTTCATCATCTGCTGCATCTGGTTGAACTGCTTGATGAAACGGTTGACGTCAGCGACGCTGTTGCCGGATCCCTTGGCGATCCGGAACTTGCGCTGGGGCGTCAGGAGCTTGGGGTTGGCGCGCTCTTTGGGGGTCATGCTGAGGATGATCGCCTCCGTGCGCTTGAGCTGCTTCTCGTCAATGGCGCCCTCCAGCTGGTCCCTGCTGATCCCCATGCCGGGCATCATGCTCAGGACGCTGGACAGACCGCCCATCTTGTGCATCTGCTCCATGCTGGCCAGATAGTCGTTGAAATCGAACTTGCCCTTGCGGAGATGGCCGGTCATCTCCCTGGCCTTCTCCTCGTCCTCCTTGTCCAGGGCCTCCTGGGCCTTGTCGATGAGGGTCAGGACGTCGCCCATTCCCAGGATCCTTCCGGCCATGCGGTCCGGATAGAACTGCTCCAGGTCGCTGAGCTTCTCGCCCATACCGACGTAGAGGATCGGCTTGCCGGTCACCGCGCGGATCGAAAGTGCGGCACCGCCGCGGGTATCGCCGTCCAGCTTGGTGAGGATCACGCCGTCCACGCCGACCTTGGCGTCAAAGGTCTTGGAGACATTCACCGCCTCCTGACCGGTCATGGCGTCCACGACCAGAAGGGTCTCCGTCACGGGGACGGCCTTCTTGATCTCTTCCAGCTCCTTCATCATATCCTTGTCGATCTGGAGACGGCCTGCCGTATCCAGGATCACCAGGTTGTGATGGTTCTTCTCCGCATAGGCCATGGCTTCCCGGGCGATCCGGGCGGGGGCCTCGTTCCCTTTGGGAGCGTACACCTCGATGCCCAGCTTCTCGCCGTTCACCTGCAGCTGTTTGATGGCCGCCGGCCGGTACACGTCCAGGGCCACGAGCAGCGGTTTCCTGCCCTTCTGGCGGAACTTGCCGGCGATCTTGGCTGCGGTGGTGGTCTTGCCTGCGCCCTGCAGGCCGACCATCATCAGGACTGTGGGCTCTCCGCCGGGCCTCAGCGTGATCTCCGTCGTCTCCGATCCCATCAGAGAGATCATCTCTTCGTTGACGATCTTGATCACCATCTGGGCCGGATTCAGGCCGCTCATGACATCCTGGCCGATGGCCCGGTCCTCCACCGTGGCGATAAAACGCTTGACCACGCGGAAATTGACATCCGCTTCCAGAAGAGCCAGCCTGACCTCTCTCAGCGCGGTGCGCACATCCTGTTCGGTCAGCCTCCCCTTGCCGCGGAGGTTATTGAATATCCCTGTGAGTCTGTCGGTAAGACTGTCAAAAGCCATTTCTATCCCTCAATATGCACAATGTCCGACTGTTCTATTGTATCAATAAAAAACAGGGTGTCAAGTGTTTTTTCTTGACATCCTGCATTTCTTTCCTCTGTCACTCCAGATCCCTCAGGATCCGTTCCGCCAGCGCGCCGGCGCCCGCCCGGAGCTCCGGGGCGTCCTGATCGCTCTCCGCGAGACGCCTGAGCGTCTCAGCGTCCTCCCGCAGTCTCCGGAAGCGGCCGATCATGCCGAGCTTGTCCTCGTAGCGCTGCATCTGCCGGGTCGAGCGCTGCAGCAGGTCATGGACAGCCTGGCGGCTGATGCCCTCCTGCTCCGCGATCTCGTTGAGCGAGAGGTTCTCATACACGGCCTGTTCATAGATCCTCTGCTGATGGCCTGTCAGAAGGGCCCCGTAAAAATCATACAGGATCCCCTGCTCTACGATTTTCTCCACCTGTGTGCTCCTCCTGCGCCTGTCACTCCTCCCGGAAGAGGCGGATATTCAGATCCACGTCTCCGGAGATGCCTTCCACGGTCCCGCCCGCGCGGTACTGCCACATCATCCAGTGGTAGGGATAATACAGCGTCTCGTCAAAACCGGTGTACCACTTCTCTCTGTCCCTGAGGATCAGGGGATCTACGTACAGGGAGAGCGCGGCGATATCGCCGCCGATCACGGGCGTGCAGCCCGCTTCCTCGAGCATGGCGCAGGCTTTCTCCAAGGCATCAGACCGCTCCTTCCGCAGCTCCTCCGCACTGTCCTCGTGTCCTTCCGGCAGATGCACCATCAGCGCGGCGGGGTAGGTGAAACGGGAGACGTAGGGCTCCAGGGTCTCCGCCATGAAGCGGGCCTGGTCCGCTATGCTCTCCGGATCCTCCGCGTCGATCTCCATGTAGCAGCCCACGGCGAGCCCGTTCTGCAGAGCGCCGGCGGCGTTGCGCGCAAAGCGCCGGTCCTGCTCCACGGTCCCGTCCGCAGCGCCTCTGCCCAGATGGACCATGACAAAAGCCAGCTGGTCTCCCGCCGTCCTCTCCCAGTCGATGTCACCGTTGTTCTCCGACACGTCGATGCCCCGGACGACTGAGACGCCCCGTTCCGTCCCGGCGTAGCGCACGGTCCCGTCCTCCCGGATCTCGATGTCCCCGCGCTGCACACTGCTCAGGCCGGCATTCTCGTCCAGCGGCGTGAACCAGTACCGTCCGCCTCCCGTGACCACGATGTCGGTGTCGAACATCTCGCGGAGCATGCCCGAGACGGTCGTGCCCTCCTCCAGAGAGCTGCGGATCTCCGCCAGGACCTCCTCGCGCTCCCGCTCCGCCGCCTGCTGTTTGAGCGCTTCGATCTTGGAGGAACTGTAAGGGGAATCCGCCCCCGGGTCCCAGGCTTTGCGCAGCTGCTCCCGCAGATACAGAGCCCCTGCCGCGGACAGCATGGTGACCAGGCTCAGGAGGATGATATTCCACCGGTACAGACCGGCACGTCTGACGGGATTCTTTTCCTGATCCATTTCCGTCCCTCTCTGCATCGTCTTAGATACTGATCTGCACCTGCCTGGGCTCGTAGCCGTTCTCCGCAAGGGTGCGGATGATACTGTTCTTGTGCTCCGTCCCGAAAGCTTCCAGCGTGATCCTGAGCTCCACCGCCGCATTGCGGTTGATGGTCACGAACTGGTTGTGCTCCAGACGGATCACGTTGCCGCCCGCCTCTGCAATGATGCCGGAGACTCTGTGGAGCTCTCCCGGCTTGTCGGGGAGCAGCACAGAGATCGTGAAGATCCTGTCGCGGAGGATCAGACCCTGCTGCACTACACTGGACATGGTGATCACGTCCATGTTGCCGCCGCTGAGGATGGAGACGGCCTTTTTGCCCCGGAGGTCCGCATGCCGCAGGGCAGCGACCGTCAGGAGGCCGGAGTTCTCCACCACCATCTTGTGGTTCTCCACCATATCCAGGAAAGCCACTACCAGCTCCTCGTCCGGCACGGTGATGACTTCGTCCAGGTTCTTCTGCAGATAGGGGAAGATCTGTCTGCCCGGTGTCTGCACGGCTGTGCCGTCGGCGATGGTATTGACTTTGGGAAGGGTGGTGACTTCACCTCTCTCCAGGGAGGCCTTCAGACAAGCGGCGCCTTCCGGCTCCACGCCGATCACCCGCACACCGGGACGGAGGAGCTTGGCAAGGGTGCTGACGCCCGTCGCCAGGCCGCCGCCTCCCACCGGTACCAGGATGACGTCCACCAGGGGCAGATCCTTGATGATCTCCATGGCGATGGTGCCCTGTCCGGCAGCCACGAGGAGATCGTCGAAAGGATGGATAAAGGTGTAGCCCTTCTCCTCCGCAAGCTGCAGCGCGCGGGCGCAGGCTTCGTCATAGATGTCCCCGTGGAGGACCACTTCCGCTCCCAGCGCCTTGGTGCGGTTGACCTTGATCAGGGGCGTGGTGGTGGGCATGACGATCACGGCCCTGGCCCCGAATTCCCGCGCTGCATAGGCTACGCCCTGGGCATGGTTGCCGGCGGAAGCGGTGATCAGGCCTCTCTTCCTCTCCTCCGCGGTCAGAGTACTGATCTTATAGTAGGCGCCGCGCACCTTGTAAGCCCCCGTCCGCTGCATGTTCTCCGGCTTGAGCCAGACCTTCCCTCCGGTGATCTCACTGAAGTAATCCGAATAGATCAGTTCCGTGTTCAGCGTCACACGGCTGACTGTCTCGTACGCCTCCTCAAACCGGTCCAATGTCAGTGTTTCGCTCATCGTCTGCCCTCTTTTCCGTCAATTGCCTGTCTGTCAGTAGAACAGCGCGTCCACGAATTCATCCGGGTGGAACCGCTGCAGATCCTCGATCTTCTCTCCCACGCCGATGAACTTGACCGGCACGCCCAGTTCGCTCTGCACGCCGATCGCTATGCCGCCCTTGGCCGTGCCGTCCATCTTGGTGAGGACGATGCCCGTGAGCTGTGCGGCCTTGGAAAACTCCCTGGCCTGCGCCACCGCGTTCTGGCCGGTGGTGGCATCCACCACGACCCAGTTCTCGCGCATGCACTCCGGGAACTCCCGGGTGATGATGCGGTCGATCTTGGCCAGTTCGCTCATCAGATTCTTCTTATTGTGCAGTCTGCCGGCCGTGTCCACGAAAAGCAGGTCCGTATGCCTGGCTTTAGCGGCCTGCACGGCATCGAAGACCACGCTCGCCGGATCCGCGCCTTCGGGAGCCCCGATCAGATCCACGCCGGCGCGTTTGGCCCAGACGGTCAGCTGCTCGTTGGCTGCTGCGCGGAAAGTGTCCGCTGCCGCGATCAGAACGCGCTTGCCCGCCCTGCGGTAGTTGGCGGCGAGTTTGCCGATGGTGGTGGTCTTGCCGACGCCGTTCACGCCCACCACGAGGATCACCGACGGTCCCTTTTCAAAATCATAGGCGTGCTCATCCTGCCGGAGCTTGTTGCGGATCCCCAGGATCAGCTCCTGGCGGCAGTCCGCCGCGTAGCGGATCCGTTCGTCCCGCACCTTCTCCCGCAGGTCGTCCAGCAGTTCCTCCGTGGTCCGGATACCGATATCGCCCCGGATCATGGTCTCCTCCAGCTCGTCGAGAAACTCTTCGCTGACTTTCTCATAGTCGTTGAAGACCTGTTCGAGGCTGTCGGTCAGATTTTCCTTCGTTTTGGTCAGCCCGGCCACGAGCCGTGCAAAAAAGCCTGTTTTCTCCGCCATCTGGATCTCCTGTCTCCGGTATGTCGTTTCCTTTATTCTCTGCTGCCGGCATTGTCCCTGCCGGGAAATACCGTCACATCCATATCCTCATCGATCAGGTCCACGCTCACGAGCGCGGAGACGCCCTTCTCCTGCATGGTGATGCCGTAGAGGCGGTCTGCCTCCTCCATGGTGCCCCGCCTGTGGGTGATCACGATGAACTGCGTGTGCTCCGTCAGTTTGTGCAGATATTCCGCGAACCGCAGCACATTGCTCTCGTCCAGCGCCGCCTCGATCTCGTCCAGCAGACAGAAGGGCGACGGTTTCAGGTTCTGAATGGCAAAAAGCAGCGCTATAGCGGTGAGGGACTTCTCTCCTCCGGACAGCTGCATCATGTTCTGGAGCTTCTTGCCGGGCGGCTGTGCGATGACCCGCACGCCTGCCTCCAGCAGATCCTCTCCCTCCATGAGTTCCAGTCTGCCCGTGCCGCCGCCGAACATGATCTTGAAGACCTTGTCGAACTCCTTCATGATCCGTTCGAACTGCTCCCTGAACTGCCTGCGCATGGATTCGTCCAGGTCGGCGATGATCTTCTCCAGAGCTGCCGCCGCTTCCGTCAGGTCGTCGTGCTGGGTCCTGAGGAAAGTATACCTCTCCATCAGTTCTTTATACTCTTCCACGGCGCCCACGTTGACGCTGCCCAGCTCTTTGATCTGGTTCTTGCGCGCTGTGATCTCCCGCTTCAGTGCGGGCAGTTCTCCCATCGTCTCGTCCCGGAGCTCCCTGGCCTGGGAGAGGGTGAGTTCATACTCCTCCCACATGTAGGCCACCTGCTCGTCCACGGACTCCTGCACCCGCTCGCGGCGGGAGGACAGGCGGAAGCACTCCTTGTCCAGGCCGGCGATCCGGGTCGCCAGTTCCTCCCTGTGGGAGGCATCTTCTTTCTGAAGGGCCTGCAGGCGGGCCTTCTCATCCCCGAGGGCGGTCAGTTCCCTGGAGCCGTCCTCTTTCTGCGAGTCGGCGCTCTCGATGCGTTCCCGCAGCATCTGCAGTCTTCCGTTCTTCTCTTCTCTGTCCAGGCCGCTCTGTGCGATCCCCTCGGTCAGTTCCTTCTGTTCGAGGGCGTAGCGGCCGACTTCGTCCCGCAGGCGCAGGATGTTCTGTTCCTCAAAGGACTGCTGCTGGGCGATCTTCTCGATCTCCACGTCCCAGCGCGCAGCCGCAGCGGCCTGCTCCGACTCTTTCTCACGCAGTGCCGACAGCTGCGTCTCCGCATCGGCGTTGGCCGCGGAGACTGCTGCTTCCCGCTCCTCGGAACCGGTCAGTTCTCCGGCCTGGGCGTTCATCTCCTGACGCGTCTGCGTCAGCTCAGCTGCCAGGCGTTCGATCTCCCGCTCCAGTTCCTCCGCGCTGCCGCTGGACTGTTCCTGTTTCTCGATCTCCGTCTGTATGTTGACACGGACGGTGTTCTGCTCCAGAAACAGCTTCTGCTGCGCGGTGCGCCCTTCCTCCAGGCGCGTGCGCAGCACGTTGCGCTCCTGCTTGGTGTCCTCGATGGCCTGCTCATGGGCGCGGATCTGCTCCTCGTCCTCCGAGACCCTGCGGCGCAGTTCTTCCATCTCTCTGCGCCGGCCCAGAAGATTGCTGTTGTTCTTGAAGGCGCCGCCGCTGATCGCGCCGCCGGGAGCGAAGAGCTCGCCCTCCAGGGTCACCATGCGCACGCTCTGCCCGTATCTGGCCGCCGCAGCTGCGGCGTGGTCGAAGGTGTCGGCCACCACGATCCGTCCCAGCAGGTTCTCCGCCACGCTCCTGTACCGCTCGTCGGTCCTGACCAGCCGGTCCGCCGTCCCGATGATGCCGGGTTCTCCCAGGATCTGTTTCTGCCGCAGAGGCTGGGGATCCTTCAGGGAGGTCAGGGGGAGAAAAGTTGCCCGGCCGGCCTTCTCGCGCTTGAGAAGTTCGATCATGGATTTGGCTGTGGCCTCGTCCTCCGTGACGATGTTCTGTATGCTGCCGCCAAGGGCGGTCTCAATGGCGGTCTCGTAGCGTTTGTCCGTCTTGAGGAGGTCGGCGACTACGCCGATGACACGGCGGTCCCTCTTCTTCTCGTTCATGACGCGGCGCACGCTGCCGCCAAATCCCTCGTAGCGCTCGGCGAGGTTGATCAGCGCTTCCAGCCGGGACTTGTCCTGGTGATAGCGCAGCTGCGCCTCCCGGAGCTCCGCATCCTCGGCCCCGAGACGCTCCTTCATGCCGGCGATCTGCTCCTCGATCTGCCCGCGCTCCGCCTCGTTCTCGCGGATCCTGTCGCCGATGCGGACAAATTCCTCCCGCAGTTCCGTGATCTTCTGTTTCTGAAGATCCTCGCTGGACTGCAGATCCTGCATCCGCTGCTGCACCTCGATCCGCTGCTCCGTCAGCTGCGTCGCCCTGGTCTCCAGGGAAGCCAGCCGGGAGCGGATCGTGGCCCTGCGGGACACGATGTCCAGGACCTCCTGGCGGCCCTGTTCCAGCGTCTCCGACAGCGTTCGGATCTCCTCCTCTGTGGTGCCGAGCAGGGCCTGTGCCTCCTCGCGGCTGTGCCGCAGCTGAGCCACCTGCTCGTCGACGGTGTTTTTGCCGTGCAGAAGGGAGTCCAGTTCCTCCTGTCTCCTGCCGAGTTCTCCCTCCACGGAGCTCAAGCGCTCGCGGAAATGCTCCTCGTTCTGGAGCGAGCCGCGGATCTGCTCCTCCAGGACCTTGCAGTCGCCCTCCAGACGGCTCCGGATGACACTGGCGCCGGTGATGCGGCTCCGCAGATCTTCGATCTGTCTCTCCAGCTCTGCCAGGGCGGTCTCACGCTCTTCGGAACGGGTCGCAGCGGCCTCTCTCTCCTCCCTGGCCTGTGCCAGTTCGGAGGCGGCGATCTCCTCCTTGTGTTCAAGGTCCGAGAGCTCGGTGACGCTCTTTTCGTTCTCCAGCAGGAAAGCGTTGACGTCCAGGGAGCGCAGCTCGTCCCGCAGGCGCAGCCAGATGCGCGCCTTTTCGGACTGTTTCTCCAGGGACGGGATCTGACGTTCCAGTTCCTGCAGGATATCGCTGACCCTCGTCAGGTTGTCCCGCTCGCTGGCCAGTTTCTTCAGGGAGGTGTCCTTGCGCCGCTTGAACTTCACGATCCCCGCGGCCTCGTCGAACAGTTCCCGCCGGTCCTCCGGCTTGTCGCTGAGGATCTTGTCGATCTGGCCCTGGCCGATGATGGAATACCCTTCCTTGCCTATGCCGGTGTCGTAGAACAGTTCCTGCACGTCCCGCAGACGGCAGACGCTGCCGTTCAGAAGGTACTCGCTCTCGCCGCTGCGATAGATGCGGCGGGCCACCGTCACTTCTTCGTAGGCGATGGGCAGTTTTCCGTCGCTGTTGTCCAGCGTTATGGCCACATAGGCGGAGCCAAGCGGCTTCCTGAGCTCGGTCCCTGCAAAGATCACATCCTGCATGGAATGGCCCCTCAGCTGCCTGACTCTCTGTTCTCCCAGCACCCATCTGACCGCGTCGGCCACGTTGCTCTTGCCGCTGCCGTTGGGCCCTACGATCGCTGTGATGCCGTTATGGAATTCAAATCGGATCTTGGTGGCAAAAGATTTAAACCCCTGGATCTCTATACTCTTCAGATACATGTAAATAATCCCGGTTCTCTGTTTCCGCGTGCAAGGGCGGCGTAAGCTGCCTCCTGTCCCGCGGTCTTCTTGGAACGTCCCTCTCCCTCCGCAAGGAGCCTGTCCTGCAGAAAGACACCGATGCGGTAGACCTTATCATGGTCCGGTCCGCTCTCGGAGAGGAGTTCATAGTGTACCTGCAGGCCCAGGCTCTGGACCTTCTCCTGCAGCATGGTCTTGGCATCGCTGTGAAGGATGGCCTCCTGAGGGTCTCTCAGGATGAAGCGCCGGATGAACTTCTCCGGCTCCTCAGCGCTGCCGCTGTCCAGGTACATGGCGCCAATGATGGCCTCCATCACATCCGCGACGATGGAGTCGCGGAACCGCCCGCCCGACTGCTCCTCGCCTCTTCCCACACGGATGTAGGCGGAAAGGTCCAGTGCCAGAGCGCAGCGTGCCAGCGCAGGTTCACACACGAGGGCGGCCCGCATCCTGGAGAGGTCTCCCTCCGGGCTCTGCGGACACTGCCTGTAGAGATAGGCGCTGGAGATCATCTCCAGCACGGCGTCTCCCAGAAATTCCAGCCGCTCGTAGTCTTCGGTCCTGCGTATCTTCTGTTCGTTTGCGTAGGAAGAATGGGTCAGCGCACATTCCAGGAGACTTCGCTCCCGGAAGTGGTAACCCATTCGGTCTTCCAGTGTTAAGAGATGCGACATTTATCCCTCCACGGCGGAGTGGATCAGATCAAGTGCTTCTCCCACGGTCGTGATCTTGCCGACACTGTCCAGATCCACTTCCAGGCCGAATTCCTCTTCGATCCCCATGACGATCTGCGCGACATCCAGAGAATCCGCTCCCAGGTCATCCTCAAAGGTGGTGTCCTTGGTGATCTCTGCTTCGTCAACACCCAGTACATCCGCAATGATCCCACAAAGCTTTTTGAATTCGATATCCATGTTTTTCTCCTTCACAGTTTCCTGATATGCTGTAGTGTGATACATGCTCACCGTTCAGGTGATATCTCCCGAAAGATAATGATCCGTCCCCGGCAGTCACTCCGCCGGCTCCGGGGCCATGGCCTCCGCCAGCTGTTCGTTGATCCTCTTCTCCTTGAACAGGATGCACTGTTCTATGGACTTGCGGATCTCCTTGGCTGTAGAATTGCCGTGGCACTTGACCACGAGGCCGGTCAGGCCCAGCATGGGGGCCCCGCCGTATTCCGTCGCGTCGAATTTCCTGAGCAGGTCCTTCAGGGCCGGTTTGACCAGAAGGCCGCCTATCTTGGTCAGCGTGCTCTGCATGATGGAATCCTTGATCCCGTGGATCAGCACGGAAGCAGTGCCCTCCAGGGTCTTCAGGATCGCGTTGCCGGTAAAAGCATCCGTCACCACCACGTCCGCGCCGCCGGCCGGGATCTCCCGGCCCTCGATGTTGCCGATGAAGTTGATCCCCTCGCAGGCCTGCAGGAGCGGGTAGGTCTCCTTGACCAGGGCGTTGCCCTTCTCCTCCTCCGTTCCGACGTTGACGATGGCAACTCTGGGGGACTCGATCCCGCACATGTTCTTCATATACAGACTGCCCATCTGCGCAAACTGCACCAGATGAGAGGGGCGGGGATCCATGTTGGCGCCGCAGTCCACCAGAAGGACCGGGCCCTTGGCGGAGGGAAGGATGGGGGCAAAAGGCGGACGCTCGATGCCCTTGATCCTCTTGACCAGGAGCTGGCCTCCCGCCAGGGCCGCACCGCTGGAACCGGCGGTGATGAAAGCATCGCACTCCCCGGCGCGCACCATCTTCATGCCCACGACGATGGAGGAATCCTTCTTCCTGCGCAGGGCGTTGACCGGCGGCTCGCCCATCTCGATCACCTCGGAGGCGTGCCGGATGGAGAGCCTGTCCTTCGGATAATTGCCGAGACCTGCCAGGACCTTTTCGATCTCCTCCTGCCTGCCGACCAGGATCACGCGGACGCCCGCATTGCCATTCAGCGCGTCCACCGCGCCGCGGACGATCTCGCCGGGTGCGTTGTCGCCGCCCATGGCATCCAGAGCCACTGTCACCAGTTCTTGCATATCAGCCATCTGTCAACCTTTCCTCTCCTCGACTCGCAGGGGACGGAACTTTGCGCAGTCCGTCACTGCTGTTCATACTCAATATACTAAAAGCCCCCGCAGATTTCAAGAAGGGCTGTCCCGACAGGGTGTGCCGCGTGCCTTCCGCGCCGCGCGGGCAGGTCCGTACTCCTGCCGGGATCCATAGATCCGGGCACATCAAACACCCCGGACCATTTCCATGGCCCGGGGTCTCAGATCATGATCTCGCTCGATGCGCTCAGTGCGTCAGTCTTCGACCTTGACGATCTCGCGCTTGTTGTAGCTGCCGCAGCTCTTGCAGACACGGTGAGGCATGGTCAGAGCTCCGCACTTGCTGCACTTCACAAGTGTCGGGGCGTTCATCTTCCAGTTCGCTCTCCGCATATCTCTGTGGCTCTTCGAGGATTTATTCTTAGGGCAGATAGACATCTTAACACCTCCTTACATCTTTAGTCACGCAAAAGACATTGTACCCAGTTCGTCCGGTTTTGTCAACAGACTTTTTACCAATATCAACCTGTATGAGGTTAAAAGGCTCATCCACGTTCTCTTACGTCCTATAATCTGCTGTGATACACGATAAATGACAGGAGGTCGTCCCCATGTATAAAAGGATCCGGGATCTGCGTGAGGATCATGATCTGAGCCAGAAAGACGTGGCCGAAATACTGAAGATGTCCCAGACGGGTTATTCCAAATATGAAACGGGAGAAAACGATATCCCCGTCTCCGTCCTGATCCGGCTGGCTCTTCTGTACAACACCAACACCGACTATCTGCTGGGGATCACCGACAGCAGTGCCCCCGGCGCCCTGAATGAGAGTTCCCGCGCCAGGCTGGAGGAGTACCGCAGGCTCCTGCAGAAAGTGCGCACGGATAAAGTCCTCCGCCGGATGCAGAGAGCCGCCGACAGAAAAAAGCAGGGCTGACCCGGCGATCACGCCGCTCCGCAGATCCCTGACCGCAGGAATACTGATCCATGAAAGAAACTGTCCCGCCCGGGGCCCGGTACCGTACCGGTGTCCGACAGGCGGGACAGTTTATTTACGACCTGTGATCACTTGCAGAGGGAAGAAGTCTCTTTAAGACCTCTGATCATTTGCAGAGGGCAAAAGTCTCTCTCGCGATGGCCAGCTCTTCATTGGTGGGGATGACATAGACCGCCACCTTGCTGTCGGGAGTGGAGATCCTCATATCCTTGCCTCTGTTGGCGTTGGCTGCCTCGTCCACGTCGATGCCGAGATAGCCGAAATAGGCGAGCACTTTCTCGCGGACGAAGGGGCTGTTCTCGCCGATACCGGCGGTGAAGGCGATCACGTCCACGCCGTTCATGGCTGCCGCGTAGGCGCCGACGTATTTGGCGACATTGTAGCAGAAAGCATCCACGGCCAGCTGGGCCTTCTTGTTGCCGTTCTTGTATCCGGACTCCAGATCACGGAAGTCGGAGCTGAGCTCGCCGGAGAGGGCGTAGACGCCGGATTTCTTGTTCAGGATGTTGATGACACCGGCAGCGGTCAGGTTCTCCTTGTTGGCCAGGAACTCGATGATAGCGGGATCGAGATCGCCGCTTCTGGTGCCCATGATCAGGCCTTCCAGGGGGGTCAGGCCCATGGAAGTGTCCACGCACTTGCCGTGATTGACGGCGGAGATGCTGGCTCCGTTGCCCAGATGGCAGACGATGGTCTTGAGGCTGTCATAAGGCTTGCCGATGACTTCCGCGACACGTTTGGAGACGTAGGAGTGGCTGGTCCCGTGGAAGCCGTAGCGGCGCACGCGGTACTTCTCATAATATTTCAGGGGAAGGGCATACATGTAAGCCTTCTCGGGCATGGTCTGATGGAAAGCGGTATCGAAAACGGCGACCATGGGCGTGCCGGGCATCAGTGCCTGGCAGGCAGCTACGCCGATGAGGTTGGCGGGATTGTGCAGCGGGGCCAGGTCGGAGCACTCCTTGATGGCCTCGATGACCTCGTCATTGATGATGACGGAGGAGGTGAACTTCTCGCCGCCGTGGACGATG
>CAMOJW010000026.1 GCA_946617225.1 uncultured Lachnospiraceae bacterium
ATTAGCGTAGCGCTTGAAGGTCAGAAGCGCTACGGAAGCGCTAAGAAGCTTCTCAAGAGCCTCTCGGAGGCATTAGCGTAGCGCTTTTGGGTCAGAAGCGCTACGGAAGCGCTAAGAAGCTATTCAAATATAAGGGCGTGGGGAATGTGGTATTCACAGCTTCAAGAAGTTGATTTTTGGATACTGGACTGGATCCGGAGCAACATGCGGTGCGGTCTGCTGGATGCGATCATGCCGGTGATCACTTTTCTGGGTTTTGCGGCGGTCCTGTGGATCGTGATCGCGATCGTACTTTTTTGCAGTAAGAAATACAGGCAGAGGGGACTGATGCTGGCTTACGGGCTCATCACGTACCTGATCCTCGGAAACACGATCCTGAAGAATGTCATTGCGCGGCCGCGGCCGTGCTGGATCCGGCCGGAGGTCGAACTGATTGTGGCAGCGCCAAAAGATTATTCGTTCCCGTCGGGGCATACGATGACGGGTTTTGTGGCTGCGACGATACTGATGCATTACGACCGCAGGTGGGGAGCGGTGGCGTATGTGGTGGCAGCGTTGATCGGCTTCTCGCGGCTGTATCTGTATGTGCACTTCCCGTCCGATGTGCTGGGCGGGGCTGTGTTGGGGGTCCTGACCGGGATAGTGGTGGTCAGGGTGACTGAGTGGGTGAGAGGCCGCAGAGCGATGAAGACGGAGACAAAGTGAGGCTATAGGAAAAAGGCGCCGCATGCGGCGTCTTTTTTGTGTGGGTAAGTGGTGGAGGTGGTGGCGGCGTTTCAGGAGGACCCCGGCGGCGTTTGTGTAGCGCTTCAAGGTCAGAAGCGCTACGGAAGCGCTAAGAAGCTTGTCAGAAGGGTGGTGGAGGCGTTTGTGTAGCGCTTCGAGGCCGGAAGCGCTACGGAAGCGCTAAGAAGCTTGTCAGAATGGTCGCGGAGGCATTCGCGTAGCGCTTGAAGGCCAGAAGCGCTACGGAAGCGCTAAGAAGCTTCTCAGAAGGGTGGTTGAGGCGTTTGTGTAGCGCTTCAAGGTCAGAAGCGCTACGGAAGCGCTAAGAAGTTTCTTAACAGGTGGTGGCGGCGTTTGTGTAGCGCTTCGAGGCCAGAAGCGCTACGGAAGCGCTAAGAAGCTTTTCAGAATGGTCGCGGAGGTATTAGCGTAGCGCTTGGAGGTCAGAAGCACTACGGAAGCGCTAAGAAGCTTGTCAGGAGCCCTTCGGAGTCATTTGCATAGCGCTTGAAGGTCAGAAGCGCTACGGAAGCGCTAAGAAGCTTCTCAGAAGAGTCGCGGAGGTATTAGCGTAGCGCTTGAAGGTCAGAAGCGCTACGGAAGCGCCAAGAAGCTTGTCAGAATGGTCGCGGAGGCATTCGCGTAGCGCTTGAAGGCCAGAAGCGCTACGGAAGCGCTAAGAAGCTTCTTAAACAGGTGGTGGCGGCGTTTGTGTAGCGCTTCGAGGCCAGAAGCGCTACAGAAACGCTACTGATCCATAGGAGCTCCTTTCAAAAAAAAGCCGCAGTGCCGGGAATCAGGCAACTGTCGCCATTACGATTATTGTAGCCGTTCGGTCGGCATGATAGAATGAGATTTGGGTCAGTTCTTGTTTCAGCTCAGAAAGGAAGAAAAATGTTCTGCATCAAGTGTGGCGCTCCGCTGGTGAGAGGCAAGAAATTCTGCGGAAAATGCGGTACTCCGATCAAACCGGAGATTCAGGCAGCACTGGAACGGGAAGCGCAGGCAGCAGCGAAGCCGGAAACACAGCCCGAGATCGCGCCTGGGGCAGTGGCTCCAAAAGCACAGCCCGAGATCGCACCCGGACCAGTGGCTCCAAAAGCGCAGCCCGAGATCGCGCCTGGACCAGTGGCTCCGCAGGTCACATCCGGACCTGTGCCGCCGGTCTCGCCTGAAACAGCCCCTGCGGAAGCTCCTTCTGTATCACGCATAGAAGCGCTGGCTGCCAAGAAAATGAAAAAATCCCTGGCCAACCGCACCCGCAAACCGGCCAGTGGTGGTGATACCGGGCAGACTGTCGAAAGCGAGATACCGATGGCTCATACGGAAACTGCCCGCTTTGACGAACCGCTCGACTTGGACAAGCCGTTCGACCTGGATAAACCAGTCGATCTTGACGCGCCGCTCGACCTGGACGCACCGCTCATTTTCGACGAGCCTCTCCAGCAAAAAGAGCCGTTCCGCCAGGACGAGCCTCTGCGCCAGGAAGAGCCTTCCCGGCAAGAAGAGTCGTTCCGCCAGGAAGAGCCTATACGCCAGGAAGAGCCGTTCCGCCGCGACGAGGATGCTCGCCGCGTTGCATTGGGTGTCGTCCAGCCCATCCGCGGCAGCCAGGGCAGAAACGACCAAGGAACCAGCCAGGGCAACCGCGGTCAGGCCACAGGCCAGACAGCCAGCCAGGGCAGAACCAGCCAGGGCATAGCTGGAAATACAGCAGCCCAGAGCAGCCGCAGCCAGGCATCAAACCAGTTCACCAGCACCCAGGCATCAAACCAGTTCACCGGCGGCCAGGCCACAAGCCAGGGCAGAACCAACCAGTTCACCGGCGGCCAGACCACCGGCAGCCAGAACACCAGCAAGAAAGCTCCCAAGATCCTCTTGGGCATTTTGGCAGCGGCGCTGGTGTGTGTAGCAGGGTTCCTGGTGATGAAGTACTACATGCCCGAGAAGCGGTACAAAGACGCGGTTAAGATGGCCGAGGAAGGGAAGTATGAGGAGGCTATAGCGGCTTTTGAGGAGATGGAGGAGTACAAGGATTCGGCGGAGATGATCCGGGACTGCAGGATCCGGATGGCCGAGGCGCGTGCTGAGGCGGGCGATTTTGAGGGCGCGCGGGAGGCATACAGCGCGGCTGGTGTGGATGAGGATTCCGAGGAAGTCCTGCGGTGCTGGTATGAGCAGGGCCTGGCCCTGATGGAGGCTGGTGATTTCAAGGGGGCGATCGCGTATTTCAAGCAGGTGTATGATTATGAGGATGCGCCTACGCAGATCGATGCGTGCCTGGAGCAGATCTACGGGGAAATCTATAGGTCGGCGAAAAATGCGCATATCGGGAATACGATCTTTTTTGGCACTTATGAGCAGGACAACAATGCGCAGAACGGCGCGGAGCCGATCGAGTGGATCGTTCTGGACGAGGATCAGGACGAGGATGGGATCAGCCTGCTGCTGATCAGCCGGTACGTGCTGGACTGTAAGCCGTATCACAATGTGGATACGAACGTCATCTATCCCGACTGCAGCCTGAGAAAATGGCTCAATGAGACGTTCGTGAACAAGGCTTTTGGCGATGAGGAGCTGGCCGTTATCGCCGAGACCGAGGTGTCCTGCGACGCCAACCCCTACCACTATACGATGGCAGGAGGCGTCGTGACGGATCGGGTCTTCCTGCTGAGTATCGAGGAGTCACTGCAGTATTTCAACTCCTGGGATGCCCGGAAGTGCAAACCCACCAAATACGCCCTCGCGCATGGCGTCTGGACGGCCCCGGATGGAGTGGGCAAAGGTTACTGCCCGTGGTGGCTGCGCACCCCCGGTGATACCAATAATGACGCGGCACGCATATATACGGACGGTGATATCCATGATTATGGGATCTACGTGACGGACAACGATGACGGTGTCAGGCCGGCGCTGTGGATCCGGATCGGGACGGATTTCTGAGGGTGAGCGGATCCGGCTCAGGCGGGGACGGATCACCCGGCAGGAGCGGCTCGCGCTGCGCGGGGGCAAAAACAGGAGACTGAGATGGCTTTGCAGAAGATCACGACTCGGGGACGCGGCGATCGCGGAAACAGTCCCGAGATGGAGCTGCTGAACAGGGAGATCGCCGGCCGGAAGGAGGAGATCGAAAAACTGCAGCAGCAACTGGGGGAGTGGTATTACCAGGCCCACAAAGATGCGCCGGAGAACGATGCGGCAGCTCTGGTTGGGCAGATCCGCTCCGCGGAAGCGCGGATCGAGGAGATCGAGCAGCGGATCGCCGAGCTGAAAGGACTCGTCCGCTGCCGGAAGTGCGGGACGATGAATATGAGGACGGCGGCTTTTTGCAACGGGTGCGGGAGCAGCCTGGTCCCGGAGGGCAAGGTGCAGTGCCCGACCTGCGGGCGGTTCGTGGATGCTGAGTATCTGTTCTGCATCTATTGTGGAAGTCGGATCGCACAGGAGAAAAGTGCGCAGGAGATAATGGTGAGTGCGCCTGAGCCGGAGGAGGAGCCCGTACACATGACATTCGCGGCTGCGATCCCGGATGTGAGGACCTGTAAGTATTGTGGATCGGTTTTGGAGGCAGAGGATCTGTTTTGCACGGAATGCGGGATGAAAGCATAATAGTGAGCGGCATCGCGGAGCGTGGGAAGCGGAGAGCAGGCGGCGCGGAGAGCGGGATCACAGAGAGCGGCATCGCGGAGCGCAGGAGAGTGGTGCTGCGGAGCTGTGGGGAGATTTTGGCCTTGGGGCTGGTCTACTGCGTCTGGGGCAGGCTGACAGGACTGTACCTTCCGTGTCCCGTGAGAGCGCTGACCGGGTACCTGTGTCCGGGCTGCGGGATCACGCACATGTTCCTGGCGATCCTGAGGGGGAGCTGGCGCGAAGCCTGGGAGGCGAACAGGCTGCTGTGTGTGCTGCTGCCTGTCGGCGGCGTGTACGCTCTCCGGAGATGCAGAAAGTACGTGCGCGAGGGCGTCAGCAGCTACTCGCCCGCCGAGATGGTCGGGCTGGCTGCGGCGTTTGGGGCGGCTGTTTTTTTCGGGATCCTCAGAAATCTGTATTGAATTTGTATTGACTCTGTATTGACTCGGTTTTTTTGACTTGTGTATATTACTGGCGGAGGCAAGATGTACTGTCCTTATTGTGGAAAACAGGTCATAGACGAAGCTATCTACTGTCCCTACTGCGGATCGAAAATTCGTGAAGAGGGGGATCTGGGCGGCGAAACCGGCTACGGAGATTCGGCCTATACCCGTTCCGGGTACGATGACACCGGATACAGTGATCCGGGATACAGCGATCCAGGATACAGCGAAACCGGATACAGCGATTCGGACTACAGTGATCCGAGCTACGGCACTTCCGGATACAGCACTTCCGGCTCTACCGGCACGCCCCAACCCAAGCCGGAGATCGGCGAAATGGAAAAATACATCCTCATGGCTGCGGGGGTGATCGGTTTTGCGGTGCTGCTGCCGTTGATCTTTACTATATTCAGTTTGATCATCAGCAGGATCTATGTGTCAACGTATAACTATTCGCTGGAAATGGCGCTGATGAGCGTGCTTAGCGTCAGCTGGCGCATCAACCGCATCGTCACCTGGATCGTCCTGCTGGCCGGGATCGCGACCGCGGGCGGCTGCGGGTATCTGCTGTACCAGAGGCAGCAGAGCAGTTCCATGATGGGGCAGAGTGTGGCGCAGGGGAGTCCGATGATTTTGGTCGCGATCGGGACGGCCGCGGTCACCGCTCTGAGTGCGCTGGCATCGATCCTGTACTGGCCTCTCCTGATGAAACTGATCCTGTCCCTGGCTGCGCTGGTGGCGGGAGCGGATCTGTTCCTGAATGTCTACATCGAGAAAAATGACCTCTACGGGCCCTTTGACCTCTCGGACGATCTCAGTATCCTGCGCGATTTTTTCCAGAAGACGGAGCAGGTGGATCCGAAGCAGTACAGGGACCAGAATATCCCGCATTACGAGGAGACGCCGGAGCATGAGGCGATGGATTCGTATTTTGACGGGTCCGGGCTGGACCTGCTGGTCCAGTCGCTGATCAGCGTGCTGCTGGTGGCGGTGACCTGCGGGATCGGTATGCCGTGGGCGATCGCCAGGCTGCGCAGGTGGAGCATCACGCACACCGTGATCGAGGGGAAGAGGCAGACTTTCAACGGCACGGGCGGGCAGCTTTTCATCAAGTACCTGAAGTGGATGCTGCTGTCGATGATCACGTGCGGGATCTATATGTTTTTTGCAATGGTGGATTATCTGAAGTGGGAGAAAAACCACACCTCCTACGAAGGCCACTCCACCCCTATCGGGGACGGGTACGCGTATTCGATCTTTGAGGGAGGCACCGGGGAATATATCGGCAATTCGATCATTGCCATGCTGATCTCGATGCTGACGTGCGGGATCGGGGCGCCCTGGGGGACGACGATCCTGCAAAAATGGGAGTGCAAAAACACCATCATCGAAGGCGAGAGGTACTTCTACGACGGGACCGGCGGCGGTCTGTTCGGCGTCTACATCATCAATGCGCTGCTGACGATCATCACCTGCGGGCTCTACGGGCCGTGGGCGGTCTGCAGGATCAATCGTTTTATCGTCAATCACACACACGTTGACGCATCCTACAATCAGAGGAGCTGGCATAGATGAGCAAGTGGTTCAACAGAATACTGATCCTTCTGATCGCGGTGTGCATGGTCGGAGGCTGCGGAGCGATCCTGATCACGTGCAGCGAGTCGGTGCGGGAAGAGGTGCGCGGGGCGCTGGGCGATGAGCTGGGCGGTGAGTTCGGCGGTGCGCTCGACTGGGCGCTCGGCGGAGGGCCGGTCGCACGCTCCGGCCAGAAGTGTCCCTACGCGTACCGGTATGAGGAGGTCGAGGGGGTCCCGTATTATTATGGCTTGCTCGGCAGACCCGCCGACAAAGGCTGGATCGAGGACGATGGCGCCCACTACTATTGCACCGGCGGCGGGAAGTTGGCGACCGGGTGGAATTATATAGACGATAAGGCGTATTATTTTTACGAAGTGGCCGACGTGCAGGCCGGCGGTCACAGGGTCGGCGAGCAGGCGTTCGATTACACGACGTCGGGCAAGATCGTGATCCCCGCGTCCGGCTATCTGGAGGGCACGGAGGCGCTCGCCATCGGCTACGCGCTGGATGTCCTGAACAGGTTCGGGTGGACGCTGAGAGACGCGTACAAATACTCCGGGTCGTTGGGTTTTGTGCGCAATCCCGAAGAGGTGTACGGCTTCAAGATCACGAACTGTGCGGTCCAGGGCTTCAAGTACGGGAAGGGCAACTGTCTCTCGTGGGCGGGCTCTTTCTGCGTGATGGCCAAAGTCATGGGTTACGACTGCCGCCTCGTCTGGGGCACGCTCCCCTACCGCGGGGAGGACGTCCCGCACGGCTGGTGCGAGATCTGGGAGGAGGACGGTGTCCACGTGTACGATCCCAGGAGGAATGACGGGGCCGATTTCTCGGGTTTTGACGGGAAGTATGGCGCCAGGCACACCTGGCCGTACAATGTGGACAGCAGGCAGTATCTGGATTGGTAAGTTTAGGATGGTGCCCGGATCGGCGGGAGAACGGCTGCCGATATCCGGATCGGCGGGAACGTCCGCCGGCGAACCGGCAGGGAGGAGAGGAATAGAAATGGAAAAGCTTTTGAAAACTGTTTATCGTGTATTCCTGATCATGGCACTGGTCGCTTCCATGGCCTTCCTGGGCGCCTGCGGCAAAAGTGACGCAGCCGACGACAAGACCTCCGAGAGCACGGAACAGGCAGAACCTGCGGGAGAGGCCGGCGAGAGCGCGGAGTCAGCGGGAGAAGCTGATGACGGTTCGGAGGCTGGTTCGGAGACTGATGGTGCCGCGGAAGGCGGTTCGGAAGTCGATGGTGCTACAGAAGGTGGTTCCGAGACTTCGCTCAGGGCGGCCGATCCTCTGACGGAGGAAGAGATGGAGGAAGATTCGGATGGATGCATCGAAGACTCTGAAGACCTCCTCTATTGAGCAGAGCATGCAGCTGTCGGTTTTGCGGGCGGTGGCATGTCTTGCGATCGTGGTGCTGCATACGGTTTTTGCGGCCAATGAGTATTATCAGGACTTGATCACGCTGGCGCAGGACGTGGCGTCGAGGGTCGTGGAGAACAACATGATGTGGGCGGTGCCGGTCTTTCTGATGGTGACCGGTGCGCTCCAGCTGAATGCGGCCAAACCGCTCACCCTCCGCAAACTCTACGGCCGATACATCAGACGCGTTTTCCTGGCGCTGGTGGTGTTTTCTTTTGTGTTTCGGGCTTTTGACATGGTCATGGACGGGGAGGCTTTCAGCCTGTACGGCCTGCTGCATGCTGTCCCCGAGCTGGTGAGCTCCAAAGGCTGGGGCCACCTGTGGTACCTGTACCTCCTGATCGGCCTCTATGTGCTGCTGCCTTTCTACAGGAAAGTCACGGCGAGCTGCACGGACCAGGAGCTGCGCTACCTGGCCGCGATCTATCTCATCTTCACATCCCTGATCCCCATGATCGAAGCTGCCGGGCTGAAGATCGGGTTCTACATCAGCGACGGAACGATCTATCCGCTGTATCTGCTGCTGGGGTATATGATGCATGAGGGGAAGGCGCACGCAGGCACGGTCTCTGATGACGCGAGGGTTGCTGATAAAGGGCCGGGCGTCGGTGACGTGAGGGCTGCGGGAAGAAGTCTTGTGATAGGCAGAACTCCGGCCGCGATCCTCCTGTGCCTCTCGACTGTGGCTATTTCTGTTCTCACCGTGTTGTATTATACGGGAACCTCTGCGATCCCGAAGGTACTGTTCGGTTATGCTTCTCCGCTGATCGTGATGCAGGCTGTGGGAGCTTTTGCGCTTGCGGAGAGCCTGGGCGGAAAGGCTAACCTGACTGCGCCTGCGGATGGACGGGACGGAGAAGCAAGCCTAAATGCGACTGCGGCCGGACGGGACCAGATGAATCCTGCTCTTCGTCAGGTCGTGCTGTCGGTGGACAAGCACTCTTTTGGGATCTACCTGATCCACATGGTCTTCGTGCGCCTGGTATTTCGGTACTGGCAGTTCAACCCCTACCTGGCTGTGGCGCCGTTGACGCTGGCGGTGTGTGTGGTAGCCTTTTTCCTTCTCTCATATGGTGTGACGGCGGTGCTGAGGAAGGTGCCGGGGGTGAAGGAGATCGTGTAAGGGGTGATTTTCACTACAGCAGGAAGAAAACCTGAGTTGTAGTGACGTGCCAGCCTCAGGAAGCTTGCGAGAGTCACTACAGCAGAAAGAAAACTTGAGTTGTAGTGACGTGCCAGCCTCAAGCAGCTTGTGAGAGTCACTACAGCAGGAAAAAAACCTGAGTTGTAGTGACATGCCAGCCTTAGGAGGCTTGTGAGAGTCACTACAGCAAGAAGAAAACTTGAACTGTAGTGAAAGGATGCCTTAGAGCAGACAAGAAACGCCTCAGAGCAGACAAGAAATGCCGCCGGAAATCATCATTCCGGCGGCATTAATCTATATTTTTGAGTTATTGTGTGATCCCAAAAGCCCCGAATTGTCTCGTGTAGTGCCTCACCCCACATCTCCCGCCAGCAGCGCCGCGCCGTAGAGGCCAGCGTCGTCGCCGTAGACGGAGTAGGCGACGTTGATGGAGGGGTCGACCATGTAGGTTTTGGCTCTGGCGATGGTTTTGTCGACGTACCAGTGATTGTGGAGGCCGATGGAGCCGCCGATCACGTAGATGTCGGGGTCGATGGTGTAGTAGATGTTCGCGATGCCGCGCGCCAGCATCTCCGAGGTGCGCTCGAGGATCTCGCGGGCGGTGGGGTCGCCTGCGTCGTAGAGGCGGAAGAGGTCTTTTGCGTAGACCTGCCGCCCATATCTTTCAGTCGCGATACGCTCCATGGCAGCGCCGCCTGCGATCTCATTCAGGGATCCCGGGTTGGCGCTTCCGTGATGATAGGGGTCGTCGCAGACCATGACGTTGTAGAATTCGGCGGTGTTGCAGTGGGCCCCGTTGATGAGCTCGCCCTTGTAGACGTAGGAGCCGCCGAGGCCTGTCGACATGCCGATGAAAACGACCGAATCAAATCCTTTTCCGGCCCCGATCCTCGCCTCGGCGAGACCGGCCAGGTTGCCGTCGTTGTTGACGGCTGCAGGGACGCCCATCTGCTCGCTGAAATAGCCCGCCACCGGGAAATTATCCCATCCGTGCAGGTTAGGAGGGTTGAGGATCATGCCTTTTTTCAGGTCCAGAGGCCCGGGAGAGGCGATGCCGACGCCGCAGTAGTCGCTGCCTGCCTCCTTGAGAAAACGGATCAGCTTGTCCAGATTGGTAGCTGCCCCGATGGCCCGGTCATTGTCTGTTTTGAAGACGTCGAGGATCTTCATGTCTTCGCTGAAAATGGCGGCCCGCAGCTGGGTGCCTCCGATGTCGATGGCGATCCGTTTCATAAATGGCTCCTTTCTGCACAGATAATTCCACGTTTTTCTACAAATATCATATAACAGAGAGGTGTTTACCTCAATAGGGACGGGGCATTCCTCCGGCTGAGTATGCGGTTTGGCGACCACATAGGTCCGGTAAAATAATTATTCCCCGGCCGACAAAACCGGATTGACAGGCGCATATCAGTACTGTATAATACGTATAACAGAATACGCATAAACGATGCGTATACCACGGAAAGGAGAAACGGAGTAAGATTGAAGGAAATGTATGTACTTTTGTCGATGATTGTGGGTTTCGGACCGTTCACTCAGAGCGGGCTTCTGGATCTGTGCGGTGGAGTGGAGGAGTTGTTCCGCATGAGCCGGGAGGAGATGGAACAGCTGAACAGCCAGCAGGAGAGGCTGCACAGACTGAGGCGGGGGGTGATCGAGCGGTTTGTGAGTGAACGGGAGGATCCTGCCCTGCGGCAAAACGCGGAATCAGTCCTGAAGATGTGCGAAGCGGGCGGGATCTGGATCATCACCAGAGAAGAGGAGAACTATCCGAAGAGACTTCTGGGGCTGCCGGGTGCCCCTGTACTTCTGTATGGGAAGGGAGAACTGCGGATCAACGAATTTGAACGCGCAGTCACGGTCACAGGGAGCATTGACTGCGCCCAGGAGATCAAATCGCGCGCCATCCGGCTTGTCGAGGCCGAGACGGCAGCGGGCAGTGCTGTGATCAGCGGGATCTCCAAAGGCATCGATACCTGCGTCCATACTGCTGTCCTGAAAGAGGAGGGCTACTCCATCGCTGTCCTGGTGAGCGGGCCCGACCTCTGTTATCCCAAGGAAAACAAAACTCTGTGCGAGGCGATCGCACAGAGTGGGTGTATCCTGTCTGAGTATCCGCCCGGGACCAGGGCCATGCCCTTTCGCTTCCCCCACAGGAACCGCCTGCTGGCGGGTCTGTGCGACGAGATGTACATCATGGGCGCGGAGAGTCACAGCGGGACGGGATCCTTGACGGAGTATTGTGAGAGGTATGAGAGGAGGGTGAGCTGGGAATAATTACCTGCGTTCTTTCAGGCAGTCCTTGGCATCGTCGAGGAGCTGGGCCAGCTCCTGCAGGTCGCTCTTGTTGTAGGGGAACTGGGCCACGGTGACCTGCGCGTCTTTCAGGACCGCTTTCATCTGTACGCCGGCGCGCACCCTTGCAGGCGCAAAATCCTGAATATCCTTGAGGGGCAGGATAGTCGAATCCTTGCGCCAGAAGGAGTAGATCCTGCCGATCCTGCCTTCGTCCTTGAAGACGCTTTTGGAGATGGCAAAATCTGCATACAGTTCGTCCTGTTTGGCCTGTGACGGCCAGCTCTGCTCGATCGCTTTGATGGACTTGAAATAATCGACCCAGGGGGCGAGGACGCCTGCGCCTATGAATATGGCGACAAAAGCGCCTCCCACGCGGAACCTTTCAGGAAACTCAAAAATAAAAGCAGCCGCCACGAACGCGCAGTACAGGGCAAAGAAAATGACTCTCTGGGTATACACTTTGGTCACCGGCCAGAAGAATCTTTTGAGTTCACTGTGTACTGTTACGCGTGCGGCGGATGCCTCGTTCATGTTCATGATGACTCCTTCTGTCGTTACATGTGATCGCGGGCTCAGGAGAGAGCCCGCGCTGTGAAATGCTTATTGTTCTTTCTGTTTGAGGTATTTCAGGAAGGCCTTGACGTCCTCCAGTTTGGCGAGTGCTTTGTAGAAGTCTTCCGTGAAGAGCTTCTTATCGTACTTAAACTGTACGATCACAAAATCTCCAGTCCGATCCGTCTCGAAGGTCACTTCCCCGGTGTCCGGATCATAGACGGCTTCGTAAGCTGCGAGTTCGCCGGTCTCGTCGGCAAAAACAGCATACAGACTGCTCTCTGCGACCTCTGCGGGCTCTCCCCAGGTGAGCGGAGGTTCGAACGGGAAGACAACGTTCCATGTCTGGCCGTTCAGACCGGTGACAGGTCTGCCGTTACGCATGACAGCGAGGTTCCAGAGCTGCGGAGCCTTCGGATCGGCATCTGCGGGGGCGCCTTTTCCGGTGGGATCCTCTGTCGCCTGCTCGAGGAGAGTGACGACGATGGTGTACTCGCCGGAAGTGACGGTCTGCGTCGTTGCCTGTTTTTTCTTCGGATCCGGGTCGACGGGATCGGGTTTAGGATCCGGGTCAGGCTTGGGATCGGGATCAGGTATAGGATCCGGATCGGGTGTAGGGTCGGGATCGGGGTCAGGATCGGGCTTGGGATCGGGGTCCGGTTTGGGATCCGGATCCGGGGTGGAAGACTGACCGTAGACAACAGTGCCGCTGCCTTTCTGCACGGAGCCTGCGCCGGTTCCGCCGAGCACGCCGCTTCCCGTAAAGACTGTGCCCGTGTGGGTCGCTGCGGAACCGCCCTGTCCGCCCCAGCCGGAGACATTGAGTACGCGGATCATGACCGCATCCTCTGTGGAAAAAGGCATCGGATCCCCTGTAAAATAGCATTCCCGCTCGAGCCCGGAGCGGATGACCTCCACTGCGGTATAACATTCGGTATAAATGTTATGCGCTGTTATGTTGTATTCCTGCAGGAACGAATCGGCGGTGAACTCCCTGTACTCCTTGGTCCCCTCATTCTCCTCATTCTCGACCATTCTTGTCAGAGGATCCAATCTGGTAGATTCGGTGATGGTCCAGTCGCGGGCCAGGATATTCTCACCTCTCAGGAAATCATAGACAGTGAGTTTCATGACGGGGATCTCGTCATCTGAAGCAAGAGCGACTGACTTATCATAGGTCATATTCAGCGGTGCACTGGTGGACGGTATGGAAGCCCCGCTGTACAGTACTCTGGAAGCATATCCTGAAGGCACGAGCGGTATATTCGCTGTCTGTGTACCTGTGAAATCTACACAGCCGGCGAGGACAGAAACGGTGCCTCCGGTGATCGTACCGCTGATGGTCAGGACAGTGTCCTCCACAAAACGAGGGATATCATTTTCCTTTCCTATGGTGTCATGATCATTGGCGAGGATGGAGAGTTTACCTCCCTCATGGATCAGGATGTTTCCGATCTCGCAGTTCCCGAGAAAAGAGGAGAGGTCGGATTTTCCGTAAGGGCCGGAAGAGACTATGGAATCACCGGAGACATCCAGATTCAGAATGTGCAGGGTGTTTCCTTTCAGGTAAACGGCACTGTCCTTGATCTTCAGATCCAGGTTGCGGTTATTGCCGTTCACGGCCAGTGTGCTTTTATCCAGGAGAAGGTTTTCCGAAAAGCTGCCGGACTGATCCAGCTCCACCTCGGAGGAGTGAACAGTTCCGTTCCCTTTGAGGGATCCGCCGTTTTTGACATGTATGAGGCCTCCCTCAGCGGTGCCCATGCCCAAGACATTCAGGATGCCTTCCACGACCAGACTGCCCGCTATGGTACCGAACCCGTTGCCCATGCAGTTGCATACGACTTTTTTCATCAGGACAGCAGCTTCACTGGCGATCGTGAGAGTGCTGTTCTTCCCGATGACAAGCTTACCGGAATATCCATCCAGAGATACCATTCCTCCTGTATGGAGAGGAGTATTGGCGTCATAGGGGACGGTATCCAGATACCGTGTGATCTCAGTCGTTTCATCCTCCGAATCCTCGGGGGTGTATGTCTCGGTGCGAATCCCCATGGCGCTGAGCGTCAGGGAGGAATCCTTCGGGACAGTCAGTCTGATGTTGTTGAGAGTATATTCCTCATCAAGGATGCCGGTAATGCCTCCGTTGATGAGCAGGTAGCTGCCGTCATCCTGCAGCACGAAAACAGCAGCACTTCCCTCTTTGTAGAGGCGGGTGTCCGTCATCAGGGAGATCGTATTCCCCTCCTCGATCTCGATACTGTCGATCAGCACGATGCCGGAGCCGACAAAATTGACCGAGCAGTCTCCTTTCAATTTTTTGATCCTGTTGATACCGGCAACGGCCAGCGTCAGTACGCCGCTGTCCGCAGAGATCTCCGCATTGCTGCCGTCGAAATCCACCATGGCGACATACTCGCCGGGGACGTTTTTCCAGCCCTTGCCATCGGTCCAGTGGGAGGACTCCTCATCCCCGCTGCCAAAGGAAGTGCCGCCGATGCTGATCGAACTGGGAACGGTCTCATTGCCGGACGAGCTGCTTCCACCGGCATCGTTCCCGGACGACTCATCTCCGGCGGCCGCATTCGCGGCGGTCAGCTCCGGTGCATTTGCGGTGGCCTGTTTCGAAGCATTCGCGGCGTTCAGTTCCGGCGCATCTGCCTGCACGGAAGCACCTTTGGCTCCCGGAGCGGTCGCGGGATCACTCGCGGGGGCGGCTTCAGGATCGTTCGCGGGGATAGTTGCAGGGTCATCTGCAGGGGCGGCTTCGGGGTCGTTTGCGGGGACGACTTCGGGATCGCTTGCAGGGGCGACGTCAGGGCTGCTCGTGGCATCGCTCGCGGGGACGGTCGCAGGGTCATTCGCGGGGGCGACTTCAGGATCGCTCGCAGGGACGGTCGCAGGGTCGCTCACAAATCCATCTGAAGGACTGCTTACAGAACTGCTCGCAGGGGCAGCAGGATCAGCCGCTGCAGGCGCGGCAGATCCTGTTGAGGCCGGGGCAGAAGAACCTGTTGAGGCCGGCGCAGCAGCTGCCGGTGCCGGAGCGGGTGCTGCCGGCGCCTGAGGAGCGGATGATGTACTGTCATGAGGAGAGGATGTCTCCGTGTTGTCGATATTCTGTGTTTGAGGACCATCCTCCGAAGCCAGAACAGCCGCAGGATGTACCAGTACCAGGGTCATAGTCAGGCCAAGAGACAGCAGTCGGCGCATGAGGATGTGAGATGTTTTGCTCATGAAGATCTCCTCCTTTTTGGAAACAGAGACCAAGCCATAATATCTTATAATAATTATACCAAATATAGGATGACTACAGCTACCTTATTATTATGTGTCGGGAAACTTTTTTGGGATCATCTCTGTCATTGCAAACGGGGGTAGTTGAGGGTATCTTTTAGGTAAGGCACCGCCTGGGGTCTATGACACCTGTGAAGCCCTGTTCCGGGGGCAACATGTCACCCCGGAACAGGAAACATCTGCCCTTGAGATGAAAGGAGGATCACGATGCAGTTTTTGATCAAGGCTTATGACGGCCCCAGCATGCTGGACAAGAGGATGGAGGTGCGGCCACGTCATCTGGAGGGCATGAAGGCTTTGGGCAGTCACATCGTTCTGGCCGGAGGGCTGCTGGACGATGAGGGCAGGATGAAAGGGTCCGCGCTGGTGCTGGATCTTGAGTCCCGCGCAGACGTGGACGAGTATCTTGCGAATGAGCCGTATGTGGTGGAAGGCGTGTGGGAGCAGGTGACTGTCGACAGACTGAACGTGGTCATCCAGAACGGGGAGAGATACCGGTAAAAAGCGATGAATGATCCTTTGTTTGAAACGATCAGAGAGATCCTCCTTCAATATATTGAAGTGGATGAAGCCTGCGTCACGGAAGAAGCCCGCCTGCAGGAGGATCTGTTCCTGAATTCACTGGACTATATCTATATCCTGATGGACCTGGAGGAGAAGCTGGATATCCAGTTTTCCGACGAGGACGTGGGGAGCATGCGCACTGTGAAGGATATCGAAGCAGGTATGAAGAGAGCCATGGATGCCGCGGGATGAAAAAAGAAGCAGGGGGCTGCTCCGTAGCCCCCTGAAGATCTCCTTCAATGCATTTTTAGATCGCACAGCCTACCGATACCTTCAATCAGCAGCGGTCACTTGTCCTCCATCACCCTCCATACGCTGAACGACTGAGGCCCCAGATGCAGGGCCAGAGGGGAGGATCCCGCGGCAGGAAGTTCTGCGGTGGACAGTTCCGCGTCACCCAGCTTGAAAACAGGTTCCCGATGATCCGGGGCGATATGTACGCGATCGCCGGGGAGGGTGCAATGTGCGGGCTGGCCGGAGGGATTTACGGCGATCAGCAGATCGCCGCGGCGGTAGATCCAGATCCGCCTGTTGTCTGTCTCCGGTGCAGTATCAGGACTGGCTTCAGGACCGGATTCAGAACCGGTCTCACAGTTATATCCTGCGGGCACCAGCGTCTCAAAGCACGCATCCGCTAGGAGGCCGGGCTCACGGGCTTTCAGGGCAGTCAGGGAGCGGAAGGTCTCCAGGAGAGAGTCGGGGTCGCCCTCCTGTGAGCGGACATCCGGTGCGTCGGGCCGGCTGTCGACAGGCAGGTAGAGAGCCTTGGATCCGGCTTGCGAGAAGCCCTTGTTCGGGCCGTTGTCCCACTGCATGGGCGTGCGGCTGCCGGTGCGGGTGTAGCCGCCCTCTTTGGTGGGCAGCTCCTGCTGGTAGCGCATGCCGATCTCATCCCCGTAATAGAGGAAGGGGACGCCCGGGAGGGTCATCAGGACCGCGTAGGCGAGTTTCCGCTCCGGGACGGTCAGGTTGTGAGAGGGCCGGGGAGTGTCGTGGTTGCAGGTGATCCAGGCGAGGTGACCGCTGCGCCTCAGGCCATGATCTGTATCCTCTCCGCCGCGCACGGCCGCGCAGCGGGCCGTCAGATCTGTATCCTCTCCGCCGCGAACGGCTGCATAGCGCCACATCAGGTCAGGCAGGAAATCGCCCGGCACGCAGTCGCTTTCCGCCTTGAAATAGGAGTGGTCCTCGAGAGCGGGAACGATGTTTTCGGCCCCCTGTACGTCCTCCGCGGGCGTGTTCCGGGAGACCCTGTAGTCGCGCATCATTCTGTGGTAGCAGTTGCCGGGGTGATCGAGGATGAAATCCATATCAAAACCGGCACCTGCCACGGCCTGATCAGGGTTGCTCCACTCGGCGACCACCGCTGCCTCAGGATAATCGTCGAGGACTGTCAGGAGATCGCGCCAGACTGCGCAGGTGGCTGATTTGTTCTCATCGTCCTCTTTGACAAGAGAATCCGCCATGTCCACGCGGAAACCGTCGCACCCGTGGGACAGCCAGAAGCGCATGATATCTTTCATGGCCTCGCGGGTGGCGATGCAGTCCGGGTCGTCGGGGAGGTGCTGCCAGTTTTCTGTTTTCTCACGGAAACCGTAGTTCAGGGCGGGCTGGCACTTGAAGAAATTGAGCATATAGACGCCATTGCGTTCGCACTCGCCGCCGATGTAGGGGCGGCCTTTGATACCGCGGATCCAGAAATCGGTCCAGATGTAGCGCTCGGAGTATTCGTTGGGAGCAGCCCTGCCGCTCTCGATGAACCAGGGATGCTCCTCGGAGGTGTGCCCGGGGACCAGATCCAGGAGGACGCGGATGCCGCGTTTGTGGGCTTCCCGGAAGAGACGGTACAGGTCCTCGTTGGTCCCGTAGCGGGAGGCGACAGTTTTGTAGTCCCGGACGTCGTAACCGGCATCTTTGAAAGGGGAGTCGTAGCAGGGATTGATCCACAGGGCATTGCAGCCGAGGGAGCGGATGTAGTCCAGTTTGC
The DNA here is from genome assembly GCA_946617225.1 of uncultured Lachnospiraceae bacterium. GTDB lineage: Bacteria > Bacillota > Clostridia > Lachnospirales > Lachnospiraceae > CAG-791. The sequence continues at coordinate 17,645 of CAMOJW010000026.1, forward strand.
TGATGATGCCGTTGAGATCGCCGATGCCGTCGCCGTTGGAATCCATGTAGGACTGGGGATAGATCTCATAGAAAACGGCGGATCTGAGCCATTCCGGGCTGCGTCGTGTCATGTTGGCCTCCTTTTTGATCGTGACCGTCAGAAGACTGCGTGTTCTGAGAACTGTATGTATTTTATCCCGTTCCTGCACAGAGGCGCAAGGAACAGTATCGTCACTTGTAAATGGACCAGTTTGGTGCTAAAATCGGAAAGTCAGTATGCTTTGGGCGTATTTGATGAGATCATAAAAGAGATCCCCCGGTTCGGAGGTAAGGAGAGGAGATCTTTTAGCGCCAGGCCCGTAACAGGGTGACGAGGGATGGCAGTTATCGAAAGACTCGGCGGATGCTGCCACGGCGGCTGATCCGGGCGGTCCTGTCGATGGGACAGGAGAGCGCGGTAAGGCGGTGCGTCGTCAGGGAGAGAGCAAAGAGCGGAATAAAGACCGTAACAGAGGCTCTTCCGACACATGTTGACATAAAAGGATGATCTAAGACAGAATAGAGAATGATCACCGAATAGATTTTGATCATAGAAGGGATTTTTATTATGAGAGTTGTTATTCAGGAGAGCTACGACAAGATGTGCAAGTGGGCGGCGGATTATATCGCAGCCAAGATCAGGGCGCACAAGGAGGACAGGCCTTTTGTCCTCGGTCTGCCCACCGGCTCGAGCCCGATCGGCGTGTACAAGGAGCTGGTGCGCCAGAACCAGGCCGGAGAGGTGTCTTTTGCCAATGTCGTGACCTTCAACATGGACGAGTATCTGGGACTGCCTCACGAGCACGATCAGTCCTACTGGTATTTCATGCATGACAATTTCTTCGATCATCTGGTGGACATGAAGCCGGAGAACATCAACATCCTGAACGGCATGACCGAGGATCCGGAGCAGGAGTGCGCGGATTATGAGGCGAGGATCGCTTCCTACGGCGGCATCGATCTGTTCATGGGCGGCATCGGCGTGGACGGCCACATCGCGTTCAACGAGCCCTTCACCAGCCTCGCCTCCCGCACCGGCGTGCGCGACCTGACCACCGACACC
>CAMOJW010000027.1 GCA_946617225.1 uncultured Lachnospiraceae bacterium
CATGGGCAAGTATACAGTCCAGCTCGGGAGCGGCGTGATCCATAAGGAGAGCGGCGGCATGATCAACATCCTGCCCGTCCACTCCCAGCAGAGGGGGAAGATCTTCCTGCCGTTCATCGACGAGGACCCCAAGACGGCGGAGATCCTGTCCAAGGTGCTGATGCTGGCGGAGGATGGGAAAATCAAAGACCCTTATATCCTGGACCAGATCCGGAGGGGATGACCTTCCGGTGATATGACAAAAAGAAGCTGCCCTGCCAGGTATATTACCGCATAAACAATCCTCGGAGACGCGCTCTCGCTCATCAGAAACGTAGCGGTACTAACATTTTTCCATCGCTTATAGCTCGGAAAAATGAAGTACCGGCGTTTCTGAAAGGTCTCCGAGGATTGTTTATGCAGGTATAATTAAAACCGCGCAGCTCTTTCATACACCGGAAACTCATGGATGTGACGAGCTGGTTTTCTTATTCCGGCTCCGATCCAGGGCTTTCTGAACGCGGGAGAAGTCGATAGCGCATTGATCTCCTGTGATGTGGATGGGGATGAGGGCGTTGAAATCGTAGCGGTCGGGGTAGTAGTTTCCGCTCTGCAGGTCGTAGACCAGGACGGCTGACTTATCCGGGTCGACGATCCAGTATTCCTTCACGCCCGCGTTCTGGTATTTGTGGAGTTTCAACAGCATATCCTTAGCTCTGGTCGAGGGGGAGAGGATCTCCAGTGTGAGGTCCGGCGCCCCCTCGATCCGTTTCCCGTCAGTGTCATAGTCCCCGCAGATCACCAGAAGATCCGGCTCGATCATCGTATAGTCGTCGCGGTTCAGGCGGACATCACACGGCGCCAGAAAGACCTCGCAGTCCTCCCCGTGGGCTTCCGAGCACTCCCGGAAGAGAACATACAGTTCTCCCAGGATCTTCTGATGGACGACGGACGGAGCCCCCATGTCATAGAAGACGCCGTCGATCAGTTCCACGCGGACCTCGTCGGGGAGGGCATAGTAGTCATCCAGCGTGTAGCCTCCCTTGCGGGCAGCGGTGCCATACGTGAGAGAAGGTTCCCGCAATTCTCCGTCTATCCTGCTCCGGGCAAGATACTCCATATAGGAGATCTGGTCCCGCACAGCCCCGGGATGCGGCCCGTCGGTGAGAATTCTCCGGCGGGTCTCCTCCGTCGCGAGGGCCAGTTCCAGAGCCTCCAGCGTCTCTCTCCGCGGCGCGTTCGTGGTACCGCTGAGCACCTTCTGGACCGTGCTCAGCGGGATGCCGGAGAGGTCCGCGATCTGCTGGTTGGTGAGACCGAGTGCACGTTTTCTGCTGTTCAGTTCTTCGATCATCATAAGCTGTCCCTCCATGTGAGCAGTCAGTGCAGGATCTCTTGCGTACCCTGTACGAGGTCAACAATACCATAAAAATGCCGTAAGGTCAATGACACGCCATAAATACACCAAATAATAACCGCGCGTTGATCGAGAGCAGTATAAGGAGTATAAGGAGAGACAGCAAGGAAAAAAGAATCAGAGAATAGCAGAAAAGTATTGACAGGAGAATGCCCCGGGACTACTATAAAGATGAACATATGAATAAATGCTCATATGTTAGCAATGAGTTTTTACAGACGGAGGCAAAATGGCTATACAGGATGTGGAACAGTGCGACCTTCACGAGGTCCACGAGGACAAGGTGCGCAGGTTGGCGGCAGAGATGCCGGATGAGGACAGTCTGTACGATCTGGCGGAGCTGTTCAAGGCTTTCGGGGATTCGACCCGGATCCGGATCATGTTCGCTCTGCTCAAGGAGGAGATCTGTGTCTGTGATCTGGCGGAGACGCTGGGTATGACCCAATCCGCCGTTTCCCACCAGCTGCGCCTCCTGAAACAGGCGAGGCTCGTGGCGGGACGCCGCGAAGGCAAGCAGATCATCTACTATCTGGCGGATGATCATGTCCGCACCATCATCGAGATGGGCATGGAACACGTAAACGAGTGACAGGAAAGGGGATCATCATGAAGAAGACTTACAAGATCGATGTGGACTGCGCCAACTGCGCGAACAAGATGGAAGTGGCCGCCAAAGGGACCGCGGGCGTGAAGGACGCGAACGTGAACTTCATGACACTGAAGATGAAAGTGGAGTTCGAGGACGGCGCGGACGTGGACGCGGTGATGCAGGAAGTCCTGAAGAACTGTAAGATCGTGGAGGATGAGTGCGAGATCTTCCTGTAAGCTCTACAACTGCAGAGAGACAGACAGCCGCGGGGACTTCCGATCACAGATCGAAGTTCCCGCCATATATTGAGAGTGCTCTGCCTTGCGGGACCTCGCAGAGCACCCCGGAATGAGGTCAACTATGCTGGCTCAGATGACACAGAAACAGAAAAACCTCCTGCTGCGGGTGGTGGCTTCCGCGGTCATGATGATCGTTTTTGCGCTGCTGCCGCTGGAGGAGTATCCGGTGCTGCGGTTTGCGCTTTTTCTCATCCCGTATCTGACAGCGGGGCACGATATCCTGCGCAAGGCGTTCAAGGGGATCCTGAACCGGCAGGTCTTCGATGAGAATTTCCTGATGGCCGTCGCCACCATAGGTGCCATGATCCTGGGAGAGTACACCGAGAGCGTGGCCGTCATGGTCTTCTACCAGATCGGCGAGCTCTTCCAGAGCTACGCGGTGGGCAGGAGCAGGCGGAATATCAGCGAGCTGATGGATATCCGGCCGGATTATGCTAATATAGAGGAAGAGGGTCAGATCGTGCGCGTGGATCCCGACGAAGTGGAGACCGGCACTGTGATCCTGATCCAGCCCGGTGAGAAAGTCCCCATCGACGCGATCGTGACGGAGGGCACCTCCACCATGGACACGGCTGCCCTGACCGGGGAGAGCGTCCCCCGCACTGTGCGCGAGGGCGATGAGATTCTCAGCGGCAGCATCAACGGAGCTGGTCTCCTGAAGGCGCGGACTACGAGAGAATTTGACGAGTCCACGGCTTCGAAGATCCTGGAGCTGGTGGAGAACGCCAGCTCGAGAAAAGCGCGCTCCGAGCAGTTCATCACCAAATTCGCCAGAGTATACACTCCCGCCGTCTGCGGAGCGGCCCTGGCCCTGGCGGTGCTGGGCCCCCTGGGGACCATGCTGATCGGCGGACAGCCCTCCACCGCCGCCCTGTGGGGCGACTGGATCTACAGGGCGCTCACTTTCCTCGTTATCAGCTGCCCCTGCGCGATCGTCGTCAGTGTGCCGCTGTCCTTCTTCGGAGGACTGGGCGGCGCGTCCAGCCGCGGCATCCTGATCAAGGGCTCCAACTTCATGGAGACGCTGGCCAACGTGGATACCGTGGTGCTGGACAAAACAGGCACCATCACCCGCGGCAATTTCGAGGTGACGGGCATCCACCACAGCCGGATGGAGGAGAAGGAACTGCTGGAGCTGGCCGCTCTGGCGGAGCTGCACTCCTCGCATCCCATCGCCGCCAGCCTGCGCAGGGCCAGAGAAGCGCTCGGAGAGTATGTCCCGGATGCCGCCCGCGTGCGGGATGTCCGCGAGATCAGCGGGCAGGGCGTGGTCGCGGAGGTGCAGGAACTCTCCGTGAACAGTCCTGTGTGGCGTGAAGTGGCGGTCGGCAACAGCCGGCTGATGGAGAGCCTGGGCATCGAAGCGGCACCCTGCCACAGCACAGGCACGATCGTCCACGTGGCCGTGGACAGCGTGTACGAGGGCCACATCGTGATCGCGGACGAGATCAAACCCGGCATTCAGGAGGCCCTCAGCGCTCTGCGGGACGCAGGCGTGGATCACATCGTGATGCTGACCGGGGACCTGCGGCAGACAGCGGAAGCCGTTGCTGCGGAGGTGGGGATCCGGGAAGTGCACGCGGAGCTCCTGCCGGGGGACAAAGTCACGCAGGTGGAGCAGTTGCTGGCCCAGCAGCAGAAGGGCCGGACGCTCGCTTTTGTCGGGGACGGGATCAATGACGCGCCGGTGCTGTCCAGGGCGGACCTGGGCATAGCCATGGGTGCCCTGGGTTCCGACGCCGCCATCGAGGCGGCGGACGTCGTGCTGATGGACGACGATCCCCGGGGGATCGCCAGGGCCGTCAGGATCGCCCGCAAGTGCATCCGCATCGTGTATGAGAACATCATTTTTGCGATCGGGGTGAAACTCATCTGCCTGCTGCTGGGCGCTCTCGGTATCGCGAACATGTGGCTGGCGATCTTTGCCGACGTGGGCGTGATGGTGCTCTGCGTGCTGAACGCCGTGCGGACGCTGCGGGAGTGACCGGGCAGGAGCAACAGAGATTCTGAACAGGAGGTACAGAATGAAAGTTTCAGACATTCAGGTGCTGACTCACAGCAGTATCCGGATCCGCACCGCCTCCGGCATCGTCTACGCGGACCCGTTCCATGTGGAGGGGGAGCCGCGGGACGCGTCGCTGATCCTGGTCACGCACTCCCACTATGACCACTTCTCCCCGGAGGATATCCGGAAGATCTGCGGGGACGGACCGGTTACGCTGGTGATCCCGGAGAGCATGGAGAAGGAGGCCGCACAGGCACTCAAAAAACAGGCCATCGATGTCCGGATCGTGACGGTGCGTCCCGGAACGGTGACCGAGGTCTGCGGACTGAAGGTGGAAGCCGTGCCCTCCTACAACATCGGCAAGTTCTTCCACCCCAAGAAGGAACAGTGGGTGGGGTATATCCTCACGGATCCCGCGGACAGCGAGGGGACCCGCGTCTATATCGCGGGGGATACGGACGTGACCCCGGAGAGCCTCAGGGTCCGCTGTGACATCGCCCTGATCCCCGTGGGAGGCACCTACACCATGAACGCCGTGCAGGCAGCCAAGCTGATCAACACCATCCGCCCTGCCGTCGTGATCCCCACGCACTACGGGAGCATCGTCGGCAAACCGGGCGACGGGGAGAGATTTGCCAGTCTCGTGGAGCCGCCCGTGGAGGTGGTCCTGCAGCTGTAGGCCGGTTTTCCTTTACAGAAGATTCTCTCAGGATGTATCATGGATATGATTCTGAGGCGGGAGAATGTAATGAAACGAGTCCTGAGTCTTCTGTTCTGCATACTTCTTACCGTGTCCTCTCTGTCGTCCATCGGCAGAGGGGCCGAGGAAGTGCGCGCACAGATCGACGCGGAAGAGGCTTATCTGAGTGCACTCTCCGACCTGGCAGGTGACAGCGATCCGGCGGCAGCGGCATTCAGATTCGACGGTCCGCTGACGGCGGCTGATACCAGTACAGACCTGCGCCGCGTGCTGGGACACGTGCGTGTCGATTATTTCCAGAGGCTCATCCGCAGGCTCGCGGAGAAGAGCGACGCTTCCGTCGAAGATGTTCTGATGCGCCCGGAGGATCTGTGCCGCCAGGGGTATACGTCCCGCGGACGGCGCTCCTCCTTCACATCTCTGGCGTTCCGCTGTGAGGACGCCTTTCTCGCTGTTCATTTCGGGAGACTTCCTCCCCTTTTCTCATAAGGATTTCTTTTATACAGGACGATTATGCCGGACGGTGCTGCCGTACGTCTTTTTGACGTAGGCATCACTGTGTTTTCCGCGCATTTGTCTGTCCCGCTGCGGGAGCGGCCTTTTCAGCAGGCCGGTCCGGCGGCTGCATCGTGTTGTTTTAACTGATCTATGAGAAAAGGATTATCTATGAAAGAACTGATCGAATCTTTGAAAAAACTGGATCCGCTCTATGTGGCGGTCTACAATGTGTTTTTCATTATCTGTAAACTGCTTCTGGTAGCGGATATCGTCATTACCTGCTACGTAGTCCTGTCCCGTTACATCCCTTTCATTCCCACGGCGGCATGGGGCGAGGAGATCATCCTGACGCTGATGGCCTACATGGCGGTGCTGTCCGCCGCCCTGGCGATCCGCAGGAATGCCCATATCCGTATGACGGCTTTTGACCGTTATCTGCCTCGAAATGTGATCAAAGTGCTGGACCTGGCCGCTGATGTCGGTGTCCTGATCCTGGCAGTGATCATGATCATCGTCGGTATGCAGTATTCGCTGGGGATCGGAGGCAAGGGTTATTACAGCAGCATGCCCTGGCTGTCCAAATTCTGGATGTATTTCACTGTGCCGCTGGCCGGCGTCGCCATGCTCTTCTTTGAACTGGAGAGGATAGTGGTGGATCTGGGCGCTTTCTACGGTGTCAAGTTCGACATCGAAGAGGCGGCCGGAGAATATGAAGAGGGGGGACAGCAATGATCGATAATACTACAGCTATACTGATACTCATCGCCTGTTTCCTCTTCATGGTGATCCTGCGGTTCCCCATCGCCTATTCGGTGGCACTGGCCTCGATCATCTGCCTGAAATACCAGGGCATGTCCCTGGCCATCGTCTGCCAGCAGATGGTCAAGGGCATCAGCTCCTTCTCCCTGATGGCGGTGCCCTTCTTCATCACCATGGGCGTGCTCATGGGTTCGGGCGGTATCTCCGAGAAACTGCTGAATCTCGCTGACGCCTGTGTCGGCTGGATGACCGGCGGCCTGGCCATGGTCAATATCGTGGCTTCCTACTTCTTCGGCGGCATTTCCGGCTCCGCGGCGGCCGATACTGCCTCCCTGGGATCTCTGGAGATCCCCATGATGGTAGACCGCGGCTATGACCGGGATTTCTCGACGGCTGTCACCATTTCGTCCTCCGTAGAGGGCATGCTGGTCCCGCCTTCCCACAACATGGTCATCTATGCCACGACGGCGGGCGGCATCTCCGTGGGCTCCCTGTTCCTGGCCGGTTATCTGCCGGGAGCGGTGCTCGCGGGCTCCCTGATGGTGATCTCCTACATCATCTCAAAAAAAGAAGGCTATCCGAAGGGAGAGCCTTTCAGTGTCAAACGTTTCTGGAATGAGTTCAGGACTTCCATCTGGGCCCTGTCCTCCATTCTGATCGTGGTGGTGGGCGTCGTAGCCGGCGTATTTACAGCGACGGAATCCGCTGCCATCGCCGTATTCTATTCCCTGATGGTCAGTCTGTATGTCTACAGAGGCATGACCTGGCGCGGCGTCTGGGACGCCCTGGAGCAGTGCATTGATACGCTTTCCATCGTGCTGATCCTGATCTCCACTTCCAGCGTCTTCGGCTACTGCCTGACGATGCTGCACGCGCCGGAACTGGCTTCCAATGCCATCATGGGCGTCTCCGACAACCCGTACGTGATCGCGATCCTGCTGAACATCATCCTGCTGATCCTGGGCATGATCATGGATATGGCCCCGATCATCCTGATCTCCACGCCTATCCTGCTTCCCATCGCGACCTCCATCGGCATCGATCCGATCCAGTACGGCATCATGCTGGTCCTGAACTGCGGCATCGGCTTGCTGACACCGCCTGTGGGTTCCGTTCTGTTCATCGGTTCGGCCATCGCCAAGCGGCCGATGGAGAAGATAGTCAAGGCTGAAGTGCCCTTCTATATCTTTATGATCATAGCGCTGATGATCATCACATTCGTGCCTGCGGTCAGCCTGTGCGTGCCGTGGATCTTCGGTTACGGGGGCGGAAGGTGAAGCGGAAGATCTTCAGGACTGCAGCTTCACAGATACCTGTGCATCTCCGCCAGCGACTCGTAGATGCACGTGGGTTCCACGTCGGACTCGCGGACGGTCTGCATCGTCGCCTCGCCGGTGAGGACCAGAAAACCTTTGGCCCCGTTGTTCACGCCGGTCGCCACGTCCGTATAGAGGCGATCGCCGACAAAAGCCATCTCCGACGGCGCATAACCGGTCAGGGAGGAGAGCATGTCGACTGTCTCCTTCCAGGGCTTGCCGAAGTAGCGGGGCTTCACGCCGGTGGAGGCGGTGATCAGGCTGCACATGGCGCCGCAGTCGGGGATATAGCCGTCTTCGATGGGACAGTTGATATCCATGTGTGTGGCATAGAAAGGGACGCCGCTGCGCACATAGCGGCAGATCAGATCCAGTTTGTGATAAGTGAGCGTAGTATCGAAGCTCTGGACGGCGACGTCCGGAGCTTCTTCTACGAGATGGAGCCCCTTGGCCCGCCAGTTGTTCTCCAGGAGCGGCGTGCCGTTCAGGTAGATGCGCGCGCCGGGGTAGTGCTGCTGCAGGTAAGCCGCGCAGACATCGCCCGCGGTGATGATCCGGTCCTCCGTGACGGCGAGCCCCATGCTGAGGAGTTTCTCCACATAGACGGCGGGAACGCGGGAGGCATTGTTGGTGAAGAAGATATAATCCCTGTCCTCAGCCGCCTCCAGCGCGCGCACGAAATCCAGAGCTCCGTCGATAGGCTGGTTGCCCAGATAGACGGTGCCGTCCATATCGAGAACGAACAGTTTCACGCCCTGCAGAGCGGTCTCTTTACTCAGCATAGCTTTCCTCCAACCCCAGATCCCACAGCATCTGCAGGAATCAGCAGATCTCCCTGTGCATGTACGCGCTCAGATCGATCGAGTCATCCGTGTTCATTATACCCTTTCCTCTATCCTCTGAGAAATGTCTGTGAACGAAAAACTCTGCTGTATGCAGAATACCACGGTGCTGCTTCTTGACCACTCCAAGATGGGTGTGAGAAACTACAGTCAGGTCTTCACACTCAGGGATATCGACATCCTGATCACAGTATTTGGACAGAAAGCAGAGAGGAATATAGAGATGGACCGTACAAAGTGGCAGAGGATCCAGTACCAGCCGAACCTTCCGCTCTACCCGGGCAGGGAGCGCGTGACCGGCAGCGCGGAGCACATCGCGCTGTCCCGCAGGGCCGCCGGAGAGGGCATGGTACTGCTGAAGAATGAGAACGGGACGCTGCCCCTCAGGCAGGGCGCCCGCGTGGCGCTGCTCGGCAAGGCCAGCGTGGATTACGTCAAGGGTGGCGGCGGCAGCGGCGACGTGACCGTAGATCACGTGCACGACCTGTACTATGGGATGCGGACCAAGGAGGCGGAAGGAAGGATCTCCGTCTACGGCCCCCTGGAGGCATTCTACAGGGACGAGATCGCGCGCCAGTACGCGGAGGGAGCCGTACCCGGCATGACCAGGGAGCCGGAACTGCCGGAGGAACTGCTGCGCGGGGCGGCGGCTTATGCCGACACCGCGATCGTCTCCATCTGCCGGTACTCCGGCGAGGGCTGGGACCGCAGGACACAGCATACGGACGAGGAGTCCTGGGATTATGTGCGGCATATGATGGACCTGAGCCGGCAGATCTTCGAGCAGGGGGATTACAACCTGACTGCGGCGGAGAGCAGACTGGTGGAGGCCGCCCGTAAGCATTTCCGCAGCGTCGTCATCGTGCTGAACGTGGGCGGCATGGTGGATTCCTCCTGGTTCAAGGACGATCCCCGCATCGACAGTGTCCTGCTGGCCTGGCAGGGCGGCATGGAGGGCGGTCTTGCGGAGGCGGACATCCTGTGCGGCGACGTGGATCCCTCCGGCCGGCTGACCGATACACTGGCAGCTTCCCTGGACGATTATCCCTCCACTGCGGATTTTCACGTCTCCCCCGACAGCGTGGACTACACGGAGGGCATCTACGTCGGCTACCGGTACTTCCTGACGGAACCGGGAGCGGCGCAGAAGATCAACTATCCCTTTGGGTTCGGCCTCTCCTATACGGATTTTGACATCGCGGTCCGGGAGAGCAGCTACGCGGAGGACATCACGGAGATCGTGGCGGATGTCACAAATGTAGGCGCATGTGCCGGCCGGGAGGTCGTACAGGTCTACGCCCGCGTGCCCGGCGTCAGGATCGATGCGCCGGCCCTGCAGCTGGCCGCCTATGCCAAAACGCGCCTCCTGCAGCCCGGAGAGACCCAGCGCATCGCACTGCAGGTCCCGGATGCACAGCTGGCGTCCTACGATGAGACCGGCGCGATCCGGGAGGCCGCGCGGGTCCTTGAGGCAGGAGAGTATAAGTTCTATATCGGCAACAGTTCCGTCAGCCTGCGGGAAGCGGCCGTCTTCACACTGGAGGAGGACCAGGTCGTGGAGCAGCTGCACCACCTGTGCAGGCCCGACCCGGATAGGCGGGAGACGCCCGGTCTCGAGAGGGTGGATCCGGAACTGCTCGAAGCTGTAGTCCCGGAGAGCCGTTATGTGCCGAGAAGGCGCTACGCCGAACATGAGAAGGATCCCCGCCTCCAGCTGTCCGCGGTGGCCGCGGGCGAGATCACTCTCGAGCAGTTCATGGGGCAGCTGTCGCTGGACGACAGGCTCTCCCTCCTGGGCGGACAGCCCAACACGGGCGTCGCCAATACGTACGGGATGGGCAATCTCCCCGAATGCGGCATCCCCAACATGATGACAGCTGACGGCCCTGCAGGCCTCCGGATCCTGCCGGAGTGCGGCATCTGCACGACCGCCTGGCCCTGCGCGACCCTCATCGCCTGCTCCTGGGATACGGAACTGGCGGAGGCGGTCGGCCGCGCCGGCGCGGAGGAAGTGAAGGAGAACAACATCGGTCTCTGGCTCGCACCGGGCATGAACATCCACAGGAGCCCCCTGTGCGGCCGCAATTTTGAATACTATTCGGAGGATCCGTTCCTGGCCGGCACGATGGGCGCCGCGGCGGTGCGCGGGATCCAGTCGATGCATATCGGCGCCTGCCCGAAGCATTTTGCCTGCAACAACAAGGAGACGAATCGCAAGAGGAGCGACTCCCGCGTGTCGGAGCGCGCCCTGCGGGAGATCTATCTGCGGCCCTTCGAGATCGTCGTCAGGGAGAGCCGTCCCTGGGCGATCATGACCGCCTACAACAAGATCAACGGCGTGCACGCATCGGAGAACAGGGACCTGCTCACGGGGATCCTGCGCGGCGAGTGGGGCTACGACGGCATCGTCACCACGGACTGGTGGAACCAGGGCGAGCACTACCGCGAGATCCTGGCCGGCAACGACGTGAAGATGGGGACCGGTTTTCCGGAGCGCGTGAAGGAGGCCCTGGAGCAGGGGCTCATCACGGAAGCGGATATCGACGCCTGCGTGCGGCGCGTGCTGGAGATGCTGATGAAGCTGGACTGAAAGAGGTAAGGTAAAGAAATGAACTATGACGTGATCATTATCGGAGCGGGACCGGGAGGCATCTACTCCGCGTATGAACTTGTGACGAACAGACCGGAACTGAAGGTGGCGGTGTTTGAGGCCGGCAACGTGCTGGAGAAGAGGCACTGTCCCATCGACGGAGAGAAGATCACCAAATGCATCGGCTGCAGGAGCTGCAGCATCATGAGCGGGTTCGGCGGTGCAGGCGCTTTTTCCGACGGCAAATACAATATCACCAACGATTTCGGCGGCACGCTGCACGAGTATATCGGCAAGCAGAAGGCCCTGTCCCTGATGGAGTACGTGGACAGGATCAATATGTCCCACGGCGGCGAGGGAACGAAACTCTACAGCACGGCCGGCACGGAGATCCACAAGATCTGCATGCAGAACAAGCTCAAGCTGCTGAATGCTTCCGTCCGCCATCTGGGAACGGACATCAATTATATCGTGCTGGAGAATCTCTACGCAGAACTGAAGGACAAGGTGGATTTCCGGTTCCTGACACCCGTCCGTTCGATCAGCAGGGAGGAGGGCGGATACCGCGTCCTCACCGACGACGGGGAGTATACGTGCGGGAAGTGCATCGTCTCCGTGGGCCGCAGCGGCAGCAAGTGGATGCAGCAGATCTGCAGAGACCTGGAGATCCCCACCCGCTCGAACCGGGTGGATATCGGTGTGCGGGTGGAGCTGCCCGCGGAGCTTTGGGCCAACCTGACGGACGAGCTTTACGAGAGCAAGATCGTCTACCGCACGGAGAAATTCGAAGACAATGTCCGCACGTTCTGCATGAACCCCTACGGCAGCGTCGTGACGGAGAACACCAACGGCATCGTCACCGTGAACGGCCACAGTTTCGAGGATCCGGCCAGACAGACGCAGAATACGAATTTTGCCCTGCTGGTCTCCAAACACTTCACGGAGCCCTTCAGCGACAGCAACGGCTACGGCGAGTCCATCGCCAGACTGTCCAACATGCTGGGCGGCGGCGTCATCGTGCAGCGCTTCGGCGACCTGATCCGCGGGCGGCGCAGCACGAAGCAGAGGATCGAGGAGGCTTTTGTCATGCCTACGCTGAAAGCGGAGCCGGGCGACCTGAGCCTCGTGCTGCCCAAACGTATCCTGGACGGCATCATCGAGATGATCTATGCCCTGGACAAGATCGCGCCCGGCACTGCCAATGACGACACCCTCCTGTACGGCGTGGAGGTCAAGTTCTACAACATGGAAGTGGATCTGGACGAGCATCTGGAGACCTGCCACAAGGGTCTCTACATCATAGGCGACGGGAGCGGTGTCACCCACTCCCTGTCCCACGCGTCCGCCAGCGGCGTGTACGTGGCCCGGGAGATCCTGGGGATGTAAAAGGCTGCGCAGGGGACAGGCCTGCGCGCAGCCGTGCACGGTTGTTTTCCAAAGTTAGTTGTTGTATACTTAGGCACGGATTTCACTGCAGGAGGATCGGTCAACGGTCCTTCTGCAAGTATCATATTCCGGAGGAAAACACTTACATGAAGGATATTCTGGCAAAGGCAGACAAGAGAAAAGCCCTTCTCGTCGGCATCCCGGTGCTGCTCGTACTGATCGCCGGCGCGTGGTTCTTCACGCGGAGAGGCGCCGCGGGGGGAAGCAGCGGAGATGTGGCCTACGTCACGTCGGTAGCGGAGCTTACAGGCACTTATGCCTCGAACGGGGTGTTCAACCGCTTCGGCGGCATCGTGGAGCCGCAGGCGACCAAAGCCTTCAACAAGAGGGACGACGCGGAGATCGACGAGATCTACGTCCAGACCGGGGACGCAGTCAAGGTCGGGACACCTCTTTTCTCCTATGACAATGCCAAGTATGAAGAGGACCTGGCCAAGGCGGAGATCGAGCTCGAGAGGATGTACAACGAGAAGGACAGCATCGAGGACACCATCGAGCAGCTGCAGCGGGAACAGAGGTCCGCTCCCTCCTCGCAGAAAGCCGGCTATACCGTGCAGATCCAGGAGCAGCAGCTGAACTACCGGCAGCAGGATTACGACATCCAGAGCAAAGAGCTCGAGATCGAGAAACTCAAAGACAATATCGCGCACGCGACCGTCACCTCCGACATGGAGGGCGTCGTCAAGAGCATCAACAAGGACGGCGGTTCCCAGCCCGGTTACGGCGACGAGAGCGACAGCGGGTTCATCGTGGTCATGAAGACCGGTGACTTCCGGGTCAAGGGGACGGTCAACGAGCAGAATATCTACGACGTCTCCGAGGGTCTGCCGGTGATCGTGCACAGCAGACTGGATGAGAAGGTGACCTGGAGAGGCACCATCACCTCCATCGACCGGGAGAACACCGACTCGAACAACAACAACATGTACGGGGAGGGACCCGGATCCAGCTCCTATCCCTTCTACGTGGACCTGGAGTCCAGCGAAGGCCTGCTGATAGGCCAGCATGTGTATCTGGAGATCGACTACGGCCAGGGGAGCGCCAGGGAGGGCATCTGGCTGGACGAGTACATGATCGACATGACTGATCCCAACGCCCCTTTTGTCTGGGCCGAGGACTCGAGGGGCAGACTGGAGAAAAGAAAGATCAAATTCGGGGAGTTTGACGGCGAACTGATGCAGTATCAGGTCCGGGAGGGACTGTCTGCCGAGGATCGGATCGCTTTTCCCGATGAGTCGCTGAGGGAAGGCATGACCTGTGTGTCCGCCGAGATGATGCCGTTCGATGAGCCCACGGAGGGTATGGATGGCATGGAACCCGGAGAGGACATGGAGGAGTGGTCGGAGCCCGGAGACGAAATGGACGGCCTGGAGCCCATGGAGGGCATGGACGGTCCGGACCCCGGCGAGATCGTGGAGGACAAGCCGGACGAGGGGTATTGACACGCCGTTCGCTGCTTCAAGCGCTCCTTTATGAGGACAACTATGATCATAGAGATGCGGGATATCTGCAAAAACTACATACAGGGCACAATGGACGTCCCCGTGCTGAAGAATATCAATTTTTCCATGGAAGAGGGGGAGTATACCGCCATCATGGGGCCGTCCGGTTCCGGCAAGTCCACCCTCATGAACCTGATCGGCTGCCTGGACCAGCCCACCAGCGGGACCTACCTGCTGGACGGGCAGGACGTCTCCGGCCTGACAGACAACGAGATGTCGGATGTCCGCCTGGAGAAGATCGGTTTCGTATTCCAGACGTTTCAGCTCCTCTCCACCATGTCGGCGGTCGACAATGTCGCGCTGCCTCTCTCTTACGCCCGGGTCCCCCGGAAGGAGAGAAAAGAGAGAGCCATCGAGATGCTGGGCAGAGTGGGCCTCTCGGACCGCGTGGATTTCATGCCCACACAGCTCTCGGGCGGCCAGAAACAGCGCGTAGCCATCGCCAGGGCCATGATCAACAACCCCAGGATCCTCCTGGCGGACGAACCCACCGGCGCGCTGGACTCCACTTCCGGACAGCAGGTGATGGAACTGTTCCGGGAATTGAACAACAGCGGCGTGACCATCCTGATGATCACCCATGATGCCGGGATCGCTTCCCACGCGGACCGGATCGTGGAGATCCGGGACGGTCTGCTGCTGCAGGGACAGGAGGTGCAGGTATGAAGGAAAGAAGGAACAGGATCCTCGCCGTCCTTCTGACGGTCCTGGCCGCGCTGGCCCTCCTGGTCGGCGTGGGAAGGGCTTTTGCCGCCAGCCGCAGGAAGACCGTGATCGTGGTGCCTGCCGGGGACCTCAACTACAGCTGGGGAGATTACGAGAACAGCATGGAGGGCATGGTCGTCTCCGGCGCCGCCCAGGACATCTACCTGTCTGACACAGAGAGCGTGGCGGAGGTCCTCGTGGAGACGGGCCAGGCCGTGAAGGAGGGCGACATCCTCCTGAAATATGACGCCGCCCAGACGGCCATCAACCTGGACAAGGAACTGCTGGCCCGGGAGAAGCTGCAGCTGCAGCTCGAAGTGGCCCAGAAGAATCTGGCCACCCTGACACGGATGCGTCCGGCGTCGGGGGGCGGTGATTTCGTGCCCTCTTTTCCGGAGCCGGAAGTACCGGAGGAGCCGGATTACACGGACGTCAAGGCGGAGAAAAAACTCGACGGCACCGTCAAGCCCTACAACAAGGGCAAAAAGAAAGACGCCACTCTAGGGACCGAGGAGAATCCCTACCGCTACCTCTGCAGTGAGGAGACGGTGATCACCGGGGAGTTCCTGAACGACCTGAGACAGCAGGCCATGGAGAGGACTGATAAGTCCGGGGATCCCCTGCCGCGGTATTTCATGCTGGAAGTGCGGGAAGGGGACACCACGTCCGGTGCACTCAAGAAGGCCTGGATCATGGACGCCTCTACACTGGATGTCGCGCCGGAGGGCTGGGAAGGCAGCGTGAACCTCAGCGGCGACGTCCCCGGGCGCTACAGTGACGTGACGGCTCACAGCCGCCTGGAGGCGGGAACGGAGCCTTACAATAATGCTGACGACGACGCGGACGATCCCATCGGATCGGACACCAATCCGTATCGCTTCCTGTGCACGCGGGACGCTGTCATAACCGGCGCTTTCCTGAACAAAGCGGCCTCCATGACAGGGGCTGACGGCAGCCCCGCCTATTATGTGCTGGAGGTGAGGGACGGTGACAAGGGAGACGGCGATCTCCTCCTGTCCTGGAAGAGGCGCGCCTCCGGGGAGGAGACTTATCCGGAAGACGCGGAGTATCACCTTGCGGTCACCCTGCAGGAAGCAGAACCGGAGGACCCCGGCACTGATCCCGAGGATCCAGGAACCGACCCCTCCGATCCCTCCGGTCAGGAAGGACAGGGAGACGGCCAGGGCTCCGGCACGGAAGGCGGCTCCGGGTCTGAAGGCGGTTCCGGCTCAGAGGGCGGTTCAGGTGCAGAAGGCGGTTCCGGCTCAGAGGGTGGATCCGGTTCGGAAGGCGGGTCCGGTTCAGAGAGCGGTTCCGGCTCAGAAGGAGGTTCCGGAACAGAAGGCGGTCCCGATCAGGGGAGCGGCTCCGGCAGCCAGGGCCAGAACGGGAACGGCACAGAAGGATCCGGCGGCAGCGGAGAGCAGGGCCAGACGAACAGCGGTTCCGGCGGTCAGGAAGGCGGCAGCGCCGGAGGCCAGGGCCAGGAGAGCGGAAACACTGCCGCCCCGGAGGAGCAGAAACCGGATGCCGAACCGAATGTGGTGGGCATGGTCATGCGCGGCACGGCCGGCAGCAGGACGACCCTGGTGCTGGACGTCACGGGCGGTCAGCCGGTCATCCTGAAACTGGCGGACGGCGACACAGAACTCATTCCCTCCGATGCGGTATATACCAAAGAGGAACTCGCGCAGGCGCGCAGGGAAGCGGAGCAGACTATCCGCAGCCTGGAGCTGGATCTGCGGGAATCGGAGATCAGCATCAAGGCAGCCAGGAGAGCCCTGGAGGAAGGCGTCGTCAGAGCATCCATGGACGGGACCGTCACAACAGTCTCCGATCCGAAGGATCCGCCGAATGACGGTTCGCCTTTCCTGACAGTCATCTCCAAGAAAGGCCAATACATAGAATCCGGACTGAACGAGCTGTATCTGGGCACGGTGGAGAAGGGAGATCCCGTCTACCTGACCAGCTACATGGACGGAAGCAGTTTTGAGGGAGCGATCCAGTCGGTCTCGCCCTATCCGGCGCCCACCGGACGCTACGGCTGGGGGAGCAGTGCGACCTATTATCCCATGATCATCAGTGTGACGGATCCCTCCGTCCGGCTCAGCGAAGGGGATTACCTGGAGGTGAGAGTGGACAGTTCCGCCCACAGCATACTGGGCGGAGACGGGGGGACTTTCTACCTGTGGAAGGCTTTTATCCGCGACGAGAACGGGCAGAAGTACGTCTACAGGGACGACGGGGGCAGACTGGTGCGGCAGAACATCCGCGTCGGCGGCATCAGCGGCGAATCCTACGAGATCCTCTCCGGCGTGACGCCTGAGGATTACCTGGCTTTCCCCTACGGAAACGCAGTCAAAGAAGGTGCCGTGACAAGACAGGGCACCGTGGACGAACTGTACCAGTGAAGGAGCGGGACCTATGATCGAGAATTTCAGATTTGCCTTTCAGGGGATCTGGGCACATAAGATGCGGTCTTTCCTGACCATGCTGGGCGTCATCATCGGTATCGCCTCCATCATAGCCATCGTCTCCACCATCCAGGGGACCAACCGGCAGATCATGGACAACCTGGTGGGAGCCGGCAACAACTGCGTGACGATCTCGCTCTCCCAGGGTGACGGCGACTATTACATGGACATGGGCGCCCCGCAGGGCGTCTATCCGGTGACGGAGGACATCCGCAGCCAGATCATGGACATCCCGAACGTGGAGGCGGTGTCTTTCTACAACTCCCGCCAGTGGGTCGACGGACTGCGCAGGGGCAGATATTCCCTGCCCAGCGGCAAAGCCCTCGGCGTCGACAGCCACTATATGGACGCCAACGGATATGTGGTCTTCAGGGGGAGAGGTTTTGTAGACGCGGATTATCAGAAGTTCCGCAAGGTGGTCCTGCTGGACGAGATGGCCGCGACGACGCTGTTTCCGGGCGAGGATGCCGTCGGCGGGACCATAGAGATCCAGAACGAGCCCTTCACGGTGGTGGGACTCTACCGCAAGTCGGAGGCCTTCCAGCCTGTCATAGAGACGATCCAGGATTACTACACCTACAATCAGTCGGAAAACGGCACCGTGCTGATGCCGGACGCCTGCTGGCCCATCGTTTTCCAGTTCGATGAGCCGCAGAACTGCGTGATACGGACCACCTCCACGGAGGATATGAGCCGCGCAGGCACGGAAGCGGCGACGATCATGAACACACTGGTCAGGTCCACTTCAGAGGAGAGCTCCGTCAGCTACAGGGCTGAGGATGTCCTGGAGACGGCCAGAAGGCAGCAGGAACTCAACGCGAGCACCAACAGTCTGCTGCTCTGGGTGGCGAGCATAGCTCTACTCGTGGGCGGTATCGGCGTTATGAACATCATGCTGGTCTCCGTGACGGAGCGCACCAGTGAGATCGGCTTGAAGAAAGCGCTCGGCGCCCGGAAACGCAGCATCCTGCTGCAGTTCCTGACAGAATCCGCCGTGCTGACCAGCATCGGAGGCATCCTCGGTATCCTGGCGGGCATCATCCTGTCCCGGATCATCTCCGGCATGACCGGCGCACCGGTCTACATCAGTATTCCCACGATCATTCTGGGAGTCGCCTTCTCGATGATGATCGGCATCGTCTTCGGCCTGCTGCCCTCGATGCAGGCGGCGGATCTGAATCCTATAGATGCGCTGAGGAGGGAGTAGAAGTGGTAAAACATCAGTCTGAATACCGTCTTCCGGGGCAGCTGTCAAGGAACCGGTATACCTCGCCGTAGGCGTCCTTGACAGCTGCCCCGGAAGACGGTGGAGGGTAGACACCTCCAAGGAGGCCGGAGAACGTTATCACATGTCGGGCCTGCCGACTTTTGCTGGTGATAAGCCTGGGGGCGGGAAAACACCTTTCTGGCTTACAGACTTCTTGAGATGGTAAGCCCGCAGGCGCAAGGCTCCTCTTGTGGGCTTACGGG
>CAMOJW010000028.1 GCA_946617225.1 uncultured Lachnospiraceae bacterium
AAGGACGCCTCCGGCGAGGTATACCGGTTCCTTGACAGCTGCCCCGGAAGATGGTCAGCAAGTCTTTTTTTATTCGCAAGTCATTTTTATTCAAAATTCCTGCCTGCACATCTCAATCCATTCCTAATCTCCTCGTTTCCGCCCTCAGCGTCACGACGCTATGGAAGCCCCAGTCAAGCAAGTCATATTCAGCCCTCACAATGAGGGCCGCCGCGCTGCGGCGGACCGCGACGCGGTGTGTGCGGATGGTCATGGGAAGACTTCCCATGGCGGTGGTGTAGAGGCAGGTCGTTTCAGCGCCTTCGCGGATCTCCATGCGGGTGTTCACGGCGCCTTTTCGCTCCAGGATCAGCAAGTTGGGTTGGATCGTAGCGGTGCAGAAAGTGAGACCTTCCTGCTCTTCAACCCTCTCCTTCCACCTCAGTTCCCAGAATAGCTCACCCGACTGTTCGTCCTGCTTCTCTTTCAGAACCGCCGCCACACGCTGCTCTGTGCGCTGCTCGCCTATCTGCTGCTCGCTGTGCCGCCCCGCATCATTGGAACCGCCCTGCGCAGCCGCATCCTCCCCATATCCTATCTCATACTGCCGTCCCAGGATAGTCAGCCGGACAGGCTGCGGTCCGCGCCCCGGTTCATGCAGTGATCCGTGCGAACGCACGCGGGAAGGCTCGAGAGAAGGCTCGCGGGAGTTTTCATTTCCTTTCATACTCATCAGTATTATGCATCTCTCAGTATTGATCTATGCGGATGGTCTTGGCCGAGAGGATGCCGTACTTGATGATGGAGTTGGCAAACGCCCGGAACTGGTCGGCCATGTCGCTGACGTAGAAGCGGTACTGGCTTTCGGCGCTGCCGAGGCCGGGGGCTTCGGAGGCGAGGAGGTTTTCGCGCTGCAGGAGGTCGCGGAGCTCTATGGCGGTCTCGTAGGCCGGGTTGACCAGCTGGACGGAGGGGCCCACGATGCGGCCGATGGTCTTGCGGATCAGGGGATAGTGGGTGCAACCCAGGATGAGGGTGTCGATGCCCTCATTCATCAGTTCCAGCAGGTAGCGGCGGGCGATCTCGTCGGTGACGGGGTCCTCCCAGAGTCCCTCCTCCACCAGAGGGACAAAAAGGGGACACGCCTGCCCCAGCACCCTCGTACCGGGCCTGATTCGCTCGATGCACTGGTCGTAGATGCCGCTGGAGATGGTGGCTTTGGTGCCGATGACGCCGATCTTGCCCACCCGCGTCGCGCGGGCAGCCGTGACAGCACCCGGCTCCACCACGCCTATGATGGGCACGGGGCAGTGTTTGACTATCTCCGGCAGGGCGTAGGCGCTGGCGGTGTTGCAGGCGACGACGATGGCTTTGACGTCCTGCGACAGGAGAAAACGCACGATCTGCTCAGAATAGGACAGCACGGTGTCTCTGGATTTGTTGCCGTAGGGCACGCGCGCGGTGTCGCCGAAATAGACGATCTTCTCCCGGGGCATCTGTCTCATGATCTCCCGGGCAACGGTCAGTCCGCCGATCCCCGAATCGAAGACGCCGACGGGCAGTTCTTCTCTCTTGCTCATATCTATCCTCAGTGTTCCTCAGCCGGCTGACTGCCGGTCTTTTCTGTCCGCATGGAGCCGCTCCCGGATGGAGTCCCACTGCCGGGAGATGTGGATGCGGGCGGTCTGATCCGCCTGGTCGGCGTCGCCCGCCAGGATGGCGGCGCAGATGGCGCGGTGTTCTCTCACAAGATTGCCGTAGTGCTCTTCGTCGCGGATGAATTCATAGCGGTAGCGGTAAATGTTGTCCGCAAGCCCGCTCAGGATCCCCTGGATCTTGCGGTTGCCGGCGGCCCGGATGATGACGTCGTGAAAAGCCACGTCGGCATCGGCGATCTCCATCTGTGTGCCGTGGCTGATGGCGCGGACAAAAGCCGCCAATGCTTTCTGCAGCTCCTCCTTGCCCTCCTCGGTGATGCGCTCCGCAGCCAGGCGTGCGCAGAGCTGGTCCAGCGCGCAGCGCAGTTCCAGCACCTCCTGGAGCTCCTCCTCCGTGATCTGGGCCACCCTGGCCCCGGTGCCCCGGGTGATGGTGACGAGGCCTTCGTCCGCCAGCATGCGGATGGCCTCGCGGACCGGCGTCCTGCTGGTCCCCAGCATCTGACCAAGATGGATCTCCGTCAGGTGCTCGCCCGGCTCCAGGCCGCCCGTGAGGATGGCTTTGCGCAGAGCCAGATAGGCGGATTCTCTCAGCGGCAGCGACCGCTGATCCTCCGACAGTTGCAGTGCAGGCATTTCGTTCTGTCTTTTCTTCATGTGTGCTCCTTCATACCTCAGCAAAAACCTGTCAGAAAACCTCTGCATCCGTTAAATCGTTCCTGTCCGCCCATCTCCTCCAGCGCCTGCTGCGCCTTTTCGCGGTCGGACGGGTCATAGATGGCAAAAACAGTGGGCCCGCTCCCGGACATACACGCCGTGATCGCTCCGCGGGCCTCAAAGTGCTCCTCCAGCTCCCGGATCAGGGGATACCGCTCCCCGGTCACCAGCTCGAGCACGTTGGCACAGCGCTCCGCAAGCGCCCGCAGATCGCCGTCTTCCAGTGCCTGCAGCTGTCCGTCGATATCCGGGTGCGGGTAAGAAGGCATGGCGTCGATGGCCTTGTAGACTCCCGCCGTGGAGACCGCTGCGGGCGGTTTGACCACGATCAGCGCGCAGGGAGGCGGTGACGGCAGTCGGGTCAGGATCTCTCCGATGCCTTCGGAGAGCTGCGTCCCTCCTGTCACGCAGTAGGGAATGTCGGCCCCCAGGGGCAGGAGCAGTTCCTGCAGTTCCCTGTCCGAAACATTCAGGTCATAGAGCCTGCGCAGCGCGCGGCAGGCAGCCGCTGCATCCGTGCTCCCTCCGGCCAGGCCGGCTGCCACCGGGATCCTCTTGGTGAGGTGCACGCGGCAGTGTCCCCGGAGCCCGTAAGCCTCCGCCATCCGGGTCATGGCCCGGCAGATCAGGTTGTCCTGCCCCGCGGGGATCTCGCTGCTGTCCGTCGACAGCTCCACGGAAAAAGCCTCCTCAGACGTCCCTTCCGTCCTCTCCGCCTCCAGCACGTCCCGGATGTCTACAGTCTGCATGATCATCCGCACGAGATGATAGCCGTCTTCTCTTCTGCCTGTCACGTCCAGACCCAAATTGATCTTGGCGCAGGCCTCTTCTGTCACTTTTGTCATAGTTCTGTCCTCACCCGATCACCGCTCCCGTGAGCTGCGCTGCGCTGTCGATGCCGTGCCGCTCCAGGTACGCTTCCAGGCCGTCCACTACCCGCTCCGTCAGATACGGGTCGTGGAAGTTCATGGCGCCCACGGCCACGGCTGATGCGCCGGCCAGCATGAACTCCGCCGCATCCTCCGCCGAAGCGATGCCTCCCATCCCGATGACTGGGATCCGCACCGCCTGCGAGGCCTGCCAGACCATCCGCACCGCCACCGGTTTGATGGCCGGTCCCGACAGTCCGCCGGTCCTGTTGGCGAGGACAAAACGCCTCGTCTCCACATCTATCTTCATCCCGGTGATGGTGTTGATCAGCGAGATGGCGTCCGCGCCGCCTGCCTCCGCTGCCCTGGCCATCTCCGCGATGTCCGTCACATTGGGAGTCAGTTTCATGATCACCGGCTGGGCGGCGATCCTTTTGATCCTCTGCGTGATGCGGCAGAGGGTGTCCGGATCCGTCCCAAATGCTATGGCCCCCTGCTTGACGTTGGGGCAGGAGACGTTGATCTCCAGCATGTCCACGCGGCTCTCGCCGGCCAGTCTCTCCACCACCTCGAGGTACTCTTCCTCTGTGTGGCCGCAGACATTGACGATCACGCGGGTGTCATAATCCTTCAGGAAAGCCAGGTCCCTCTCGATAAAAACATCGATCCCCGGATTCTGCAGGCCGATCGCGTTGAGCATCCCGCCGTACACCTCCGCCACGCGTGGTGTGGGGTTGCCCTCCCAGGGGACCGCGGCGACGCCTTTGGTCACCACCGCGCCGAGCCTGTTCAGGTCCACGAACTGCCCGTACTCCATGCCGGACCCGAAGGTCCCTGAGGCTGTCATGACGGGATTCTTCAAAGTCACGCCCGCGATGGTCACGGACATGTCCGGTGTTTTGCTCTTGCTGTTGTCCATCTGATCCCTCTCTCAAAACTGCGTTTCCGGCCTGCGCGCAGATCCGGATCTCCCGGCGGATCTCCCGCCGGCTCAGATCTCCACGTCTTCCGCGGCAAAAACCGGCCCCTCCGTACAGATCCTCGCATTCCGGACGTGGCTGTGTCCGTCCACTGCCCTGGTCCTGACCACGCAGCCCAGGCAGGCGCCTACGCCGCAGGCCATCCGCTCCTCGAGGGAGATAAAACAGGGCAGTTTTCTCTCCGCAGCGTATCTCCTGACCGCCCGCAGCATGGGCAGGGGCCCGCAGGCGCAGATCGCGTCGGCAGGTACCTCGTGTGCTGTCTCTTCCTGCGCGACCCGCAGCGCGTCCAGCACGTTGCCGCGGACACCGGTGCTGCCGTCTTCGCAGGCGATCAGCACGTGTGCTGCTGCGCGTTCAAAGTCATCCTTCAGGAACAGTTCTCCGTTCCGGTAGCCCAGGACCGCCGTGACCTCCGCGTCTGCTGCCGTGAGGGACCGGGCCAGCCCCAGCATGGGCGGGATCCCGATGCCGCCGCCCAGGAGCAGGACTCTCCCGCCCGCGAGCATCTCCACGTCGTAGCCGTTTCCCAGAGGCCCCAGCACATCCACGGTCTCTCCGGGACGCAGCCCGGCGAGTTCCTTCGTTCCGGGGCCGCCGGCGCGGAATACCAGGCGCAGTCGGTCAGGTTTGATCGCAGTACAGATACTGATAGGCCTCATCAGAAGCCGCGCGGCGCTTCCCGGATAAAGTCCCACGAACTGGCCCGGCCTGACCTCCCAGCGGGAAGTCTCCGGCAGCTGCAGCTGCAGGTCATAGATGGTCTCCGCGATCTCCGCGCATGTGCTCACTGTGGTGGTGCATTTTTCCATAAGTCGTGCCTCAGTCCTTTAAGTCCGGATCATGCCTCAGTCCTTTAAGTCCGGATCGTACCTCAGTCCTTTTTGTCAGGATGGATCAGCGCGTCGTTCCTTGCGTAGATCTCAAGCATCTCTTCCCTGAGCCTGTCGGGCAGTTCCTTCTGGGCCTTGCGGTCCAGGCTTGCTGTCTCGATGGGTTTGCTGTATTCGATGACTACCGGCACGTAGTGGAGCCAGGGGAGATGGTCCTCAAAGACATCGCCCATGTTCACGATGGTCACGGGCACGATGGGCACGCCCGTCTTGAAGGCAGGCTTGAAACTCCCCGCGTGGAAGGGGAGCATGGTCCCCTCCTCCTTGCACCGGGTCCCCTCGGGATAGATAGCCATGCTCAGACCGCCCTTGAGCTGATCGATGGCGGCGAGGATTGTCTTGAGGCCCTCTCTGGGATCCTGCCGGTTGAGGAACAGACAGTGGATATCCCGCATCAGCACCCGCAGAACAGGAACCTTCTCGAGTTCCTGTTTGGCCACAAAGCCCACCGGCACAGGGAGCTGTGACAGGGTCAGAACGATGTCCAGAATGCTCCTGTGGTTGCCCACCAGGAGAAAAGGCCTGTCCGTGGGCACATTCTCAAGACCGATGGTAGTTGTCTTGCCGCCGCACAGGAACCAGATCAGTCTGACCGCGGCGCGCACATATTTCCAGCGGATCCTGTCACAGGCCGCCGTATCCCATCTGCCGATCACCCAAGTCACGGCGTGCACCAGCAAGCCGACGAGCAGCACCAGGCCGCCCGCGAGAAGGCTGATCAGAAGACGGATGAAATTGACGATGAACATGATGATACCTTTCCAAATTACGATTGTATTTTACGAATTTGCCGAAAATACGGGTATAACGACTTATTGTATTTCCCATTATAGCATGATGAAACAATTCCTTCCACAGGAAAGTAAGCCTCCCCATCCGGATGACCTTGGGATACTGGCGGTAGATGCGGCTTCCATAGTATAATGACCACACAGACATCTCTGACTCGAGGAGGAACCCCTTATGTCCCATTCTCTTCTGATAGCGAACGCACGGGTCCTGGATCCCGCCACCGGCACTGACGCCCACCTGGATATCCTGATCCGGGACGGCAGGATCGTGAGCCTTACACCGCCCGGACAGGCAGCAGCGGAGGCAGGCCGTCAGGAAACAGACAGCCCTGTGCAGATCCTGGACGCCGCAGGCCTTGTCGCCGCACCGGGTCTCATCGACACCCACGCGCATTTCCGGGATCCCGGTCTTACCTACAAGGAGGACCTGATGACCGGTGCTGCAGCTGCGGCCAGGGGCGGTTATACCTCCGTGATCCTGATGGCCAACACCAAACCGCCCGTGGACACCCCCGCCGTCCTGCGGGATATCCTGGAGCGGGGCAGGCAGGCACCGGTCCGCCTCTACAGCTGTGCCAACGTCACCGCGGGCATGGCCGGACAGGAACTTGCCGACCTCAACGCGCTGGCGGAGGCGGGGGCAATCGGTTTTACCGACGACGGTCTCCCGCTGATGAACGGCGATCTCCTCCGTTCTGCCCTCCGTATCGCAGGCGAGAAAGATCTGCCCATCAGTCTTCACGAAGAGGACAAGAGCCTGATCACGGAAAACGGGATCAACGGAGGCGGCCGGGCAGCTGCGGCACTGGGACTCACCGGCGCACCGCGGGAAGCCGAGTATTCCATGATCGCCCGGGACGTGCAGATCGCCATAGAAGAGGATGCGCCGCTCTGCATCCAGCATGTGAGCACCGCGGAAGGCGTGGAGCTCATCCGCCGGGCGCGCCGCGTTTCCCCGAAGATCCACGGCGAAGCCACACCGCATCATTTCTCCCTGACCGAGGACGCCATTCTGGAGAGAGGCACACTTGCCAAAGTCAACCCTCCCCTCCGTACAGAAGCGGACCGCCGTGCGATCATCGAAGGCCTCATGGACGGTACCCTGGACCTCATCGCCACCGATCACGCGCCGCACGCTTCTTACGAGAAAGATCTGCCGTTTGTGAAGGCACCCAGCGGCATGATCGGCCTGGAGACCGCCCTCTCCCTGGCCATCGAGAACCTGGTCCGCCCCGGCCATATGACCCTGATGCAGGTCCTGGCCTGTCTGACCTGCCATCCGGCGGATCTGTACCACCTGCCCGCAGGCCGCCTGGCGCCCGGCGCACCGGCGGATCTGGTGCTCTTCGACCCTGATGCCGAGCGCGTCGTGACGGATGACTTCAGCTCCCGGTCCTCCAACTCCCCCTTCATCGGAATGCATCTCCACGGCGTGGTGCAGGCGACGGTCGTGGGAGGGGAAGTGGTGTACACAAGCTGATCAATTTCTCCCTATTTGGGTGACGACCAGGTGAAACTGGCTATCGGTGTACCACAGGTCATCTTATTTCTATCTTCTGGGTGACAGCTGGCTGATGGTGTACCTGGGGTCATTAACTTCTATCAATCTGGGTGACATTTCAAAAAAGGCCGTACCTAAAGATTCAAATACTATTCTATTGGGGTGATGTCGCAGGGCTGATTCTGCTGACTTTTCACCCCATATTTATTTTTATCCTCAAGTACGGTACAGGAATTCACCTTGTATACATTTATATAACCGTTTTAGGTCCATTTCTAAGTGATATGTCACCTTTCTTCCAGGATTTCAAATCTCTGGGTACAAGCAGTTTTTAAATGTCACCCAAATCTTTTTTCCCTGCTAGAAGTGGGTACTTGACCAACCACCAAACAGATCTCTCGTCATCCAGATTAATAATATCCGCAAAATAATTCGTTTTTACGTCTTATATAATCATTATATGCGTGTTAATATGATCTCAGGCTGTGCATTCCCTTCGCAGCCAGTAACGCACATCCTTGAACAGATGGCTGCTTTCTATGAGGAAAGGTGCCGCATATTGACACGTGATAAACTGGATGTGATCCGCAATGAAATGGAACAGTATGAAGCATATCTTCTCTCTCTGATCAAACAGCTCGAAGAGAAGGAGTCCACGGCTATTCCCGGAAGCCTTCATGTAAACAGCAGCAGGAGCAGGCCGCGCTTTTATCACCGGCTGGAGGGAGGACTCGTGCTGCCCCGGTCCAAAGAGAGATTTGAGGGCAGTTCTGACACTTCCAGACAGAAACAGAAAGGCAGCTCTGACGGATCCGATCATGAAATCAGAAGTGAACGTTATCTGAGTCTCTCAAGTGATGAGTCATTGATCAAGCGGCTCTGTCAGCAGGATTACGATCGCCACCTGCGCTCGGAGGCGGAACATCAGCTCAGCAGGATACAGGCTGCTCTCAAAAAGATACCGGAGCGCGGCCTGGAGGGGATCTATACGAATCTGCTGCCTGCACGCAAGGGGCTCATCATCCCTGCTGTTCCTGACAGGGAGCGGTATATACAGGACTGGCTCAATGTGACCTGGACCCGCAAGGGATTCGAGAAAGGTGCACCGACATTTGACACTGTCAAAGGAGACATCGTGCGCTCCAAATCCGAGGCGATCATTGCAGACAGATACCTTCAGCTTGACGTTCTTTACCGCTATGAGTATCCTCTTCGCTTACGGGACGGCAGGAATATCGTCGTGGTCCATCCTGACTTCACCGTCCTCAACAGGAGGACGCTGGCCCAATTCTATCATGAACATTTCGGCAGAATGGATGATCCGAAATACGTAGAGAAATTTCTCTGGAAGATGAGAGTCTATATGGCCAATGGCATTTTCCCGGGAGAGAATCTGCTTCTCACTTTTGAAACAGCGGCTTCACCGTTTTCAGTGTCACAGCTGAACAGACTGATCGACAAGTATCTGTAAGCGACAGACAAAAAAGTGCAGCTCGGGTACCGTCGTTCCGTCGTCCCGGGCTGCACTTTTCTGTTGCTGTAATGTTGCTGGACTGTCGCTGTTCTGTGGAAGGCCTGTTGCTATTCTGCTGCTCTGTTACTGTCCTGCAGCTGTCCTGTTTCCGCCCTTCAGAGCTTACAGTTTCCTGACCTCTCTGGCATCTTCCGCGGTCTGCTTCACTTCTTCCAGGCTGCTGCCGCCCTCCGCCTCCACGATGGCTGCTACGGCGCCTTCGATGAAGGGGCAGTCCACCATGACGATGCCTTCATCGCCCAGGTCCTCTATGACCATAGAAGCGGTCATGCAGGAACTGCCCATGTCCATGATGACCAGGACGCCCTCGGGCGCCTGCTCGCGGATGGAGGTGATCGCCTCCATGATCTTCTCATAATCGGTGCCGAGGCCGCCGTCGGCCATGCCGCCCGCCGCGGCTACCGGCACGGACGGAGCCATCATGAGGCCGAGCTCGGCGGCACCTTCCGCCGCTTTCTGTGAGTGAGATACAAGAACGAAACCTACCATAATTCCCTCCCTTCTGAGGAATGAGAAGCGGATCTTATGTCTGCCGGGTCTAAAAGGGCCGGGCGTCACGCTCCTGAAAGCGTTCCGCCCGGCCTGCATCCCCCTGTGTTATACGCGCTGCGCCGTCCGGTTCCAAAGGATCAGGCAGATCGGGAAGGGCCGACGGAAGCGACAGTTGTCAGAAGTCCGGATCATCAGTAGGCGGAAGCGATAGCCTTCAGCAGTACTGTGAAGGAAGTCGCACCGGGGTCCTGATGACCGATGGAGCGCTCGCCCAGATAGCTGGCGCGCCCCTTGGTGGCGATGATGGTCTTGGTGTATTCGACACCTGCCTCGGCAGCAGCCACACCTGCATCGAGGACTTCGCGGACGCCCTTGCCCTCCGCTGCGGCTGCCTTCATGGCATCGCGTGCGGGCATCATGGCGTCGAGCATCGTCTTCTCGCCGGCAACGGCCTTGCCGCGCATCTGCACACCGCCGATGGCCTCATCGATCATGACGAGAAAATCGTCCATACCGATCTCCATCTTGCCGGCCGTCTTGGCGCCGGCCTTCATGAAGGCCGTCCCGTAAAGCGGGCCTGAGGAGCCGCCCACGGTGGACACGAGATCCATGCCGACTTTCTTCAGGATGGCGCCGATATCCTTGGCGGCGACACCAGGAAGATCCGCTTCCACTTTCTTGAATCCTCTGGCCATGTTGATACCGTGGTCATTGTCGCCGATGGCCGCATCCAGATCCGTGAGGAACTGGGCGTTCTCGTCGATGGCTTCCTTCATGGCGGTGAGAATTGCAACTACTTTTGCGTTGTCAGTCATAATGTACTCTCCTTACGGAATCTCCCGGGATCCTGAATACCGCAGATCAGGCCTGCAGAGCCGGCGTGTCGGCGGGGGCATCCAGCAGAGTCTTCAGCTCGTCATCGAGCTTGAGAAGGGTGATGGAGAAGCCCTGCATCTCGAGGGAGGTCATGTAGTTGCCCACAAAAGTCTTGTAGACGTTGATGCCCTTGGAAGCGAGCACGTCGTGCACGCGGTTGTTGACGATGAACAGCTCCATCAGAGGAGTGCCGCCGCAGCCGTTGATCATGACGGCCACATCGCCGGTGAAATCGATATCCGCAAGGATCTTGTCCAGCATCATGTCCACGATCTCATCCGCAGGACGGACCGCCTCGCGGTGCGTGCCGGGCTCGCCATGGATACCGATACCGATCTCCATCTCGTCCTCACCGAGTTCGAAACCGGGCTTGCCGGCTGCGGGCACGGTGCAGGGGCTGATGGCCATGCTCATGGTGCGGACATTGGCGATGACCTTCTCGGCCACTGCCTTGACCTCGGCCAGAGGTGCGCCTGTCTCAGCCTTGGCGCCGGTGATCTTGTGTACGAAAACGGTGCCGGCCACGCCTCGGCGTCCCACGGTGTACAGGGAGCCGTCCACAGCCACGTCGTCATTCACGATGACCTGATCCACCGTGATGCCCTCGTCGCGGGCCATATCGGCGGCCATCTCAAAGTTCATGACATCGCCGGTGTAGTTCTTGATGATCATCAGGACGCCCGCATCGGTTGCGACTGCCTTGATGGCCTCATAGACCTGGTCCGGTGTAGGAGAGGTGAAGACTGCTCCCGGAACTGCGCCGTCGAGCATGCCCTTGCCCACATAGCCGGCATGTGCGGGCTCATGTCCGCTGCCGCCGCCGGAGACCAGAGCGACCTTTCCTTCCTTCTTGTCGGCACGTACGAGGACGTTGGAGCCCTCGACACGCTTCACATACTGCGGATACGCCTTGCAGAGACCTTCTATCATCTGCTCCTCAACGAGATCCACCGCATTGATAATCTTCTTCATTTCCTCTCCTTCCTGCGATCCCCACATCGCATAGTGAATAATGTACAGGATTCCCCCACGAATCCTGCCGAATCTGTATATATTCTACTATTCAGGAATACCGCAGTCAATGCGTGCATGGGAAAAATATAACAAACCGAAGACGACTCCTGGCCATAAAAATGCGGTGTTTTTCAGCGTCACAGAGTCGCCGCGTAATTACAGAGTTCCTCCATGCGCATTCCCCTGGACCCCTTGAAGAGGAGGATCCGCCTGTCGGACGGGTCCGTACCGGCGCCGTCAAGGACCTGGCGCAGTTTCTCCCTGGCGTCGTCCCTCTCGGGGTAGTCCACGATCCGAAGCCTGTACCCCCGGGAGACTCTTCCCGCTATTCCCTGCATGGCGTCCCGGACCGCGTCTCTGGCGCCGTCCGCGATCCATCTGCCCCGCGGACCGACGGCTATGAGCAGATCGATGTCCAGCGTGGCTGCGAGACTGCCGATCTCCCTGTGGAGGGATTCCTCCGTGGGCCCCAGTTCCAGCATATCCCCCAGGACCGCCACCTTGTAGAGCCACGTACCGGTCTCCAGGCGGCTGATGTTCGACAGGATCCGCAGCGCATTCTTCATGGACTGGGGATTGGCATTGTAGGCGTCGTTGATCAGCGTGACCCCCTCGCGGGAGATCACCTGCATGCGCATGGGAGCTGCTGTATAGGCTCTCATGCCCCTGCGGATCTCCTCCCAGGTAAGGCCCAGTTCCCGGCCCACGGCCGCTGCCATCAGCATGGGATAGACCATGTGGCCGCCGAGAGCGGGGATAGAGAGGGTCTCCGTCGTTCCGTCTGCCGACGAGGCATCACATTCCACCCGGTCTGCCAGCCTGTCCCGGACCTGTACGGCCCGCAGGGTCAGCTCTGTCCCGGGAATGCAGTTCTCCTCCGTCCCCACATACAGGATGCGGTGGTCTCCCTCCGCGAGACTGCTGCTCACATCCTCGGGCAGAGCCGTCAGCAGCTCGTCATCCCCCGAAAAAACGGCCGCACTGCCCCGGGGCATGCCCTCGAAGATCTCGCATTTGGCCCGCAGGGTATTCTCGCGGCTGCCCATGTTCTCCAGATGAGCATCGCCGATGTTGGTGATCACAGCCATCGTGGGGCGCGCGATCCCGGTCAGATAGCGGATCTCCCCCGGATGGTTCATGCCCATCTCGATGACGGCGGCCTCACAGCTGCTGTCAAGGCCGAAGATGGTCAGCGGAACGCCCAGATGATTGTTGAAATTGCCCTGCGTCTTGAGCGTCCTGAAACGGGCGCCCAGAACCGCCGCGATGGTCTCCTTGGTGGTCGTCTTGCCGACACTGCCCGTGACACCGATCACCGGGATGTCGAACCTGCCCCTGTACCAGCGGGCCAGATCGCCCAGCGCGCGGGTGGTATCCTCCACCCGGACCAGAAAGGCGCTGCTCCCTCCGACGGTCTCCGTCACATCCCGGGACACCACACAGCCCGCCGCTCCCGCGGTCAGTGCCGCGGGGATGAAGTCGTGTCCGTCCCTCTCTCCTGTCAGGGCAAAAAAGACATCTCCCTCACCGGCCTGTCTCGTATCGGTACAGACACCGGTGATCTCCTGCGCGGGATCGCCCCGCAGCAGATCGCCCCGCACCGCCTGTACCAGTTCCTGCAGTGTGATCCTGTCCATGAATGTGTTCCGCTCCTTCCGATAGTTACAGACGCGTCTGCCGGCGGCAGGCGCGCCTGTGTGAAACGTGAGTTATGTGGCAGTTTTCTCCGAACTGACAGTCGTTTCTATCCGTTCTGACGGCAGTCTCTATCCATTCTGACGGCAGTTCTTCAGTCCGTCCTCGACGATCATCTCGCAGAGCTCCCCGTAGCTGATGCCCACGGCTGCCGCCTCCTGCGGCACGAGGCTGGTGGGCGTCATGCCGGGCAGCGTGTTGGTCTCCAGGTACCAGACGCCCCCCTGATCGTCCACGATAAAATCGCTCCGCGAATAGGTCCGGAGTCCCAGGGACCTGTGCGCCAGCAGCGCCATGCAGCCCATCTCCTCCTCCACCTCGGGGGTGCAGCGGCCGGGACAGATCTCCTCCGTGGCTCCCGCCCTGTATTTGTTCTCGTAGTCATAGAACCGGGTCAGCGGGACGATCTCGACGGAAGGCAGTGCCCTGTCCAGCAGCACCGCACAGGTGAACTCGCGTCCCTCGATATAATCCTCCACCAGGATATCCGCCCCGTAGCGGAGACAGTCGCGCAGAGCCGGCAGCAGATCGTCCCTGTCACGCACGATATAGACGCCGACGCTGCTGCCGCCGGTGGGCGTCTTGACGACGCAGGGCAGCTGTGAAGCTGCGGCGATCTCCTGCAGCGCCTGCTCCCTGGCCTCAGGATCCTCCTCCATCACGCGATAGACGCGGCCGGCCGGCATATGGACCCCGAAAGGCTTGAGATAGCGCTTGGTAAGCGTCTTGTCCATGGCCAGGGCTGCTCCCAGATAGCCGGAACCGGTGTAGGGAATGCCCAGCATGTCAAATGTCGCCTGGACCCGGCCGTCCTCTCCGTTCATGCCGTGCAGAGCCACGAACACGATGTCCGCCGCCTGGCAGATTTCCAGCACGCCCGGGCCGAAGAGCGACGGGCTCTTCCACCGGCGGGAAGCCCTGAGTGCCCGGAGGTCCGGCGCCTTACCGTCAAATACCACCGGTTCCAGCTCCGGAAGATCCTCAAAAAGAGCCGCCGGATCAGACGCCGCTCTTGCCGCCGTTGCCTCCTCCATGGCCTCCACGCCCAGAAACAGGTCCACCAGGACCGCCTGGTGCCCTCTGTTCCTCAGTGCCTCACAGACGCGTGTGCCTGAAGAAAGGGAGATCTTTCTCTCCGTGCTCAGTCCGCCGCACAACACCGCGATCTTCATAATCGATCTATCCTCCCCACAGCCGGTAAGCTGCTCCTTTCTCTTTTTATCTGTAAACAGACCCGTTCCATTATAACAAGTCCCTCTCCGCTTGTCATGTACAAGCCATGCGCATGCGGTGTGTTTCCATATATGGATATTATATGGAAATCTTCGTCTTGTCAATATCCATTTTCTGTGCTATTATGGATACACAGCGACATCCGGCAGCAGTCGGCAGCAGTCGGATGACCAGCGAAGGAGGGACAGCATGACCATCCAGGAAATGAACGAACGCAGGCAGGAGCTCGGATTCTCCTACAAACATCTTTCTGAACTCTCGGGCGTTCCGCTCGGAACAGTGCAGAAAGTGCTGGGCGGATTCACAGAGCACCCCCGCTTTGAGACCATCAAGGCGCTGGAAACGGTGCTCCGGGAGTCTGTTCCCGGAACGTCAGGGCATTATTACAGGATCCCGCCGGGTCCGGCCGACTACGTCCGGGAGGCCACACCTGCCTATGGAAAGGGTCATAAGAGCGGCGCAGGTGCCGGCAGGACCAGGGGCACCAACCAGACGCCGGTCTACATCCAGAAGGGGAACGAGCGCATCTATCCCAGACAGGGCACCTACACTGTCGCCGACAGGGACTCTCTTCCGGATGAGATCCGCACGGAACTGATCGACGGTGTCCTCTATGAGATGGCGGCTCCCGTGCGTTTCCACCAGTTCCTGGTGGGACAGATCTTTAAGAGGCTGGATGATTTCGTGCTGGAAAACGACGGTCCCTGTGTTCCTCTCCTCTCCCCCTCAGACGTGCAGCTGGACAACGACGAGTGGACGATGGTGCAGCCGGACATTTTTGTCCTCTGCAAGGAGGAGCAGAAAACAGAAGAGACTATCACCCGCGGGGCACCGGACATGGTTGTGGAGGTTCTGTCTCCCTCCACCCGTAACAAGGATCTCTATATCAAGACGGCGAAATATGCAAACGCGGGCGTGCGGGAATACTGGGTGGTCGACCCGAGGCTGGAGAGGGTGATCGTCCATGACTTCGCCCATGAGGGTGAGATCGCCTTGTATGGCTTCGGTGCTCAGGTCCCGGTCCGGATCTGGGATGGCCGGTGTGTGATCGATCTTGGCGAGATCATAGGGCGATGGGACCGGGTGTTCGGGAAGGGTGCCAGAGAAGACAGACCTGACAGGTGACGGGAACATGCCGTCAACGGTAAGACATGGTTATATTTCATCAAAAAATACAGCCGTATGGCTGCTTTTTTTGTGGGGCGTCGCACGTTAGTGCGACAGCCCCTTTGATGCGGAGGATCTTCCGGAAACATGATATTCCGCCGGTTGGATGGTTCTGGAGCTGTCTCCATAGCCTCTCAACCGGCGGATCTTCCGGAAATTTGGAATTCCGCCGGTTGAATGGTTCTGGAGCTGTCTCCGTGACCTCTCAACCGGCGGATCTTCCGGTAATATGGAATTCCGCCGGTTGGATGGTTCTGGAGCTGTCTCCATAGCCTCTCAACCGGCGGATCTTCCGGTAATATGGAATTCCGCCGGTTGGATGGTTCTGGAGCTGTCTCCATGGCCTCTCAACCGGCGGATCTTCTTGAAATATTGGAATCTGACGGTTGGATGGTTCTGGAGGTGGCTCCATGACCACTTAACCGTCAGATCGACCCAAGATACAAAACTTAAGGATTCTATACCGATTCCATGCGATGCAGCAGCCCTCGGCTGCCGCCGCAGCGTGATCATTTACTTCTCGGAAGACTTCGGACGTCTGCCTCTTCTCACGGAAACAGCCACCTGCTGGAGATGCCAGATGTCGTTGACATACTCCTGGATGGTGCGGTCGGAGGAGAACTTGCCGACGCTGGCGGTGTTGAGCATGGCCATCTTGGCCCAGCGTTTCTGGTCGCCGTAGGCCTCATCGATCTCCCTGTGCGCAGCCGCGTAGGACTCGAAATCCTTGAGGATGAAGTAGCGGTCCGCCCTGTCATAGCCGTTGCCGTGCAGGAGCGAGTTGTACAGGGGACGGAAGAGCTCCGGATCGCCGGGGGAATAGGTCCCGTTCACGAGCTGCATCAGCACCTGGCGCACGTTCTGGTTCTCGTTGAAGATCTTCATGGGATCGTAGCCGCCGTGCTGCTCGTAGTTAATGACCTCCTCGGAGGACAGACCGAAGATGAAGGCGTTCTCTCTGCCCACTTCCTCCACGATCTCCACGTTGGCACCGTCCATGGTGCCAATGGTGACGGCACCGTTGAGCATGAACTTCATGTTGCCGGTACCGGAGGCTTCCTTGGAAGCCGTGGAGATCTGCTCGGAGATATCGGCCGCCGCGATGATGATCTCGGCATTGGACACACGGTAATCCTCGATGAAGACCACCTTGATCTTGTCGTCGATATCGGGATCGTTGTTGATCACATCCGCTACGCTGTTGATCAGCTTGATGGTCAGCTTGGCGGTCTTGTAGCCCGCGGCCGCCTTGGCGCCGAAGATGAAGGTGTGCTTCTTCATGGGCATGCCGGGATTGGCCTTGAGCTGGTTGTAGAGATACATCACGTGCAGGATGTTCAGGAGCTGTCTCTTGTACTCGTGGAGGCGCTTGACCTGCACGTCGAAGATGGACCGGGGATCGACCTCGATGCCGTTGTGCTCCTGGATGTACTTGGCAAGGCGGACCTTGTTCTTGTACTTGATGTTCATGAACTCCTTCTGCGCCTTGGCGTCGTCGGCGTAGATCTTGAGCTCGTCCATCCTGGACAGGTCGGTGATCCAGTCGTCACCGATGTGGGCAGTGACCCATTCCGCCAGATTCGGGTTGGCGTGCAGCAGGAAGCGTCTCTGGGTGATGCCGTTGGTCTTGTTGTTGAACTTCTCCGGGAACATCTCGTAGAAGTCCCTGAGCTCCTGGTTCTTCAGGATCTCGGTGTGCAGGCGGGCCACGCCGTTGACGGAGAAACCGGCCACGATGGCCATATTGGCCATGCGGACCTGTCCGTCGTAGATGATGCCCATCTTGCGGATCTTCTCGCCCACATTGACGCCGGTGTTGTCATAGCGGGCGTGGACGTCGTTCTCGAAGCGGCGGTTGATCTCCTCCACGATCTGGTAGACGCGGGGCAGGAGCTGGGAGAAGAGCTCGATGGGCCATTTCTCCAGGGCTTCCGCCATGATGGTGTGGTTGGTGTAGGCGCAGGAATGCGTGACCACGTCCCATGCCTCGTCCCAGGTCAGATAATGCTCGTCCATCAGGATCCGCATCAGCTCCGGCACGACCAGCGTGGGATGGGTGTCGTTCATCTGGAAGACATACTTGTCCGGCAGGTTCCGGAGATCGTCGTGCCGCATCAGATACTTCTGGATCATGGCCTGCAGGGAGGCGGATACGAAGAAGTACTGCTGCTTCAGGCGCAGCTCCTTGCCCTGGATGTGGTCATCGTTGGGATAGAGGACATCGCAGAGGGTGCGGGCCAGGTTCTCCTGCTCCACCGCCTGCAGATAGTTGCCCTTGTCAAAGGAATCCAGCTTGAAGCACTCCACAGGCTGGGCGTCCCAGATGCGGAGGGTGTCGACGAATCCGTTGCCGTAGCCGATGACCGGCAGGTCATAGGGCACAGCCTTGACGGAGTTGTAGCCCTTCTGGCGGAACATGGTCCTGGACCCGTCCTCAGAGAGATAGGACTCCACGTAGCCGCCGAAATGGACTTCCTGGGTGTACTCGGGTCTGCGGAGCTCCAGCGGGTTGCCGTTCTCCAGCCAGTTGTCCGGCACTTCGACCTGATAGCCGTCCTTGATCTTCTGCTTGAACATGCCGTAGCGATAACGGATGCCGCAGCCGTAGGCGGGATAGTTCAGAGTCGCCAGGGAATCCAGGAAACATGCCGCCAGTCTGCCGAGACCGCCGTTGCCGAGCGCCGCGTCGGGCTCCTGGTCTTCGATGGCATTGATCTTGAAGCCCAGCTCTTTGAGGGCTTCCTTGACCTGGTCGTAGGCCATCAGGTTGATGGCGTCGTTGCCGAATGCGCGGCCCATGAGGAATTCCATGGACAGATACACCACTGTCTTGGGATCCTGCTCGTCAAAAGCCTTCTGGGTCCTCATCCAGCAGTCGATGATCTGGTCCTTCAGGGCCAGCGCGCTTGCCTGGAACACCTGCTGTTCCGTAGCTTCTTTCATAGTCCTGCGGTACATGGTGCGCACATTGTACTCCACGCTCCGCTTGAACAGATCTTTGTCAAAATTGAA
>CAMOJW010000029.1 GCA_946617225.1 uncultured Lachnospiraceae bacterium
GCGTCGCCGACGCTCAGAGCCTCATCGATCAGAAGGATATCAGGCGTCGTGCACACCGCAGCCGCAAAAGCCAGACGCACGAACATGCCGGAAGAGTATGTACGCACCGGATCATCGATCCTCCCGCCCAGACCCGAAAAATCGATGATCTCGGGCGTGATCCTGCGGATCTCTGCCCCGGAGAGACCCGTCAGAGTACCGTACAGCCGTATATTCTCGCGGCCTGTATAGGAGGGATAGAACGCAGCTCCCAGTTCCAGCAGTCCACCGCATCTGCCTTGCAGAAGGACCCTGCCCCGTTCCGGGCGCGTGACACCTGCGATGATCTTCAGCAGTGTGCTCTTGCCTGCTCCGTTGCGTCCGATGATCCCCACAGTCTCCCCGCGCCGCAGATGAAAAGTCACTCCCCGGAGAGCCTCCGGCCCCCCTTTATACCGTTTGTGTACGTCCCGCACGCTCAGGACTGTCTCTTCTCCGAAGCTTCCCGCATGCATGTAACTTCCCGCTCCTTCTACCTTTGATAAACCACTTCAGTCAGACCATATCCGGGATCTCTCCCCGGAAAAACACGAACAGAAGGATCCCCGCAGCCAGTACCGGCAGGGTGACGGGCGATCTATGAAGTAAGATATCACCGGCTTCAAGTCCTCCCACCCCCGTCCCCAGCAGTGCTCCCCTGTAATTTCCGACGATGCCCCGCAGGGGGTTTGCACAGAGGGAGACCGGCAGATCCGTGGTCTGTTCCTGCCATGCCAGCGGAGTCGCCCAGAACCAGATCTGCATCAGCACAGAGACCAGCGGAGCAAACAAAGGCAGGCATACACAGAGGGTCGCGACCAGATAGGCCAGACCGACAGACAGTACAGACATCTCCAGCATTGCCGTAAGGAGGAGGGGCCAGGTGCCCTGTCCCATTTCTTCCCCTGTCATCAGGCAGAACAGAAACAGCAGAAACAGATGGATCCAAAAGGATGTGATTGCCGGCAGCAGGGGCAGGATCTCCGCCGGGAAACGGATCTGTCTGAGCACGGCCCTGTGTTTCCGGAAGATACCGGCGGATCCGCCGACGGTCCTGCTCACCATCTGCCAGGGCAGATAGCCTGCCAGAAACCAGTCCCCGTAGGGAACACCGCCGATCTCCCCTGCGCGCACACCGGATCGGAAGACCAGTCCCAATACCAGGAACAGCAGGGCAGGCTCCCCGAAACTCCAGAGAAATCCTGCGGAAGGACCGGCCTCCGACATCCTCAGCTCGTGATACGACAGCCGCAGAAGCATAAGCAGACGGGTCCTCAGATCACTTCGCCCGATCTTTTTCATATCTCTTCCTGACCCCGCACAGTGCGAGCAGACCGGTTCCCGCAAGGAGCCAGACCGGGAGCAGCCCCCGGACCCCTGCATCACCTGTCCGGACGCTCTTCTTCTCCCTCACGGGGACAGATACTGTCTGTTCCTCATCTTCCGGGTCCTCATGGACCGCCACCGGATCATCGGGATGATCCTCAAGGAAGAGGGTCTCACATACCACATAGCTGCCCGTTTTCAGTCCCGTGACATCGAAGGAGAGCAGGACTTCCGTCTCCCCGTCAGCCGTCTCCGGCACAAAGGCCAGCTCCGCCGTGATCTCGTGTCCGTTCACTTCTGCGGTCTCACCGGTGCTCTTGTCCAGGAGCCTGGCTTTCAGCAGATACCTCTCTCCCGGAGTCAGGCCAGTGTACCTGACCAGATCGACGACCCCTCCTTTACTGCTGTCCCGCAGTGTTTTCTTCCCGGTCTCCGCATCGGAAGCCTCTGTGGAGATGGAGGGAACATAGACCGTC
Source organism: uncultured Lachnospiraceae bacterium (assembly GCA_946617225.1). Lineage (GTDB taxonomy): Bacteria > Bacillota > Clostridia > Lachnospirales > Lachnospiraceae > CAG-791. The sequence continues at coordinate 1,821 of CAMOJW010000029.1, forward strand.
TGATCCTCATCCTCCGGGTCTTCATGCACCGCCACGGGGACATCCGGTATGGCCTCCAGATACAATGTCTCACAGGCGACATAACTGCCTGGCTCCAGTCCGGTGGCATCAAATGACAGCAGTACCTCTGTCTCGCCGTCCGAATTCTCCGGAACGAACGTCGTTTCCGCCGTGATCTCCAGTCCATCGACAGCAGCCGTCTCACCCGTACTCTTATCCAAAAGTCTTGCCTTCAGCCTGTAGGCCGTTCCCGGGATGAGGTTGTGGTATCTGACGAGATCGACGATCCCTCCGTTCTCCGTGTATCTCAGGGTATGCGTCCCATTCTCCGCATCGGCTGCTTCCGTGGCGACAGAGGGCACATATACGGTCTGTCCTTCATCGTCGGGATCCTCGTGTACTGTCAGGAGCTTGCTCTCCGTGTACAGCCGCTCGAACGTCACCAGTGTGCGGCCGGCGAGTTCCCGCGTGTCCACGGCAAATCTCAATGCAGTGCTCCCATCCGGCGAGGAGGGCTCAAAGACGGCCTCTGTGATCTCCTTTCCGTCCTCATCGATCATCCTGCAGGCCACCTCTGCGCCGGTCTCCCGGCAGTACAGCCGTCCCGTGAGCCGGTATTTCCTCCCGGGCACCAGATTCCGATAGTGAACGATATCTTCTACCACCGTCTCCTCAGCATTCCCGGGCAGCTGCGCGTTCCCCGTCGATACTGCGGAAGCATGGGTGCTGACGGCCGGGATCGTGACGGTCTGGGCTTCATCCTCCAGGTCCTTGTGCTCCACGATCAGTTCCTCACCCTTCCAGGCGCTCTGGGCGGCCACCAGCTTCCTGCCGGCATATTGATCCGTATCCACCGTGAACGTGACAGTTACTGTCTCGTCCCCGTCGTCTACCGTGATGGTACGGGAAGCTTTGATACCGGTGCTCTGTCCGCTCTCCGCGTCGAACAGTTCTCCCTCGATCCGGATCTCCTGACCCGCATAACCGGCAAAATCATTCAGCGTCACTGCGTCCTCCAGGATCACGCCTCTTCCGGCCGGGACCTCATCGTCTCCGGAGCTGTCCGCCAGACGTGTGGAGAGGTCGGGGTGATACTCCGGCACAGCGGGCTCTTTGGACTTGACGATGTAATAATAGATCTGATGGTTACTGTTGCCGGACTGACACAGATAGACCTTCACATTGTCCGGCACCTCCCGGCTCTCGATATCCTTCATGAAAGACTTGACGGCACTGACGAACCACGCTTTCAGTTTGGAATTGGCAGTGGTGGTGGCGCCTCCGACCACATACCCCTTATCCCTCCAGGTGTTCAGATTGATCCTGTATTTGGAAGGCACCTTGTCGGGGTAGGCCTGCTGCACATAGACGGACATGGCAAAATGCCCCAACAGTACTCCGCCCCTCCACTTGTTGCCCTTCCCTCCCTGGGAGAAGTATTTCTGGGCGACGGATGCACCTGCGCCGCAGGAATAGTAGGCCGTTTTGATGATATTGGGATCGGTCGCCAGCCACACGTTTTTGAACGAAGATTCACTTTTGGAACCGTTCATCAGGGCGGCGCCGCAGTAGGCGATGGTCGTGTTCCCGTTACTGTCCTTGATCTTCAGAGGGGTCGTCCAGTAATGGTTCGCGATATTATACTTGTCGAAATTCCACTTGCCGTTCGGATTGTCGTCCCCGGTGATCCTGACGGTGGGTACCGGCTCCTCTTCGGGCTGTTCCTCGGGTCCTGCTTCGGGTTCTCCCTCTGTCTCCGCATCGGCCCCCTCCCCGGGCTCCTCTCCGGACTCCGCTTCCTGTCCCTCTGTCTGTCCTTCTTCCCGGACCTCCCCGGAGGGATCCTCCGTACCTGTCACTTCTCCTGTCCTGTCTTCTGTTCCTTCCCGTTCCGTATTATCTCCGGCTGATCCTCCCGCATCGGACTGCTCACCCTCTGCGCTGGCCGCCCCTGGCTGTACGTCCGCAGCATCTCCGCCGGTATCGCTTCCCGAAGGACCGGTGTCGTCCTGTCCCGCCGCTGCATCCGTCCCGGCTGGCCCTGCCGAGCCCTTTTCCTCCGGGCCCCGTTCCTCTTCTGTCTGCAGTTCTTCTGTGCTGTTCCCGTCAGCTCTTTCTGCCGTCTGCTCAGCGGCATATACCGCAGTCGGCAGCATGCTGTTCACTGTGATGATCGCAAGGATCAATACCCATATCGCAATTACGTTGCATAATTTCAATGATTGGATCCGCATTTTCGGTCGCTGTTCTCCTTCCTGTCGCATGTTGATCCCGTTTTGCGTATTAGAAATACACTCTGCAGTCTATACGTTCCCGCAGTTCGATCCTGCACTCCCGTCAATGTGCGGGAGTGCGTTATGTCAGTATTTCCATTGATTTCAGATGCCTTACGAAGGGAAGAACGCACAGGCATCTCTGATAGTCGGATCCGACTCAGGCGAGCGTCCGCTCCGCGAACGCAACATTATGGTAATACGTATTTACATATTTGTAAAGAACGAATATGCATAAATGTATTTACGAATTATGGAGGACAAAAAAGGACTGCCGCATGCGCGCGGCAGCCCATGGAGGATCGACCGTGAAGGATCATCTGTGAAGGATCACCTGTAAAGATCACCCGTGAATGGTCGTGATGTCGTACGGCGTCAGCTGGTAGACATAATAGTTCAGCCAGTTGCTGTACAGCAGATAACTGTGTGCCCTCCACTGGAGGTTGGGGGGCATGTCCGGATCATCTTTCGGGAAGTAGTCGATGGGAAGGGCGGTATTCATTCCCTTCTTGCGGTCCCGGACATACTCGTCTCTGAGCGTGTTGCGGTCATACTCAGCGTGTCCCATGATGAAGATCCTGCGGCCGTCCTGCGACATGCACAGGAGGACGCCGGCGTCATCGGACTCGGCAAGTACCTTCAGGTCCTCACAGGCATGGATCTGTTCCGCCGGCACTTCCGTGTAGCGGCTGTGAGGGATCAGGAAGTAGTCGTCAAAGCCCCTGACAAGAGGCTCTTTTCTGTGCTCCACGGTGTGGGAGAAGACACCAAACAGTTTCTTCGGAAGCAGTTTCTTGGTCAGCCCGTAGTGATAATACAGGGCCGCCTGGGCTCCCCAGCAGATGTGGAAGGTACTGAACACATTGGTCCTGCTCCAGGCAAAGATCCTGCACAGTTCCGGCCAGTAATCCACCTCCTCGTATTCCAGTTTCTCCACCGGGGCACCCGTGATGATCAGTCCGTCATAGTGCTCTTCCTTCAGCTCGTCGAAGGTATAGTAGAACTTGTGAAGATGCGAGTAGGAAGTATTGTGGGACTGGTGGGAGCTCACGCGCATGAAGGTCACATCGATCTGCAGAGGCGTGTTCGAGAGCATCCGCAGCAGCTGCAGTTCCGTCTCTTCCTTGATGGGCATCAGGTTGAGGATACACAGCTGCAGGGGACGGATGTCCTGATGGATGGCCCTGTTTTCGTCCACGACGAAAAGGTTCTCCTTCTCCAGGATCTCTTTTACAGGGAGATCGTTCTGTATCTTAATCGGCATCTGTTTTCACCCCTTCCTCTGCTGCCATGGCCAGAAATGCCTCTTCTGTCAGAATGGGAACGCCCAGTTCTCTGGCCTTCTTGTTCTTGCCCGATGTGGACGCCGCGTCGTTGTTGATGAGATAGTCCGTCTTCGAAGACACGGCGGAAGCTGCCTTGCCGCCCCTCTCCTCGATATACTCCTTCAGAGCGTCTCTGTTGGGGAAATGGAACACTTTGCCGGTGATGACAAAGGTCTTGCCTGCGATGGCGCTGCGAACGCCCTGCTCCTGCCCGTCCTCCTGAAAACGCTTCTCGACCTCCAGGACTGCCATAAGAGCATCCAGCTCCCGCATCATCTCCCCGTCACGGAAGAAACTCTCCACGGAACCGGCCAGGACAGGCCCGATCCCGTCGATCTGCGAGAGCGTCTCCCGGTCGGCTGCGCGGAGGCTGTCCAGATCGTCGCGGAAATGCTCACACAGGACTCTGGCGCCCGCAGACCCGATCCCGGGGATCCCCAGGCCCGTCAGTACCCTGGGAAGGGTCGTCCGCCTCGATCGCTCGATGCCGGCCATGAGTTTTTCAAAGGACTTCTCGCCGAATCCCTCCATGGAGGCGATCTTCTCCCTGTGCTGCCCCAGCCCGTAGATATCCGCAAAATGATGGATCAGGCCGCAGCCGATGAGTTTCTCCAGCGTCATCTCCGAGAGGCCTTCGATATTCATGGCGTTCCTGCTCGTAAAGAGCACGAAACTCTTCAGTTTTCTCGCCGTGCAGTCGGGATTCGTACAGAGGAGGACCTCTGCGCCTTCATCGGAACGGATCACCGCCGGAGCCCCGCAGACGGGACATCGGTCCGGGAGCTGCAGCGTTCCGGACCGCGTGAGGTTCTCCGCGATCTGGGGGATGATCATGTTGGCCTTATAGACGAGCAGTCTGTCTCCGATCCCGAGCTGCAGGCTGCGCACCATGCTCACGTTGTGCACGGAAGCGCGGCGCACGGTGGTGCCCTCCAGCTCCACGGGCTCAAAGACTGCAACGGGGTTGATCAGGCCCGTCCTGGAAGTGTTCCATTCCACTGTGGTGAGCGTGGTCTCTCCCTGTTCGTCCGCCCACTTGAATGCCATGGAATTGCGGGGGAATTTGGCCGTCGTCCCCAGCGACTCCCCGTAGGCGATGTCGTCCATGGTCAGCACCAGGCCGTCCGAAGGGATATCATATCCTCTGATGCGCTCGCTGAAATCCTCGATGGCAGCCGGAAGGGACCCTGCGGTGACCCGTATATAGTCTACCACCTCAAATCCCTGCTCCTGCAGGAACTGGAACTGCTTCTCCCTGGAGTTCTCAAAATCCACGTCCTGCGCCTGCACCAGGGCAAAAGCGTAAAACCTGACGGAACGGGAAGCCGTCACCTCGCTCTGCAGCTGTCTCACGCTGCCGCTGCAGAGGTTGCGGGGGTTCTTGTAGCGGGCCGCTTCCTCTCCCAGTTCCCCGTTGATCCTCTCAAAATCCGAATAGCGGATCACAGCCTCTCCGCGCAGGATCAGCGTACCCTTGTAGGGGATCCGGAGCGGGATGTTCTTGAAAGTGCGCGCGTTGTCGGTGATCACTTCACCGACCTCGCCGTTGCCGCGGGTGACAGCCTTGTGCAGGGACCCGTTCTCATAGGTCAGCACGACCGTCAGACCGTCCAGTTTCCAGGAGAGGAGTCCTGTCTGCGTGCCCAGCCAGTCCGCCAGCGCTTCTCTGGATTTGGTCTTGTCCAGCGACAGCATGCGGGCAGCGTGTCTCTCTTTGGGCAGTTCCCGGGCCGAAGTATAGCCCACGTGGACGGTGGGGGAGTCGGAGAGCGTGACGCCGGTCTGCTCCTCCAGGCGGACGAGTTCATCATACAGCCTGTCATATTCCAGGTTGCTCATGATCTCCGTATTGCCGTTGTAATACGCCTCGGAAGCGCGGTTCAGAAGATCCGTCAGTTCCCGCATCCGCTGTCTGTCATCCATCTGTGTCCCCTCTCTCCCGCCTGGGCCGCTCACTGTGCCCTGTTACCACCGGTTCCTGCCGGTCCTTCGGATCCTCCGATCCCGGCCTGCCGGTACAGTTCCCTCAGTTCGTCTCCCGTGATCTCTCTGTATTCTCCCGGTCTCATGGCGCCCAGCGCGATATTCAGCACCCGCACACGCTGCAGGCGCACGACGCGCAGTCCCACTGCCCGGCACATGCGGCGGATCTGCCGGTTGAGCCCCTGGGTCAGTACGATGCGAAAACTCTTGTCCCCGGTCCTCTGTATGCTGCAGGGGAGCGTCCTCCTGTCCAGGTCCTTCAGGTAGATCCCCTCGGACATCCTCCTGAGCTGCTCCTCCCTGACGGGACGGTCCGTGCGCACCAGGTACTCCTTCTCGTGCCCTCTCCCGCCCCTCATGGCAGCTTCGATCAGGGCGCCGTCGTCCGTCATGAGCAGGAGGCCCTCGGAATCCCTGTCCAGGCGGCCGGCATAGGTCAGCCGCTTGTGGTAGTGAAACGAATCTGACAGTGTCCTTTCCGCATGAGGATCAGCGGCCGTGCAGGTGACACCGGCGGGCTTGTAGTAGGCCACCACCGTCCTGTCGCTGCTGCGGGTGAGAAGGTCCCCGTCCAGCGTGACGGCCGTATCCGCGTACACCCTGTCCCCGGGCATCCCGCGCCGTCCGTCCGTGCAGACTCTGCCCTCTTCGATCAGGCGGTCCGCTTCTCTGCGGGAACAGCCTGAGGCTGCCGCCACAAAAACATTCAGCCGCATCCCCTTCTCCCGCGCGCGGTCCTGCGGCGGAGTCTGTAAGGAAGCGGCTGCTGTACTTGATTCTCTCTGCGTTCTGTTCATTTTAACTCCACCGCTCACAGCATGTGCAGCTGCTGCAGTGCATTCTCTTCCAGTACGACCCGGCAGTGTTCCCTGATGTGTGCGAGCGTACCGGCGGATACGGTCTGCAGGATACCGAATTCATTGGCTGAGAGGACAGTCTTCTCAAACTCGGCGCCCTCGTCCTCCGCACCGCGGATACATAGCAGGTACGTCCCGCTCTCCTCTTCATAGTAAAGCGCGGAAGGCGGCATGTTCTCCGGAGGCATCGTGTGGCTGTAGCTGACGGCCTGCAGGAGCCCGGAAAAACGGATCAGGTACTCCTTCTGGGCTTCGAAGCCCCTGTCCTCCTCGTCGGCAGCCGCATCAGCGGACACGCTCCCGGCAGAGAAGGGCTCGGCAAAAAGGCCCTCCGGCATGGTATCATCGGCCTGATCGGATACGGTCAGGGAGATCGACCTGTCCGGAAGCACGGAGATCCGCATGGCGATGCGCTCCCCGGTGAAGGTCATCTTCTCACTGGAGACCGCCTGGGCTATGACGCTGCGAATGAAGGCAAGGACTTCCTTTCTCCTGGAGAAGAGGTCCTTGAAAGCCAGACCGTTCTCCTTGAGATCGTCCTCGGTGATTATGCAGTTGATGGTCGTGTCATTGACTCTGCGGAACTTCATTGTGTTCTCTCCCGGGAAATTAAAAACCTCCCCCCGTTTCACCCATTATTACACGGGCGGAGTCCCTTGGCAAGTACAAAGGTGCCCGGTCCTGACGGACCGGGCACCCGGAAGGATCAGTCACTGATCTGGAATACGGAGATCATCTCACCTGGGCCATGACTTCCTCGGCGAAGTTCTCGACCTTCTTCTCCATACCTTCGCCAGTCTCGAAACGGACGAAGCGGCGGACGCTGATCTTGGCGCCGTTCTGCTTGGAGACCTGTGCCAGATACTGGCCGACGGACTGCTTGCCGTCCTCAGCCCTGACGTAGACCTGGTCGTTGAGGCAGATCTCTTTGAGTTCCTTGTTCAGACGGCCGATGAGCATCTTCTCGATGATGTTCTGAGGTTTCCTCTTGTTCTCGGGAAGCTGCTCGTTCTCCTTAAGGGCCTGGGCCAGAAGGATCTCTCTCTCGTGGTTCTTGTACTCCTCGGAGACTTCATCCGCGGAGACATACTTCGGATTCATGGCAGCGATCTGCATGGCGACGTTGTTGAGGGCTTCCTTGACGCTGTCGTTGACGACGTCGGTCTCGGCATCGACGATGACGCCGATGCGGCCCTGGCCATGGAGATAGGTCACGACACAGCCATTCACGGCCTCGACTCTCTCGAAGCGGCGGATGCTGAGCTTCTCGCTGATCACAGCGGTCATGTCGATGAGGGAATCCTTGACGGTCTTGGAAGGATCCTCTTCCCACTTCTCATCCATGAAAGCGGCGAGATCGGTCGCGCTGCTGTGGAGAGCCTGGGTAGCGACCTTGGCGACGTAGGTGCGGAACTTCTCGTTCTGGGCCACGAAGTCGGTCTCGGAGTTCACTTCCACGACGACTGCCTTCTGATCATCTTCAGAAGCGATGTAGCAGATACCCTCTGCTGCGATGCGGTTCTGTTTCTTCTCGGCCTTCATGATGCCGTTCTTGCGGAGGAACTCCACCGCCTCATCCATATTGCCGTTCGTGGCGGTGAGGGCCTTCTTGCAGTCCATCATGCCCGCGCCGGTCATCTCTCTGAGCTGTTTCACCTGTGCTGCTGTAATTGCCATTTGCACACTTCCTTTCGTTCTGTATCCTTGTTCAGAGGGTATCAGAGTGTTCCCTCGGCTTCCTGCTCCGCCTCGCTGGCTGCGGACTCCTCGGCCAGTGCCGCCTGCTCGGCAGCATCGCCCTCGACGCCCTGGTTGGCCTCGATGACGGCGTCCGCGATCTTGCTGCTGAGGAGCTTGACCGCACGGATGGCGTCGTCATTGCCGGGGATCACATAATCCAGCTCTTCGGGATCGCAGTTGGTATCGCCGATGCCGATGAGGGTGATGCCCAGAGCCTGAGCCTCTGCGACGCAGATGCGCTCCTTCTTGGGATCCACGACGAAGATGGCATCCGGGATATGGGTCATGGTCTTGATGCCGCCCAGGTTCTTCTCAAGCTTGTCCCACTCCTTCTGGAGCTTGGCAACTTCCTTCTTGGGAAGAACATCAAAGGTGCCGTCCTGGGACATGGCTTCCAGTTTCTTCAGTCTCTCAACGCGGCTCTTGATGGTCTTGAAGTTGGTCAGCATGCCGCCGAGCCATCTCTCGTTGACATAATACATGCCGCAGCGCTCGGCCTCTGCCTTGATGGCATCCTGGGCCTGCTTCTTGGTGCCGACGAAAAGGATCGTGCCTCCCTGGGAGACGATCTCGACTACGGCGCGATAAGCCTCGTCGACCTTGATCACAGACTTCTGCAGGTCGATGATGTGGATGCCGTTGCGCTCCGTGAAGATGTAAGGCGCCATCTTGGGGTTCCATCTCTTGGTCTGATGACCGAAGTGGACGCCTGCTTCCAGAAGCTGTTTCATTGATACTACGCTCATTTTCTCTCCTCCGTTTTTTGGTTGGACCTCCGCACCCTTACGCGGTCCTGAGGCATCTGCCCACCCTTCCGGGCACCGGCAGCCGCTGGGATGCGTGCGTAATAATTCGCAACGTTCGTATTCTATCACAGCTGAACAGCGGTTGCAAGTAAACTTTCAGTTTACGAGCCCACCTGACGGCGCATTTCGCCGAGTTCACTGTAAATAGCGTCGTTGAGGACCTTGATGTAGGTCCCTTTCATGCCGGACGACCGGGATTCGATCACGCCGGCAGATTCAAATTTGCGCAGGGCGTTTACGACCACGCTCCTGGTGATGCCCGCCTTGTCGGCGATCTTGCTGGCCACCAGGATCCCCTCCACATCCCCGAGCTCCTCGAAAATGTGGATGATGGCATGCATCTCCGTATAGCTCAGCGTGTTGATGGCGCTGCGCACGACGGCGATCTTCCTGTTCTCCTCCGCGGTCTCCTCGGACACCGCCCGGAGCATCTCCAGTCCTACGACCGTGGTGCCGTACTCGCAGAGGATGATGTCATCGATCCCGAAAGCCTGCCTGCCTCTGTACAGAAAGACGGTCCCCAGCCTCTCCCCGGCGATCTCGATGGGCGCGATGATGGCGGACATCGACATGTCCGAGTCGGAGACGAAACCCAGCGTAGCCAGGCTCACGTTCTCATTGGTGGAGAGGACGGAGAGGAAGCGGTCATTGAGCTCCTCGTCGATGAAAGAGCCCACCTGCTCCGTGATCAGGTCCCCGATCACGGGCACGTCCCCGGACTCGCCAAAGCCGAGCACTTTGCCCTTCTTGCTGATGACCAGCATGTTGGCGTCCAGAATGGAGCTCATGACATTGCAGATGTCGTTGAACACCACTTTGCCGGTGCTGCTCCTGTGAAGGAGCTTCTCGATCTTACGGGTGTTGTCCAGAAGCTTCACATTGCCGAGCGTCTGTGTCTTGTCCAAATCTCATCCCTCCATCGTCTCCGCAGGACGTTCCTGCGTGTGTCCGCAGGCAGGATCCATACAGACCAGCTTGTCACCTTTGATCAGCATGATCCCCCCGCAGACCTCGCAGCGCTGCGAGGACGGTTTCTGCCATGCCATGAAATCACATTCGGGATAGCCCATGCAGCCGTAATATCGTCTGCCTTTCTTGGTCATCCTGACTACCAGGTCCTTCCCGCATTTGGGACAGGCGACGCCGATCTTCTCATAATAGGGTCTCGCGTTCTGGCACTCCGGGAATCCGGGACAGGCCAGGAACTTGCCGTGAGGGCCGTATTTGATCACCATGTGCCGACCGCACTTCTCGCAGATCTCGTCGGTCTCTTCGTCGGAGACGGTCACTTTTTCCAGATCTTCCGAGGCTTTCTGCACAGCCTCGTCCAGGTCGGGATAGAAATTCTCGATGACGGTCTTCCAGCGGACTGAACCCTCCGCGATCCCGTCCAGCAGGCTCTCCATGTTGGCGGTGAACCTGGTGTTGACGATGGAGGGGAAGGCTTTCATCATCATGTCGTTGACGACGCTGCCCAGCTCGGTGATGAACAGGCTCTTGCCCTCGCGGACGACGTAGTGCCTGCCCAGGAGAGTGGTGATGGTCGGCGCGTAGGTACTGGGCCTGCCGATCCCCTGCTCCTCCATGGCCCGCACCAGGGATGCCTCCGTGAAGTGGGGCTGCGGCTGGGTGAAATGCTGCTTCGGATCGATGTCCTTCAGTGTCAGGACGGAGGATTCCGTGAGTCTGCCGGAGAGCTTGTCGCTGGCTTCCTCTTCCTCCTCCGCGCGGTATACGCTCTGATAGCCGTCAAAGACGAGCTGGGAGGTGGATGCGGAGAACAGATCACGTCCGGCGCAGACTCTGACCTGTGTCAGCGCATATCTCGCAGGCGTCATCCTGCTGGAGACAAAACGTTTCCAGATCAGCTGGTACAGGCGCAGCTGGTCCCTGCTCAGCGCGTCCTTGAGCTGGGCGGGCAGTACGGTCACGTCCGTGGGACGGATTGCTTCGTGCGCGTCCTGGATCTTGCCGGCCGCCTTCTCCTCTCTGGCCGCGGACTGCAGGTACTCGTCGCCGTACTGTTCTCTGATAAACGCGGATGCGGAAGCCTGCGCCTCGTCAGACACACGCGTGCTGTCGGTACGCAGATAGGTGATCAGGGCCACTGTCCCGCTCCCCTTGATCTCTACGCCCTCGTAGAGCTGCTGGGCGATGCGCATGGTCTTCTGGGTGGAGAAGCCCAGCTGTTTGCTGGCCTCCTGCTGCAGCGTCGATGTGGTGAAGGGAAGCGGTGCTCTGCGCAATCTCTCCGAATGACGGATCTCCTCCACGCTGAACTCCGCAGCGCGGATCCTGGCCTCCACCTCACTTACCTGCTGCCGGTCCTCCGGTACTACCTTGCTGACCTCTCCGTTCTCCTCCCGCACACCGTAATAGTGCACCAGCAGGTTGTCCCTGCTGCCGTCGATGTTCAGAAGGGCGTCCAGTGTCCAGTACTCCTGGGGTACAAAACTGTCGATCTCCTCCTCACGGTCGGCGATCATGCGGAGTGCGGCGGACTGCACGCGGCCCGCGGACAGGCCTCTCTTGACCTTGCCCCACAGAATGGGGGAGATCCTGTAGCCCACCATGCGGTCCAGGATCCTGCGGGTCTGCTGGGCGTCCACAAGGCGCATGTCGATCTCCCTGGCGTTCTTCAGGGAATCTCTGACGGCATTTTTGGTGATCTCGTTGAAGGTGATCCTGTAGACCTCCTTGTCCTTCATCTCATCGAGATGGAGCGCGGCCACCAGATGCCAGGAAATAGCTTCTCCCTCCCGGTCAGGGTCCGTTGCCAGGTAGATGCGGTCTGCCTTTTTGACCTGCCGGCGCAGGGAGGCCAGAAGCTCGCCCTTGCCGCGGATCGTGATATACTTCGGCTCGTAATCGTTGTCCACGTCGATGCCAAGCTGGCTCTTGGGCAGATCACGGACATGTCCCTGGCTCGCTGTCACTTCGTAGTTGGCGCCCAGGAATTTCCGGATCGTCTTGACCTTGGCAGGCGACTCCACGATCACGAGGCTCTTTTTTCTTTTGACGGTTTTTTTCTCTTTCTTAGTATCTGTCATTTCTCTTCCAGTGCGGATCAATGTTATTTGAACCTTCTGCGGTCCATTATTCAGACAATTTTCAGATTATCGGCCGATTTTGTCTGACCGCAATACAATATAATCTTAAAACGATCAATTGTCAAAGGATGAATTGCAATTGTTATTCAAAATATCGGAATAATCTTCTCTTCCTGTCGATCATTTCGTCCAATGTATCCAAATATGTGCGGACATCTTTGCAGTTGTCTGAACGTTCGATCCGTCCTCCCGGGAAGAGTGCCTTGGAGATGCTCCCGGCACCGAGAGCGAGGATCGACTGGACCTCCTCCATGATCAGTATGTTGTAGATCCCGAAGCAGCCCTCCCTGGCATAGCCCACGTTCTCCAGGTTGCCGGTCATGTTCTTCTGCCGGTACAGATAGTACGGGACCATGTCCATCCGGGCCGCGGCCTCCGCCGCGACCTCCATGCTGCGCTCCGTGTCCTTCAGGAGATCGTATCCGTTCTCCGTCACCCATTTCTGCAGTCTGGAGCCTCTCTTGACGGCCAGCGTGTGCACCGTCAGAGAATCGGGATGCAGTTCACGGATGCAGTCGACGGTGTACTGCACGTCGCGGCTGTCCTCCCCCGGGAGACCCAGGATGATATCCATGTTGATGTTGTCAAAACCGGCCGCCCGCGCAGAGGCAAAAGCCTCCGTCACCTGCTCCGCGGTATGTCTGCGCCCGATGATGCGCAGGGTCTCGTCCCGCATGGTCTGCGGGTTGATGCTGATCCTGGAGACGCCCCATTCCTTCATCACGGCCAGCTTGTCCGGCGTGATGCTGTCCGCGCGGCCGGCCTCCACCGTGAACTCCAGGCAGCCGTCCATGGAATAATATCTCCTGAGGATGGAGAAGAGCCTCTCCAGCTGGTCCGGCTCCAGCGTTGTGGGGGTGCCTCCCCCGATATAGACCGTATCGGGCGCTCTGCCCTCCATCAGCAGGGCAGAGACTTCCGCTTCTCTCTCCAGGGCGTCCAGATACTCCTCCACCCGGTCCCTCCAGGCGTGGAGGGCAAAGGAAGGGAATGAACAGTACATGCAGGTGGTGGGGCAGAACGGGATCCCCACATACAGGCTGTAGGCGCCCTGTCCGCTGAGTCCCGACAGGATCTTCCGCTCCCTCTCCGCGATCTGCGCGGCGAGGAGGGCTTTTTCCGGGCTGACGAGGTAGGACTCCTCCATATGGCCGGCGGCCTCTTCCAGGGAGGCCCCCGCATCCAGTCTGTCCCTGGCGATCTTGGTGGGCCGGATCCCGATCAGCTCTCCCCAGGGAAGCGCCGTACCGGTGGTCTCACAGAGCAGCCGATACAGCATATGCTTCAGGAGCGTCTTGAGTGCGGGGCTCTTCTCGTCCGCCGCCGTGCCGTCCGGCAGTGACCAGTCGGCGGGAAGGGTGTCGGAAGGATACCGCAGACAGGCCGTCCCGTCTCCGTCCGTGACGGTGAGTTCCAGGCCGTCCTTCTGATAGCAGACATGAAGAAAGGGCACCAGAGCGGCCTCCTGTTCGGCCTGTGCTCTGCTCCCCTTCAGCGGTTCTCCGTCCACACGCACCTTTACGTCCTCTCTCGGGAAAAAGGCCTTCAGGAGCGCATGGATCTCGTAGCGATATAGATCTTTACTGACTCTGGCGATCATTATACTGTTTTGTACCTTTCAACAGTCTTCCTGCCCCCCGGCAGCGAGGCTGTCAGGAGGTGAAAAAGTTAAACCTCTTCTCATGTCCTATGTCCGTTGCCCCGCCATGACCGGGATAGACAGCGGTCTCTTCTGGAAGGATGTACAGCTTCTCCCGGATCGAAGCCAGGAGTCTGAGGGACGAACCGGTAGGCATATCCGTCCTGCCGACGGAGTCCTCAAACAGCGTGTCTCCGCTCAGGAGGAAAGAACCCTCCTCACAGTAATAGCAGCAGCTCCCCTCGGTGTGGCCGGGCGTCTCGATCATGCGCAGCGTGATGCCGGCTTCGGTGATGATGTCGCCGTCGCTGAGCCAGCGGTCGGGATTGACCGTGCATCCCCTGCCTCCAAAATCCATGCTCCCGTTCATTTCCGCGTCAGAGAGCATTCGTTTCTCTGCCTGCGGGGCCAGTACGACGGCACCGCTCCTGGCCTTCAGTTCCTTCACGCCCATGATGTGGTCGGAATGCCCGTGTGTCAGCAGGATCGCGCTGACATGGAGGCCCTGTCTGTCCAGTGCCTCATACAGCCGGTCCCCCAGGGCGGCGGGGTCGACGACGATGCAGTCCGCGCTCCCCTCGCGCCACAGATAATAGACGTTGGTCTGATATAAGCCGACCACATAACAGCCGATCTGAATGCCCATGATAATACCTCATCCGTTGGTCCGCTTGACTGCCCTGATATCCCGGATCGCGCGGATCTTGTTGCAGATCTGCTCCAGCTGTTCCGCGTCGCGGATCTCAAAGCTCAGTGTAAGCGTGGCTATCTTCTGTTTGCTCGTCATGGTGGTGAGCCGCAGGATGCTCAGATCCTCCTCGGAGAAGATCCGGGAGATCTCCTGCAGCAGGCCTGTGCGGTCATTGGCAAAGATGTTGATCTCCGCAAGGAAGCTCTTGTTCTCGGAGCCGGATTCGGCGTCTTTGTTCCAAGTGGCCTCGATGAGCCGCTCCTTGTCCTCCCCGGACAGGCCTCTGACGTTGACGCAGTCTTTCCTGTGGATGGAGATGCCTCTGCCGCGAGTGATAAAACCGACCACCTCGTCACCGGGCACCGGGTTGCAGCACTTGGAGAAACGGACAGCCACATCGTGGACACCCTTGATGTCGATGCTGCCCTGCCCCTTGGAGCGGATCCTGGGCGCGTTCTCCCGGATCTCCCGGAGGGTCTCCTCGTCGGAGATATTCTTTCTTTTCTCCTGCTCCAACAGTTCCGCGAGCTTGTTGACGACCTGCCCTTCCTTCAGTCCGCCGTGTCCGATGGCAGCCATGACGCTGTCCCAGTCCCGGAAGCCGTAGCGGTGCATGACCTCTTCCATGTAGGCAGGTTTGAGCAGCTCGGAGAGGTTCAGGCTCTTGCTCTTGCAGTACGCCGCCGTCAGTTCGCGGCCGCGGGTGATGTTCTCTTCCTTGTTTTCCCTTCGGAACCACTGGTTGATCTTGCTGCGGGTGGAGGCGCTGTGGGCGATGTTCAGCCAGTCCAGGCTGGGGCCTCTGGAGTTCTGCGAGGTGACGATCTCCACGATGTCGCCGTTCTGGATCCGGTAATCGATGTTGACGATCTTGCCGTTGACTTTGGCGCCCACCATGCGGTTGCCCACCGCGGAATGGATGGAGTATGCAAAATCGATCGGTGTGGATCCTGCGGGCAGGTTCTTCACTTCCCCGCGGGGCGTGAAACAGTAGACGCTGTCGGAGAACAGGTCCAGGTCGCTCTTCAGGAGATCCATGAACTCCCTGTTGTCGGACATCTCCTGCTGCCACTCCAGGATCTGGCGCAGCCAGGAAAGTTTCTCCTCCTCAGCCAACTCCACCTTGTGGCCGTTGGCTGTCTCTTTATATTTCCAGTGCGCGGCGATACCGTATTCCGCAGCCCTGTGCATCTCATAGGTGCGGATCTGGATCTCGAAGGGCTGCCCCGTCGGACCGATCAGCGTCGTGTGCAGGGACTGATAGCGGTTGGCCTTGGGCATGGCTATGTAGTCCTTGATGCGCCCGGGCATGGGTTTGTACATCTCATGGATCACGCCCAGACAGGCGTAACAGTCCTGGACGGTGTCCACGATGATGCGGATGGCAAATAGATCGTAGATCTCGTCGATGGTCTTGTTCTGGTTGACCATCTTCTTGTAGATGCTGAAGAAGTGCTTGACCCGGCCGTCCACGACACCGTGGATCCCGGCGGCGGCGATGTGTCTGCGCACGTCCTGCGCGATCTCCTGGACGTATTTCTCGCGTTCGCTCTTCTTTTTGGCGACTCTCGCGGAGAGGTCGTAGTAGACTTCGG
>CAMOJW010000030.1 GCA_946617225.1 uncultured Lachnospiraceae bacterium
TCCCCGAAATTGTGCCACAGTCCCAGAGAGACGGCCGGAAGTTTCAGACCGCTGCTGCCGCAGCGGTTATACTGCATGTTCTCATAGCGGTGGGGGGATGCAGGATACATATTGATTCCTCCTTTATAAAACTGAGACGAAATTAGATCGCGGTTTTATCATTTATCACGATCTGTTTTCTGATATTCAGATTATACTGTCAAAAGCCGGAGCCGTCACGTCTCCGGCCTTATTCCGTTCCGGAAAGCAAATGTTCACGAACGGGTGCGGGCAGTTGAAGTCCCCCTCCTCCCATGATACAATTATTAAAAAATAAAATTATGTTTTATACAATGAAACTAGCGAATTACAGGAAAAAGGAGGAAGACCATGGTACTCGATGAATTTGCGTTACAGGGAAAAGTCGCACTCGTCACAGGCGGAGGTACTGGGATCGGAAGCGGGATCCTCTCGGGACTGGCGGAAGCCGGAGCGGATATCGCGTGCGTCTACAGCACCCATGAACCGACGGAAATGCAGGCTTATGTGGAAAGTCTCGACCGTCGTTTTCTCGCGATCCATGCCGATGTGAGCAAAATGGACGAGCTGAAGGTCATCATGGACAGGACGCTGGAGGGATACGGCAGACTGGATATCCTGGTCAACAATGCCGGGATCTGCCCGCGTGCCTCGGCACTGGAGTATACGGAGGAAATGTGGGACCGCATCATTCAGATCAACGAGAAGGCGGTCTTTTTCCTGTCGCAGCTGGCAGCCAGGCAGTTCATCAAGCAGGGGACAGGGGGCAAGATCATCAATCTCGCATCCATGATGTCTTTCCTGGGCGGATTCAATACCACAGCGTATACGGCCAGTAAACACGCCGTCATGGGACTGACCAGAGTCCTTGCGAGCGAGTGGGGTTCCATGAACATCAATGTCAATGCTCTTGCGCCGGGCTGGATCAGGACCAATCTGTCCGCACCGCTGCAGGCGGATCCTGTCAGGGACGCGAGTGTGAGAGCGCGTATTCCCATGGGCGACTGGGGCGATCCGTCTGTCTTCAAGGGCGTTGCCGTGCTGCTGGCAAGCGATGCCGGAAGATATATCAACGGCGCAACGATCCCTGTGGACGGCGGTTATCTGACGAAATAGGTCCGGTGAACACTTGTTTGCCGATAGAAAAGGGGGTAAAATGAAAGCGCTTGTATTGACTGCACCCGGGCGATTCTCCTATGAGGACCGCCCCGAACCGGTATGCGGTGAACAGGATGTCAAGGTCCGTGTGGAGGCTGTCTGTGTCTGCGGATCGGATGTGAGCGCGATCCTTGGGAGGAACGCGCTGTTCACCTATCCCCGCGTGCTGGGACATGAGGTCACGGGAACAGTGGCAGCCGTGGGAGAGGCTGTGCAGAGTGTGCAGCAGGGAGACAGGGTGGTCCTGATGCCCTGCATCTCCTGCGGGCATTGCCGCGCCTGCCGCAAGGGTAAGACGAACTGCTGTGAATCACTCAGACTGTATGGCGTGAAGGAAGACGGCGGCATGCAGGAGTATCTGTGCGCGCCGGAGCGGAACTGGCTGAAGCTGCCCACGGATATGGTTCCCCGTACGGCGGCGATGATCGAACCGCTGACGATCGGTGCCCATGCGGTAAGCAGGCTCTCCTTCGGCAGCGGAGACCGCGTGCTTGTGATCGGGGCAGGTCCCATCGGCATGAGCTGTGCGGTCAGTGCCGCGGCGAGAGGAGCCGGGGTGATGCTCGCGGACACGAACGCAGCGAGATGTGCGTTCTGCCGGTCGCATTTTCCTTTTCCCGCGGTCAATGTACTGAGTAAAGAGTACAGGCAGGAACTGGAGAACTTTACAGAGGGCGAGATGTTCGATGCGGTGATCGACACAACGGCAGCGCCCGCCTCCATGAACCATGCCTGGGAATACCTGTGCCACGGCGGTGAATTGCTGTTCGTGGGGATACACAATAAGGATCTGTGCTGGAACGATCTTTCGTTTCACATGAAAGAGCCCGCACTCTTCACTACGAGAAACTCGACACGGGCGGATTTTGAGAAGATCCTCTCGCTGATCGGTGCGGGTCAGATCGAGCCGGAGCGGTTTATCACGCATACTGTGGCTTTTGACAGGGCCGCAGAGGAACTGCCCCGGTGGGCGGATCTGGAAACCGGAGTTTATAAAGGAATCATTGTTTTCTGACAGGGGGATCTATGGAGACCGCAGGCAAGGATTATACGATCGCGGCAGTCAAAAGAGCTCTGGATATACTGCTTCTTTTTGACCGTAAACATCCCAAACTGACATTGACGGAGATCAGCCAGTTATCCGGGATCGGCAAGAGTTCTGTCCTGCGGATCCTGTACACCCTGTGCAGCCAGGATTTTCTGTATTACAGCGAGGACACCAAGCAGTACCGGATCGGTGCGGCTGTGTATCGCCTGGGTAACGGCGCGAACGCCCAGATCGACCTGCGGCACATCGCCCGTAAGCACCTGGGACGGCTCGCTGAGGAGACCGGGATGGTCTGCTACATCGGCACCCGCCAGGGCGACAAGATGCTGTATATCGAGAAAGTGATGCCCCTCACCATGCCCGTCTGGGCCCAGCTGACTACCAAGAACGAGGGGACGCAGGAACTCTACTCGACCGGTATAGGGCGTCTGCTGCTCTCCAAACTGAGCGACGAGGAGGTCGGGCAGTACCTGGACCGCGTGCAGCTCGTGAAACACACCGACAAAACGATCGTCGACCGGGACAGGCTGATGCAGATCATCCGGGAGGCACGGGAGACCGGGATCAGCGGGAACTGGGGCGAGAATGAAGCCTTCACCTACTCCATATGTGCGCCGATCTACGATGTGAACCACGAGATGGTGGCCGCCATGAGCCTCTGCGGACTCAAGGAGATGCTGTATAACGATCATTACGACAGATTTGTGAAGATGGTACGTGATACAGCCATGAAGATCTCGAAGGAGATCGGATATCTGCCGTGAGGCGGAGGAGGCAGCCGAGAGACAGGCGGAGAAAACAGAAGAATACGAGGACAGAAGGACAGGGACTGCCGCATTGGAACATGCGGTGGTCCTTTTTTCTGCCGTATTATCGTCATTTATTTGACACTGTTAGTTTTTCACAAATCGAGGGTGCGCTTTTCTTGGAGAATTCACATGTAAAAAAAAGCGAGGAGGTGATAAAATAAATTAAAATGAAATTGAGTTTTATACAGTAAAACTAAATAGACCAATGTACCAGACTGGGAACTCAGACAGGGAGGCGTCATGGCCAGGTTCAAGGTTGTAATTTCAGAATGCTACTACGAAAACGTCGATCAGGAGCAGGAGATCCTGGCGGATATAGATGCGGAACTCATTCGCTGTTCCTGCAAAACGGAGGAGGACGTGATCGAGGCTGCCAGAGACTGTGACGCTCTGATCTGTCAGTTCGCTCCGATCACGCGCAAAGTGATCTATGCACTGGAGAAGTGCAAGGTGATCGTACGTTATGCGATCGGCGTGGACATCATCGATCTGAAGGCAGCGGAGGAGAGAGGCATCTATGTCTGCAATGTTCCGGATTACTGCATCGATGAGGTCTCCAATCACGCGATAGCGCTCCTCATGGACTGCGCTCGAAAGCTCACTCTGATTGCAGAGAATGCCAAAAAAGGGATCACCGGTTATCAGTCTGTGCAGCCGCTGCTCCGCATGGAGGGGAAGACGCTGGGACTGGCGGGTTTTGGCAGGATCCCCCGCTGTGTGGCTCATAAGATGCAGAATTTTGGTCTGAATATCATCACCTATGATCCCTATCTGCCCGACGGCGTGGCTGAAGAGGCAGGTGTCAGGAAAGTCTCCTTTGATGAACTGCTGACCGCCAGCGATTATATTTCGGTACACTGCCCGCTGACAGAAGAAACACATCACCTGTTCAACAAAGAAGCATTTGAGAAGATGAAGAAACAGGCTGTGTTCGTGAACACGTCCCGCGGAGCCGTCGTGGATGAGGCGGCTCTGATCGAGGCCCTTCGCAGCGGAGAGATCGGGATGGCAGGCCTGGACGTCACGGAGCAGGAGCCGGTCACTCCGGATCATCCGCTTCTGGCTCTGGAGAATGCGGTCGTGACGACCCACATCGCATGGTACACAGAGGAGTCAGTACTGGCGCTGCAGCGTATGGTGGCGGAGGAGACTGCACGGGTGCTGACCGGCAACCCTCCCAAACATCCGGTCAATCATCCGGTCCGGTAACATCACAGCATCGGAGAACGGCGGCGGACAGCAGTAAGGCAGCAGAGTGCATTGCATCATCTGAAGGAAACTCACAGGACAAGGAGGAAACAGGACGCTATGTTCAGCGTGATCGATTGCGGGACGACAACGACACGGATCTATATCGTGGAGGAAGACGGCAGCATCATTGCCAGCGGCAGGACCAAAGTGGGCGTGAGGGACACGTCGATCACCGGTTCCAGAGACAAGCTCCGGAACGGTGTGAGAGATCTGTTCTATCAGGTTCTCTCCGAGAACCATATCGAGGACGGGGACGTCAAGTTTGCGATCGCGTCCGGCATGATCACATCGGAAGTGGGTCTGATCGAGATCCCGCACCTGGTCGCCCCCGTCGGACTGGCCGAACTGTCGCAGGGGATCTATAAATGTGAGGACCAGGCAGTACTGCCGATCGGAAGGCCGATCTATTTCATCCGCGGCATCCGCAACCACTATCCGGCACAGGCGCGGGCGGAGGACCTGCGTGACATCGATTTCATGCGCGGCGAGGAGGTCCAGATCGTCGGGATCATGAAGCTGCGTCAGCTGCAGCTTCCCGCCAGTATCGTGACGCTTTCCTCCCACACCAAGATCATCTACATCGACGAGCAGGGGAGAGCGGAAGCCAGCTGCACCACGATCAGCGGTCAGTTCTACGAGGCTCTCGTCAGCTCCACCAACATCGGCAAGTCCATCATCCCGGTAGAGGGGGAGGAGCCCGGCAGCTACAGCTATGAGGAGCTGATCAGCGTGGCGACAGACTGTGTGCGTCACGCGGGTCTGGGGCGTACGATGCTCATGCCCCGCTTCCTGCAGGTGCTGCTGAAGACAGACAGCCGGGAGAGAGGGATCTTCATCGACGCGGCCATCGCGGCCGATGACCTCAAGGCCTTCCGCGAGATGCGGGACAAGGGCTGCGCCAGCAACAGGTACTTCTTCTACGGCCAGGAGGGCCGCTGCAGGATGTACGACTACATGCTGAGGAAGGAATTCGGAGACGATCTGGATATCACCTTCGTCTACGACAGCGATGAGATCGATCAGTTCACGATCCAGGGCGCGATCGCCGTTGCCCAGAGCGTGATCAGGCAGAACAGCTGATAAGGAGGGATAAGCAAATGTTCCAGATGTATGGGGTCAATCCCCCGATGTGTACACCTTTTCAGGAGAACGGAGAGCTGGATATCGCTTCCCTGAAGGCGCTGGTGAGCTTCCTGCGGGACAGAGTGGACGGACTTTTTGTCTGCGGGTCCTATGGCGGCGGCGTCCTGATGACCGAGGAGGAGCGCAGGAAGGTCCTGGAGACCACTGTCTCCGAGGTGGCCGGCAAGATCCCGGTCATCTGTCACGTCGGAACGGCAGATTCCCTGAGCGCCAGGCGCCTCACTGAGCACGCCGTGCAGAACGGGGCAGCGGCTGTCGCGGCTGTCGGCCCCTACTATTTCAAGCATTCCAGGGAAAATGTGCTGAGTTATTTTGACACGCTGGTCAGGGCCGCGGGGGACAAGCCCGTGTATGTCTACAACAACCCGCAGTTCCAGGGCTATCCGATGGACGTCAGCCTGATCCGGGACCTGAAGGAGAAGGTCGGTGTCAGGGGGATCAAGGATGCCACTTTTGACATCCAGATGATGGCCAAATACATGCGTCTGTTCAAGAGCGATACGTTTGACGTCGCGCTCGGGACAGAGGCCATGTGGCTGTCCGCGTGGGCTCTCGGGTGCAGAGCGTTCATGCCCGGTATCGCGAACGCTTTTCCCGAGATCTGCAGACAGATGTTCGAGGAGAGCATGGCCGGGGATATCGAGGCCTGCAGGAAGACACAGTTCGAGATCAACGAGATGAGGGAGATCATGTATCTCGCCAAGTCCACTCAGCTCGCGATCTACGCGATGCTGGAGATCAGGGGAATAGCCAGGTGCTATCCCCGCGCACCTTTCGTTCCCGCCTCCGCGGAGGAGAAGGAACACATCAGGGAGAGGCTTGTGCAGCTGAAGCTGATATAAATAGGCACTGAACAGGCAGTAGGTATGTAGGTAGGTATCAATTAGGGAGGAGAAAACATGAAAAAACTGATTGCAATGTTGGTTGCAGCTTCCATGGGCGTGATGCTGCTGGCCGGCTGCGGCGGTTCCGCAGGCTCAGACAAGAAAGAAGAAGCTCCTGCTGAGGCAACGACAGAGGCGGCAGCTGAGCCGGAAGTCACTTTCAAGCTCGGCTGGGCTGAGACCGCGGAGCGCGAGGGACATCCCCTCTCCCAGGCGGCCTACACGTTTGCGGAGCAGGTCGAACAGCTCTCCGGCGGCACCATGAAAGTGGAACTGTATCCCGCCGCACAGCTGGGCGATGCTTCGTCCATGCTGACCCAGGTCGAGGCCGGCACACTGGAGAGCTGCATGAGCATCTCCAACGGCCAGTTCGCGACGAGCTACTATCCGGATCTCGGATTCCTGGACATCCCTTATCTGTTCGATTCCGCCCAGGAGGCCTATGATCTGCTGGATCCCGAAGGCGATTTCTTCAAGGAGCTGCAGGCGGACATCGCCGCCAAGACCGGCATCCGTCCCCTGGTGTTCTTCAACGAAGGCCTGCGTCACATCACGAACTCCAAGCGGGAGATCAGGAAACCCGAAGACCTGAAAGGCCTCAAGATCCGCACCATGAACGTGGCGGCACACATGAAGATGTTCGAGACGATGGGCGCTCAGCCGACCAACATCTCCTGGAACGAGCTCTACACTGCCCTGCAGACAGGTGTTGTCGACGCGCAGGAGAACCCGGTGATCAACGCTGTCTACATCAGCGCATGGGAAGTGCAGAAATATATGACTCTCGACGGACATGTCTGCCTCTGCGGTCTGTTCTGCATGAATGACAAGTTCTACGGCTCCCTCACTCCCGATCAGCAGGCTGTGGTCGACCAGGCGGCAAGGGAAGCCCTGAAAGCCGAATACAAGATGTTCTCCGACAACGAGGCCAATGCCCTGCAGACCCTCAAGGACAACGGTCTGGAAGTGATCGAGCTCACCCCCGAAGAGAAACAGGCCTTCGTGGACGCCTGCCAGGCAGATGTCATCGAGTACCTGAAGAGCGTTATGGACACCCCGGAACTGATCGATCGTGTTCTTGAAGAAGTAGGGAAAAACTGATGAAACAGTATGTCTCTTTTTGCAGGAATATCAACAGGGCGCTGACGCTTGTCGGCGTCCTGATCCTGGCATTCTCCATCATCCTGACCTTCGTGCAGGTGATCCTGCGCAACTTTGTCGGCTTCTCGTTCAAATGGGCGGAGGAGACGACAAGGTATCTTGTGATCTATGCGGTCTATCTGGTCACCGGCAGGCTCCTGATCGAAGGCCGCAATTCCGTGGTGGATCTGTTTTACAACATTTTTCCAAAGGGGATCCGCAAGGTGCTGGACACGCTCTTCTATCTGCTGATCGCCGTCTTCCTGCTGGTCATGATGTACTACGGATATACGCTGGTCTCCCGCAATGTGAAGATCTGGTGCGCATCCATCCACATTCCGTGGGCGGTGCCTTTTGCCGCCCTGATCGTGGGGAGCCTGAACATGCTGATCCAGATCCCTGCCAAGCTTTACTTGGTGTGGACCGACGGGACTGTGAGAGAGAATGACGGCACTGCCGCAGAAGGAGGCAAGCAATGAATCCGCTCGTATTATCACTGATCCTGTTTCTGGTCCTGATGTTCATGGGGATGCCCATCGTCTTCGTGATGTGTGTGTCTTCTCTGTCTTACTGTGCGTTCAGCGGCAATTTCGTCTATCTGATGGTCATCATCGAGAAGATGTTCCGCGGCATGGACAGTTTCGTGCTGCTGGCGATCCCCATGTTCATCATGTGTGGCGAAGTCATGAACCGCGGCGGCATCACGAACGCCATCGTGGGTTTTGCCGACCTGATCGTCGGAAGGCTCAAGGGCGGCCTCGCGTATGTGAATACGCTTGCCTCCACCTTCTTTGCGGGGATCACCGGATCGGCGCTCTCGGATATCGCGTCCCTCGGTTCCATCCTGATCCCTTCCATGGAAAAACAGGGATATGACAAGGATTTTGCCTGTGCGGTCACGGCCGCGACGGCCATCCAGGGGCCGCTTATCCCGCCGTCCATACCGGCAGTGCTCGTAGCGTCCGCTACAGGTCTTTCCACCGGTGCCCTGTTCTGGGGCGGTGCAGTCCCGGGAGTTATGATAGGCGGCGTCGCGGCGATCGTCATCTTTATCGAGGGATTTACCCACGATTTCCCGAAAAGAACGAAGAAGATCCCTCTGAACGAAGCACTGAAGATCACGCTGCGCTCGGTCCTGCCTCTGATGACTGTCGTCATCATCCTGGTGGGCATGAGCTCCGGTAAGTTCACACCGACGGAAGCGGCCGCTGTTGCACTCGTTTACGCCATCATCATTACGACACTCATTTACAAACCCATACCGCTCCGGGAAATG
This sequence comes from uncultured Lachnospiraceae bacterium, assembly GCA_946617225.1. Taxonomy (GTDB): domain Bacteria; phylum Bacillota; class Clostridia; order Lachnospirales; family Lachnospiraceae; genus CAG-791. Next base: position 8,728 of record CAMOJW010000030.1, read on the forward strand.
TACGAGATCCTGGCCAACGTGCTGATGCAGACGGCGACGATCTACCTGATCATCGCAGGTGCTACGACTTTTTCGTATATCCTGGCCATTGAGAACATCCCCTCCAAGCTGTCGAATCTCATCAACACGTATGCGCATTCGCAGTGGCAGGTGTTGCTCATCATCAACCTGATCCTGCTGATCTGGGGCATGTTCATGGATACGTCACCATCCATCCTGGTCCTGGTACCCATCCTCTATCCGGTCGCGACCGCTGCGGGGATCCATCCCATCCATTTCGGTGTGATCACGATCGTCAACCTGATGATGGGACTGCTGTCGCCTCCCTTTGGTATGGCACTGTACACGACGCAGTCGGTGGGCAAGTGCGACATGGTCGGCCTGCTCAAGGAGGTCTGGCCTTTCATCGTCGGAGACCTGGTCGTGCTGTTCATCATCAGTGCCTTCCCGGAGATCGTGCTGGCCCTGCCCCGTCTTTTCGGAATGGTGAAATAATATGTTCATTGACTTTCCAGAGGTATCCGGAGTCATTTCTCTCTCTGCGGAGACAATCAAGCTGCCTGAGGTGCGACGCGTCAGGCAGCTCTTTTGTAATGACTCTATAGAAAACATAGAAGCCCATCTGGAGGAGAGACTGCGCCGGCAGCTGGCGGGCGGGCCCTCCCTGCGGGGCAGGCGGATCTGCATAACGGCCGGCAGCCGGGGGATACCCCACTTCCCCCTGATCCTGCGGACAGTCTGCCGCTGCCTTAAGGAACTGGGAGCGGAGCCCTTCATCATACCCGCCATGGGAAGCCACGGCGGGGCCACGGCAGAGGGGCAGAAACAGATCCTTACGGACTACGGGATCACAGAAGAGGCCATGGGGGCACCGGTCTGCTCCTCCATGGAGGTGGTGCAGTACGGCACACTGCCCGACGGGACGCCCCTTTACTGCGACCGGCTAGCCGCCCAGGCGGACGGGATCGTCATCATGAATAAAGTGAAGCCCCACACGGATTTCCGCGGTCCTCACGAGAGCGGTCTGGCCAAGATGATCGCGATCGGGATCGCCAAACACGAAGGTGCCACCTCCTTTCATTCACTGGGCTTCCATCGCTTTGCGGAGATGATCCCGGTGGCGGCGCAGATCTTCCTGGACACTTTCCCGGTACTGTGCGGGATAGGGATCGTACAGAATGCCTATGATGAGATCAGTGAGCTGGAGATTGCGGAGAGCAGGGATCTTCTGGCGCTGGACAGGGAGCTGCTGGAACATGCGCGGGCATCCATGGCCCGGTTCAAATTCAGGGAAGCCAATGTCCTTGTGATCGACGAGATCGGCAAGGAGATCAGCGGATACGGACAGGATCCCAATGTGACCGGAAGAGCAAATGCGAGAGCACCGGGGTTTGAGGAGATCTTTAAGGCGGAGAGAGTTTTCATCCGGGGATTGTCAGAGAAGTCGCACCACAACGGGGCCGGCCTTGCGGAGGCTGACGTCACGACGCGCTCCTGCCTGCAGCAGGTGGATTTCGGTGTCACCTGGACCAACCTGATCACGTCCAAAGTGATCGAAGGCTGCAGGATGCCGATGTATGCGAACAATGACCTGGATGCGCTCAGACTGGCGATCGCATGCTGCAGCGATACGGATCCGGAAACAGTGCGCCTCGTCCGCATCAGGAATACTCTGGCGCTGCATGAGATAGAAGTGTCGAGAGGACTCTATGAACAGTTGAAGGACGATCCTGAGATCGAGGCTGTAAGCGATTATTATTCTATTCCGTTCGACGGTTCGGGAAACATGCTGTAGGGGCTCAGGCGGAATGAACTGTCCCATGTAAAAAGAGGCGGAAACGCCTCTTTTTCAATGAAAAGACCTTGCACACGGTGCCGTGTTATAATTTACTATAACATAAGTACCTGAATCTTATTGATTCTGAAGGGAGAACCAGCCTTGTTTAAAGAAGATCTCAAGCAACTGATACGCTCCGCCCATCCTTATCTGGAGCAGTTCGACTATGACCATTACCCGGAGCAGTTTGCCTCTTTTGAGGCGTCTCTGATGCTTCTTCTCAGAGAGGCACAGGATGAACACGCTGCGGATACGGCTGCCGCGGCACAGGAAGTGGTGGATGCCTTCTCGGAGGACTACAGCAGACTGCCGTGGTGGCAGAGGGGAGTGACGTCCTCCAGAGACAAGAGGGTACTGGCGCTGTTTCTGACACCGGCAGCCCTGCGGGCGGGGGGATATGCGGCGGATCTGGCGGAGCAGCTGCGCGGGTGCTGGAACCGCAGATATCCGCGTGAACCGTATCTGGCCGGGGAGTATGAGACGATCATGAAAGGGTTTGACGCGAACCTTCTCGGGCTGCCCCTGCGCAAGAGCAGCAAGCGCTGACGGGAGAAGTGTTATGAACGGGCAATTATTCAGTATCGTCGTGGCGGACGACGAGCAGGGGCTGCTGGAGGCCATGTGCGCCCTCGTCGACTGGGAGGCGGCCGGATTCCGGCTCGTCGGCAGTGCGGGGAACGGGCTGGACGTCCTGCAGATGGTGGAACAGCTGCAGCCGGACCTGCTGCTGACGGACATCCAGATGCCTTTCATCACCGGCACGGAGCTCGCCAGGCAGGTGAAGGAACTGCAGCCGCTGATCCAGGTGGCTTTTCTGTCGGGATACGACGATTTTGCATATGCGCAGAGCGCGATCGACAGTCAGGTGATAGCCTACCTCCTCAAGCCCATCAGCATGGAGGAACTGACACAGGCCCTGCAGGGCATCCATCAGAAGATGGAGGACAGGTTCCGGGCGATGGCACCGGCGGAGGAGGGGAACGGAAGTCTGCCCCTGGCCCTGTCGTGCCTGCTGCTGGACGGCCTGGAGCAGTCCCATGCGGAGGAGGAACGGAGACAGCTCCTCGCGGGCTGCGGGATGGAGCTTCCGGAGGGAAGTACCTGCCGCGTGCTCGTCACCGCTGCTGAGGGAGAAGGGATGCTCCCGCAGAGCGCCGCGCAGATCGTGGACCGGTGTCTGCAGCAGCACTGCATGTGCGGCAGTTTTGCAGCAGGTCGGAGGATCTTCAGCCTTCTGAACGGCCCGGAGAGAGCGGAGGATCTCAGCGGGGTCCTGGACGAACTGTACTACGTGCTCAGACATGTGCTGGGACGGGACTGTGCCATCGGCGTGAGCATGCCTTTCACGGAACTGGGCAGATCCTCCGAAGCGTGCAGGCAGGCGGCGGAAGCGGTACGTAAGGCCGACAGCCCCGGGATCATCCACGCGGGAGAGAACCGGGGCGGCATCAGCGCGCTCGTGGAGCAGGCGCTCAGGATCATCCGCCGGCACTATATGGACGAGGACCTCTCCCTGCTCTCCGTCAGCGAGGAACTGCATGTCAGTCCGAATTATCTCAGTGCCAACATGAAAAAATACGCCGGCGACACCTTCCTGAACCTGCTCATCCAGCAGCGCATGGAGGCTGCTCAGACGCTGCTCCAGACGGACGGCATGAAGATCGGCGAGATCGCCCGCCGCTGCGGCTACACGGACCAGCATTACTTCAGCTACTGCTTCAAAAAATACTACGGAGTCTCCCCTGCGCGCATGCGCAGATCAGAGGAGGGCCGCGTATGAAGCGAAAAGGGATCAGCATCAGCACGGTCCTGATGATCATGCTGGTCGGCACGGTCGTCGCCGTGCTCCTGAGTGCCATGCTGCTCTTTTACGGCAGCTATCAGCGTATGATGGTACAGAACTCCGTGACGAACAGTATCCGCACGGTGAACCAGGTCAGCATCACGGTCAATGATTATCTCCGCGAGACCGACAAGATCATGGGGATCATCCAGGAGGCCCTGGAGGACGGGGAGGAGAACAGGGAGGAGTTCTTCGATGTGTTTCTGCGCATCCGCCCGGACGTCATCGCGGTGTCCACCTATGACGAGGCAGGGGATCTCCTGCACTGTTACAGCACGCGGGGAGAGGTGCGCGCTGCTCTGAAAGAAAATCTGTCTTTTCAGAAGGACAGGATCGGGGAGTATGCGGAGGGATATATCTCCGCGCCACATGTCGTCACCCTGTTTGAGGGCGCCTATCCCTGGGCGGTGACGATAATCACCCCCATCGAAGGCGGGGAGAGAGAGCGCTGGGCAGCCCTGGATATCAGCTGTACGAATATTTCCTCTTATATCAATGACATCGGCATCGGCAGCAGAGGATACTGCTTCCTGATGGACATGGCCGGCAACATCGTGTACCACCCGCAGCAGCAGCTCCTGTACTCCTCCCTCAAACAGGAGAACACGGAGCGGATCGCGGAGCTGACGGACGGAAGCCTGGTGGAGAACAACACCATCTACGCGGTGCAGGGCCTGCAGAACGACCGCTGGAAGGTCGTCGGCGTGAGCTTCGTGCAGGAGAGCATTTCTGAGAGCCTTCTCGAGATGGGCCGGATCCTGGTGCTGTCGGGCATCCTCATCCTGCTTGCTGCTATGCTGGTGGCCGCCGCGCTCTCCCGCGCACTGTCCCGGCCGATCCGGGAACTGGCCTCCCAGATGGAGGCTTTCGAGCGGAACGCGGAGGAATTCACCTATACACCGGACGGAAGGGCCCGGGAGGTGCTCGTCCTGTCGGAATCGTTCAGCCACATGGTGCTGCGTCTGCAGGACCTGATGGAGAGGGTCAGGGACGAGCAGATCAACCTCCGGAAAACGGAGCTCAAGGCGCTGCAGGCGCAGATCAATCCGCACTTCCTGTACAATACGCTGGACTCCATCTCCTGGATGTGCGAGCAGGGGAGGAACAAAGAGGCCGTCCGCATGGTCAACGCCCTGGCCCGGCTGTTCCGCATCAGTATCAGCCGGGGGCACGAGCTCATCCCGGTCAGGAGCGAACTGCAGCACGCGGAGAGCTATCTGCAGATCCAGTCGTACCGCTACAGGAACCAGTTCACGTATTCTTTTGAGGCTGACGAGAGGTGCCTGGACTATCTGTGCAACAAGATCACGCTGCAGCCGATCATTGAAAACGCGATCTATCACGGGATCAACGGCCTCGTGGAGGACGGCAGGATCCTCGTCACGGTCAGGGAGGACGGAGAGGACATCGTCATGACCGTGGAGGACAACGGGAGCGGGATGGATGCCGCGCAGATCGAGGCGGTCATGAACAAGGAGCGCAGCGATCACGCCGGGATCGGGATCAAGAACGTGAACGACAGACTCAAGATCTATTTCGGCCCGGCATATGGGATCACGATCGACAGTGTGCCGGACGAGGGCACGCGTGTCGTGATCCGGATGCCCAAGGTGAGGGAGGAGAGAGAAAATGCGCAGGAATAGGAAAAATACGATCCTCGCGGCTGTCCTCCTTATAGCTCTGCTCCTGAGCGGCTGCCGGACAGCTTCAGCAGGAGGACAGCACAGGATCTGGTTCGTCGTCAAATCGACGGAGACGGAGTTCTGGAAATCCGTCTTTGCCGGTGCCAATGCGGCGCGCGCGGAATACAACGTCGAGCTCGTCCTCGTCGGACCCGAGACAGAGGAGGACTATGAGGCGCAGAACAGGATGATCGCCCAGGCGTCGGAGGAAGGTGCGGAAGCGATCGTTTTCTCCGCGATCAGCTACACGGAGAACGCGGCAGCGATCGACGCGGCGGCCAGAGCGGGGATCAAGATCGTCGTGATCGACAGCGACGTCGACTCTGACCTGGTCGACGTGCGGATCGGCACCGACAACATCCAGGCGGGGCGCATGACCGGCGCAGCGGTCCTGGACACCGACGCGGATACGATCTCGGTGGGCATAGTCAACTTCGCGCTCGGCAGCCGCAACGGCCAGGAGAGGGAGCAGGGCCTCCGCGAAGTGCTGGAGAGCGATCCCAGAGTGCAGGGGATCGTCACAGTGAACGTAGCTGCCACACAGGAGGCCGGCAAGGACGGAGCCCTGCAGCTGCTCGCCGCGCATCCGGAGATCGACACGCTGGTCGGTCTCAACGAGCCTCTGGCCGTAGGGACAGGCCTGGCGGTCGCGGAGAACGGGCTGACGGGGCGCGTCCGCGTGGTCGGTTTCGACACGAACGTGCAGTGCGTAGATATGATGCGGGAGGGGGTCTTCTCCGCCCTGATCGCGCAGAATCCGTACGCCATGGGATATCTGGGCGTGGAGTACGCTTTTTCCCTGCTGGAGGGCAAAACGGCCGGCTCTTCCGAATGGGTGGACACCTCCACGACGATCGTGACACCGGAGAACATGTTCACACCTGAAGGGCAAAAAGCCCTGTTTCCGTTCGGTTAGGATGGAAATTCTAACATAATTGATAAAAAAACACATGGTTTTCTCCCGGCGTTGGGCATTATAATAGGTGCAGAGTCGGGCAGAGATGCCCAAATCCATCATTTTATACAGGAGGTATAAGTATGAAGAAGTGGTTAGCAATTCTGATGACAGCCCTCATGGTCCTGTCGCTCACCGCGTGCGGTGGCTCCGGTTCCTCTTCCAGCGCTCCCGCTGAGGAGAAGACTGAGGAAGCAGCCGAGCCCGCAGCCGAGACCGAGCCCGCAGCTGAAGAGACAGCAGCCGGCGATGTCAAGGTAGCTGTGTTCTGGTATGCTTTCAGTGATGCATATCTGTCCACCGTCCGTTCTGCCCTGAATGCAGATCTGGAAGCAGCAGGTATTGCCTATCAGGACTATGATGCTGAGAACAATCAGGGCAAGCAGCTCGAGCAGATCCAGACAGCTCTGACCGACGGCTACAACGTTCTGGTCGTCAACCTGGTGACATCCGGTTCCGCCGATGCCGCTGAGCAGATCCTCGGCGTGGCCGGCGATGTTCCGGTCATCTTCTTCAACCGCGCTGTCGAAGGCGACGGTGAAGAAGGCGCAGTTCTTGGCGCACATGACAATGTTGCTTTCATCGGCACCGATGCTCCTGAAGCAGGCCACATGCAGGGCAAGATGATCGGTGACTTCCTTGTTGCCAACTACGACGCAGTCGACCTCAACAAAGACGGCCAGATTTCCTATGCCATGTTCATGGGCGATGCCGCCAACGTGGAAGCTATCTATCGTACCCAGTACGGCGTTGAGGATGCCAACGCGGTCCTGACCGCAGCCGGCAAGCCCGAGCTCGTCTACTTCAACCCCAACAACACCGACAAGTATCAGCTGGATCCCAACGGAGCATGGTCTTCCGCAGCCGGTAATGATTTCATGATGACCAACCTTGCCGAATACTCCGAGGACAACGGCAACATGATCGAGCTGGTCATCGCCAACAACGATGATATGGCTATGGGCGCTATCGCTGCTCTGCAGTCGGCCGGCTACAACCTTGGCGACGGCAAGAGCACCAAGATCCCGGTCTTCGGCGTGGACGCCACCCAGGTCGCTCAGGATGCGATCGCTGCTGACACCATGACCGGTACCGTCAAGCAGGATGCGGACGGCATGGCCGCTGCTATCTGCACTGGCGTCACCGAAGTGGCAGGCGGTGCTTCCGTGGCGGATGCAGCCGCAGCAGTCGTTGCTTCCAGCGACATCTACACCATGGCTGAAGGCTTTACCAACAAGGTCTTTGTCTCCTACGCACCTTTCATGCAGTAATCACTGTCAGTACAGGCAGAACAGGGCAGCTGTCGTATGACAGCTGCCCTGTGTGCATATGCCGACGAGGCATGGGACAGTCCATACTTACGGAGAGAAACAATGGGGGAAAATATGCAGGAAGACATCCTTTTGCGGATGACGGGTATCACTAAGACATTTCCCGGCGTCAAGGCTCTGGACGGTGTATCTCTGGAACTCCGTGCAGGCACGGTGCACGCCCTGATGGGGGAGAACGGCGCCGGCAAATCCACACTCATGAAATGCCTGTTCGGGATCTATGGCAAAGATGCCGGCACGATCTGGCTCGAAGGAAAAGAGATCAACTTCCGGAACAGTAAGGAAGCGCTCGAAAACGGCGTTGCCATGGTCCATCAGGAACTGAATCAGGCGCTCAAGCGCTCAGTCATGGACAATATCTGGCTGGGGCGGTATCCCACCAAAGGCGGAGTTATCGTTGACGAGAAGAAAATGTACAAGGATACGAAAGCGGTGTTCGATGAGCTGGAAATCAATGTGGATCCCAGGCGCATCATGAGCACGATGCCCGTATCCCAGCGTCAGATGGTGGAGATCGCCAAGGCAGTTTCCTATAAATCCAAGGTCATCGTCTTCGATGAACCTACTTCGTCGCTGACCGAGGAGGAAGTCGAGCATCTGTTCAAGATCATCAACATGCTCCGGGACCGCGGCGTCGGTATCATCTACATCTCACACAAGATGGCGGAGATCAAACGTATTTCCGACTATATCACGATCATGCGCGACGGCACGCACGTGGTGACCAAACCTGCTGCCGAGCTGGAAATGGCGGATATCATCCGCTACATGGTGGGACGTGAACTGACCAACCAGTTCCCTCCCAAGACCAACAAAGT
>CAMOJW010000031.1 GCA_946617225.1 uncultured Lachnospiraceae bacterium
GGTGACAGGCGATACCGACGACGATTTTGTCCTGCTGACCGATATCCAGGGTCTTGAGGACTTCTTCGGCGATATGGACTTCAAGGTGACCGGTACCCACGACGGTATCACCGCCATCCAGATGGATATCAAGATCCACGGCCTCACCAGGGACATCGTGGAAGGCGCCATCGCCCGCTGCAAAGAGGCGCGCGAGTTCATCATGAACGGCGTCATGAGCGAGGCCATTGCCGAGCCCAGACCGGAAGTCAACGAGTACGCTCCCAAGATCAACTACATGTCCATCGATCCCGAGAAGATCGGTGACGTGGTCGGTCAGAGAGGCAAAACCATCAACGAGATCATCAAGCGCACCGGTGTCCAGATCGACATCGAGGACGACGGCAGCATCTCCATCTGCGGCAATGATGCCAAGGGCATGGCGGAAGCTGAGCGCATGATCCGCACGATCGTCACCGAGTTCGAAGAGGGCCAGGTGCTCGACGGCGTCGTCGTCAGCATCAAGGAGTTCGGCGCCTTCATCGAGTTCGCGCCCGGCAAGGAGGGCATGGTCCACATCTCCAAGATCGCCCCTCGCCGCATCGAGCATGTCGAGGACGTGCTGACCCTGGGCGACAAGGTCACCGTCGTGTGCCTGGGCAAGGACAGGATGGGAAGGCTGAGCTTCTCCATCAAGGACGCCCCCAAGCAGAAAAAACACAATAAATAATCAGGTATGATTCTGCAGACCCGGCAGGCCGGAACCTCCATACGGGTGGTACGGCTGCCGGGTCTGTTATCTGTATGTAAGAGCAGGAGTAAAATGGGACGTTTAGAACAGGAGATCGCAAGAAGAAGGACTTTTGCCATCATCTCACACCCTGACGCCGGCAAGACTACTCTCACGGAGAAGTTCCTGCTGTACGGCGGCGCCATCAATCTGGCCGGCAGCGTCAAGGGCAAGGCCACCGCGCGCCATGCGGTGTCCGACTGGATGGAGATCGAGAAGCAGAGAGGTATCTCGGTGACCAGTTCGGTGCTGCAGTTCGAGTACGACGGCTGCTGCATCAATATTCTGGACACGCCGGGCCACCAGGATTTCTCGGAGGACACCTACCGCACTCTGATGGCCGCGGACAGCGCCGTCATGGTGATCGACGCGTCCAAGGGCGTGGAGGCCCAGACCAAGAAACTGTTCAAAGTCTGCACCCTCCGGCACATCCCGATCTTCACCTTCATCAACAAGCTGGACAGGGATGCCATGGACACCTTTGACCTGCTGGACGATATCGAGAAGAACCTGGGCATCGACACATGCCCGGTCAACTGGCCCATCGGCAGCGGCAAGGGCTTCAAGGGCGTCTATGACCGCGACAGCCGGTCCGTCGTCACCTACGCGGACACCCAGAAGGGGACCAAAGAGGGCACCGAGACCCGCATCTCCCTGGATGACAGGGAGGAACTGCTGGCGGAGATCGGCGAGGAGGCCCTGGACAAGCTGGAAGAAGAGGTCGAACTCATCGACGGAGCCAGCGCGGAGTTCGATCTGGACGCCGTGCGGGCCGGCATGCTGACCCCTGTGTTCTTCGGCTCCGCCCTGAACAATTTCGGCGTGGAGATCTTCCTCAGGGGGTTCCTGGAGATGGCTCTGCCGCCGTCTGCCCGCATGTCCGACGCCGGCCTGATCGATCCCGTGGAGCACGGTTTTTCCGCGTTCGTCTTCAAGATCCAGGCCAATATGAACAAGGCGCACCGCGACAGGATCGCTTTCATGCGCATCTGCAGCGGCAAGTACGAGGCCGACCGCGAGGTGCGCCATGTCCAGAGCGGCCGCGTGCAGAGACTGTCCCAGCCCCAGCAGCTGATGGCCAGCGACAGAAAGATCCTCGACGAGGCCTACGCCGGCGATATCATCGGCGTCTTCGATCCCGGCCTGTATTCCATCGGCGACACCTTCTGCCTGCCCAAAGAGAAGTTCTGCTACGAGGGCATCCCTACGTTCGCGCCAGAGCATTTTGCCAGGGTGCGGCAGGTGGATACCATGAAGAGGGACCAGTTCGTCAAGGGCATCTCGCAGATCGCCCAGGAGGGCGCCATCCAGATCTTCCAGGAGTTCAACACGGGCATGGAGGAGATCATCTGCGGCGTGGTGGGCATGCTGCAGTTCGACGTGCTGAAGTTCCGCCTGAAGAGCGAGTACAACGTGGACATCCTGCTGGAGACGCTGCCCTACGAGCACATCCGCTGGATCACCCATACCGACGTGGATCCCCAGAAGCTGGTGGGCACCACGGACATGAAGCGCATCAAGGACCTCAAGGGCAATCCGCTGCTTCTGTTCATCAACCCCTGGTCCGTGCAGATGGTGCTGGACCGCAACAAGGGACTGGAGCTGGCGGAGTTTTCCCGGAATTGACGATGCGGCGGGAAACTTATATACTAAAGAGAGGTCTGTGAGGTCTGAGCCGCGGGGCGGTAGCACCTCCCCGGAGAGGAGAATTCAATGGCACAGGAGAAGAACAGAGAGAAGAATACGGACAGATACAGCGACGCCGAGATCGGGACCGTCAAGATCGCCGATGACGTGGTGGCGCTGATCGCCGGTTATGCGGCACTGGACGTGGACGGCGTCTTTTCCCTCGCCGGCGGCGAGGACAGGGAGGCCATCAGCAAGGGCGGCGTCCGCAAGCTGTCCAGGAGCGTAAAGGTCGACGTGGGCAAGGAAGGCGTCAGGGCGGAGCTCTCCATCATCGTGGATTACGGCTGCAGCATTCCCGAAGTGAGCAGCAAGGCACAGGCGAGGATCAAGAATGCCATCGAGACCATGACAGGGCTGGCCGTCGCAGAAGTGAGCATCCGCGTCAGCGGTATCGCGCCGGCTGTCTGAGGCGCACCGGAGACCGTTTATGAAGAGAGAGACACGCAGAGAACAGATCTTCAAACTGATTTTCAGGGCAGATTTCAACGAGCCCGGCGAGATGGCCGAGCAGACGGAACTGTTCTTTGAGAGCGGAGATCAGGTGTTCTCGGAGCAGGACAGAAAATACATCGGCGACAAGGCGAGCCGGATCATGGACAGGCTGCCGCAGATCGACGAGGCGCTGGCCGTCAGCATGAAGGACTGGAAGCTCTATAGGGTGGGCAAGGTGGAACTGGCTGTTCTGCGCCTGGCTCTGTATGAGATCCTCTATGACGATACGATCCCCACGGAAGTGGCGATCAATGAGGCCGTGGAGCTGGCTGACCGGTTCGGCCAGGAAGGCGCCGGCACTTTCGTGAACGGTGTTCTGGGCCGTTTTGTCAGAGGTGCAGCGGACCAGGAGGAGACAGAGAGTCCGGCAGCGGACGGGACCGGTGACGACACCGGGCGTGTGAAGGACGTCACCAGTGTCAGGGATGCCAGGACCGGCAGAACGATCAGGATCGCCGGTGCGGAGAGACCGGGAGAACCCAGAGAATGAGAACTGTCTATTCGGTCTCGCAGGTCAATGCCTACATCCGCCGCATGTTCGAGGAGGATTACCTCCTCCCGCACCTGATGGTGCGCGGCGAGGTCAGCAACCTGAAATACCATGCCTCCGGACATATCTACTTTACCTTGAAAGATGCCTCAGGGACGTTGTCCTGCGTCATGTTCGCAGGCCGCCGCAGAGGCCTTTCTTTTCATATGCAGGAGGGCGATCTGGTCATCGTCTCCGGCAATGTGGATGTGTACGAGAGGGACGGCAGATACCAGCTTTACGCCCAGCAGATCATAGCGGACGGGGCGGGTCTCCTGCGGGAGCAGTTCGAGCGGCTCAGGAGGCAGCTGGAGGCGGAGGGCCTTTTTGACGAGGCCCACAAGAAGCCCATCCCCCGTTTTGTCAGGACGCTGGGCGTGGTGACAGCTTCCACAGGCGCGGCCATCCGGGACATCATCCATGTGGCGACGCGCCGCAATCCTTACGTACAGATCATACTGGCTCCGGCAGCCGTCCAGGGAGAGGGGGCTCCGGAGAGCATCGTCGCGGCCATACATCTCCTGGACCGCATCGGTCCCGACGTCATCATCGTCGGGCGGGGCGGCGGTTCCATGGAGGATCTGCAGGCTTTCAACGACGAGAGAGTGGCCAGGGCCGTCTACGAGTGCGACACACCTGTCATTTCCGCAGTAGGCCACGAGGTGGACACCGTGATCACCGATTACACGGCGGATCTGCGGGCACCTACGCCCTCCGCGGCAGCGGAACTGGCCGTCTTTGAATACGATTCCTTCCGCCGGGACCTGCTCATGACGCAGGACCGCCTCACTGAACAGATGGAGAGACGGCTCCAGGCGGACAGACAGCGGACCGAACAGTACCGCAGGCACCTCAGGCTCCTGTCCCCGCGGATGCAGCTGCGGGACAGGAGGAGACAGCTGGCACTGCTGCGCACCCGCCTGGACGAGAGCATGCGCAGATCAGTGGACGACAGCCGCAGACGTCTCGAGCGGGCCGGAGATCCCGCCGCGCGGATGCGTGCGATCCTGGAGAGAGACAGACACCGCCTGCAGCTGGCGGCGGGAAGGCTGGAAGCCCACTCGCCGGCGGCGAGGCTGGCCGGCGGTTACGGCTATGTGGAGACGGCCGGCAGGAAGGCACCGGCAGCCCCCGTGCGCTCGGTGGCAGACCTGACCCCGGGGCAGATGCTCCGGATCACCCTGCGGGACGGGCACTTCACGGCACAGGTGGACGAGATCCTGTCCGGACCGGAGACGGCCGGAGAGCGGGACAAGGGAGAACGGACCGATGGAAGAGTATAGACCGGAAGAACTCACACTGGAGGAGGCCTTCTCCAGGCTGGAGCAGCTCCTCTCGGAGATGGACAGGGATGACCTGCCCCTGGAGGAGGCTTTTGCCCGCTATGAGGAGGGCATGAAGCTGCTGAAACACTGCAGCAGCGCCATCGACAGCGTAGAACGGAAAGTCATGGTCCTCAGCGAGGAGGGCGAGCTGGAGGAGTTCGAATGAGTGCAATGGAGACCAAACTGGAACTGCGCGCAGAACTCTGTGAGGAGATCCTGAGGGAATATCTCCCGCAGGCGGATCCCTGCGCGGATACTCTCGTGCAGGCCGTGGCCTACAGCCTGCTGTCGGGAGGCAAGAGGCTGCGCCCCGTGATCATGGAGACCACCGGCAGGATGTACGGCGGCAGAGAGGCGCTGCGGCGACCCTTTATGGCGGCCCTGGAGATGATCCACAGCTACTCGCTGGTCCACGATGACCTGCCCTGCATGGATGACGACGAGTACAGGCGAGGCCGCAAGACCACCCATATCGTATACGGAGAGGGCATGGCCGTCCTGGCGGGAGATGCCCTGCTGAACGCAGCCGCGGAGACGGCGCTCACCGCTTTTGACGAGGCGGGCAGCGCCTCCGAGAACGCGGCCGTGATCCGCGCCATGCGCCTCCTGATGAAAAACGCCGGCCTCTCCGGCATGATCGGAGGACAGTGCGCCGACCTCGAGGCGGAGGACCGCCCCGGCGAAGTGGACGCCCGGACCCTCTACTATATCCACAAACACAAGACCGCCTGCATGATCGAGAGCGCCTTCCAGATCGGCGCCATCCTGGCCGGTGCGCCGGAGCAGGATATCCGGGCGCTGGGAAGGATCGCCGAGTGCACGGGCGTGGCCTTCCAGATCCGCGACGACATCCTGGATGTGACAGGCGATACCGCGGAGCTCGGCAAGACGGTCGGAAGCGATGCCCGGGACGGCAAGACCACCTATGTCACCATGCACGGCCTGGACAAGGCCATGCGGGACACCGAGGCCCTCTCGGAGGAGGCCATGACCCTGCTGGACAGCCTGACCGGCGTCTGCGACAGGGAGGAGCAGGCATTCCTCCGCGCGCTGGTGGAGAGCCTGGTGCAGAGGACACACTGACCCGGCCGGCAGCCCGCCTTCCGTACGTCAAGCCTTCCAATGGAACGTTTCCGTGCGGGACGGCAGAGAGAAGATAGGTCTTACTATGGAGCAGATTCTGGATCGCATCAATCAGATCAACGACATCAAACAGATCCCTCCCGAGGACTATGAGCAGCTGGCGGAGGAGATCCGCCGTTTTCTCGTGGACAAAGTCAGCGTTACCGGCGGCCACCTGGCCAGCAACCTGGGGGTGGTGGAACTGACCATGGCCCTGCACATAGCGCTGGATCTCCCTTCGGACAAGATCGTCTGGGACGTGGGGCATCAATCCTACACACACAAGATCCTCAGCGGACGCAAAGAGGGATTCGACAGCCTGCGCCAGAAGGGCGGGCTGAGCGGTTTTCCCAAGAGGGCGGAGAGCGAAGCGGACGTTTTTGACACGGGACACAGCTCCACCTCCGTGTCTGCGGCCCTCGGCATGGTGGCTGCCAGAGACCTCCGCGGAGGCAGGGAGACGATCGTGGCCGTCATCGGCGACGGCGCCATGACGGGCGGACCGGCCTACGAGGCCCTGAACAACGCCGCCAAACTGACCTCCAACTTCATCATCATCCTGAACGACAACGAGATGTCCATCTCCGAGAACGTGGGCGGTTTGCCCAGGTATCTCAGCGACATCCGCACATCCGAAGGCTATAACCAGCTGAGGGACAGGATCCGCTATTCCCTGAACGACACCCTGCCCCGGGTGGCCAAGGGCATCAGCAGAGCCAAGAACTCCCTCAAACAGCTGATGATCCCCGGCATGTTCTTCGAGGACATGGGCATCACCTATCTGGGACCCGTGAACGGGCACAGCATCCCCGATCTGCTGCACGCACTCGCGGACGCCCGCCGCATGAACAAAGCCGTCCTCATCCACGTCTGTACCCGGAAGGGCAAGGGCTACATCCATGCGGAGCGTCACCCGGCGCGTTTCCACGGTCCGGGCGCCTTTGACGTGGAGACCGGCCTGCCGCTCGCCCAGGGGAGAAAAGCCGGCTACACCGACATTTTCTCCACCGTTATGATCAAGCTGGCCAGAAAAGAGGAGAGGATCGTTGCCATCACCGCCGCCATGGCGGACGGTGTGGGCCTGAAGCGCTTCCGCAACATCTACCCCGACAGGTTCTTTGACGTGGGCATCGCGGAACAGCACGCCGTCACTTTTGCGGCGGGACTGGCCTGCGGAGGCATGATCCCGGTGGTGGCGGTGTACTCCACCTTCCTGCAGAGGGCCTACGACCAGATCTGCGAGGATATCTGCCTGCAGGATCTGCCGGTGGTCCTGGCCGTGGACCGCGCGGGCATCGTCGGCGCGGACGGGGAGACCCACCAGGGCATCTTCGACCTGTCCTACCTGTCCTGCATACCCAATCTGACCGTCATGGCCCCCAAGAATAAATGGGAGCTCTCGGATATGCTCAAATATGCGGTCAAACTGGGCCACCCCGTGGCCATCCGCTATCCCCGCGGCGAGGCCTACGACGGCCTGCAGGAGTTCCGGGCGCCGGTCGAGACCGGCAGGGCGGAGGTCCTGTACCGTGAGAAGGGGATCCTGCTCCTGGCTGTGGGAAGCATGGTCAGGACCGGTGAGAAGGTCAGGGAGATCCTGAGAGAGAACGGATGTCCCAGCAGCCTGGTGAATGTCCGGTTCGTCAGGCCCTTCGACACGGATATGCTGGATGAACTGGCCGCGGATCACCCGCTGGTGGTGACCATGGAAGAGAACGTCCAGAGCGGCGGTTTCGGCGAGCACGTACAGGCGTACTGCGACGAGAGCCACAGGAAACTGAGGGTGCTGAACATCTCCGTCCCGGACCGTTTTGTCCCCCACGGATCGCCGGCGCAGCTGGCAGCGGACCTGGGGATCGACGCGGACAGCGTCGCGGCCCGGATCTTAAAGATATGGAAAGAGGACGATCGCTTTGCAGGACAAGAAGACCAATAAAAAGCGCCTCGACGTGCGCCTGACGGAATCGGGTGCTGCGCCTTCCCGGGAGAAAGCGCGCGCCCTGATCATGGCGGGGCTCGTCTACGTCAACAATGAGAAGGAGGACAAGCCCGGCACCCAGACCACGGACACGGATGTCATCGAAGTACGGGGCAAGGCGCTCCCTTATGTCAGCCGGGGCGGACTCAAGCTGGAGAAGGCCCTTCAGTGTTTTCCCGTGGACCTGCACGGACGCATCTGCATAGATATCGGTGCCTCCACGGGCGGTTTTACCGACTGCATGCTGCAGAACGGAGCCGCGGGCGTCTACGCGGTGGATGTGGGCTACGGTCAGCTGGACTGGAAGCTCAGAAACGACCCCCGTGTGGTCTGTATGGAGAAGACGAACTTCCGCTATGTCAAGCCGGAGGATCTGCAGCACCCGGACTGGGAGCAGGCCTCCTTTGCCTCCGTGGACGTCTCCTTCATCTCCCTGTCGAGGATCCTGCCTCCCGCATGGGACGTGCTGTCCCCCGGCGCCGAGATGGTCTGCCTGGTCAAGCCCCAGTTCGAGGCGGGCCGGGACAAAGTGGGCAAAAAGGGCGTAGTCCGGGACCCTGCCGTGCACCGGGAGGTCATCCGGAACGTGACCGTCATGGCCCGGGAGCTGGGCTTCCGGTGCCTGGACCTCTCCTGGTCTCCCATCAGGGGGCCGGAGGGCAATATAGAATACCTGCTGTATCTTCAGAAACCGGGCGCGGACAGCCTCCCGGAGGAGGCATCCGGTGAAAGCTGCCATCAGGTGGACGAGGGACTGATCACGGAGGTGGTGCGCGCCTCCCATGAGGAACTGGACAGATGATACGCCAATTCTTTATACAGACCAATGAAGACAAGGATCCAGGGGCCTCCTTCACGGAACAGGTCATGAAGTACCTGCGGGAACACGGGGCCGGGAGCCGGCGGGTGAACCTCCCGGAGGACGCCGGATGGCTCCGCAGGGAGGCGGATCCGGAGCATGACTGCCTGCTCGTCCTGGGCGGCGACGGCACCGTCCTGCGGGCCTCGCACTCAGTCCGGGGGACAGGCCTCCCCATTCTGGGCATCAACCTGGGACATACCGGTTTCCTCACGGAGGTGAACGGCAACAACTGGGAGGCAGCCCTGCAGAAGGTCCTGGCAGGCGATTTCTTCCGGGAGGAGCGCATGCTCATAGAGGGCAGGACCTCCGAGGACGTATCCTCTGACAGCAGTACCGCGGGAGAGGCCCGGCGGCAGGACCGGCATCATTTTGCCCTCAATGACGTGGTGCTGATCCGAAACGGAGCCCTGCGCGTCATCGATTTCCGGATCACCGTGGACGACCAGCTGCTCTACAGCGTCAGCGCGGACGGCATCGTCCTCTCCACGCCCACGGGTTCCACAGCTTACAACTATTCCGCCGGCGGACCCATCGTCCAGCCTACGGCCGAGCTGATCCTCATCACGCCCATATGCCCCCACTCCATCACCGCCAAGAGCATCGTCCTGTCGGCGGACGACAGGATCGTGATCGAGATCCAGGCGGGCCGGGCCGGTGAGGAGGGCGGCGCGGAAGTGTATTACGACGGCATCTCAGATGGCCTGATCCTCAGGGGTGACAGACTCGAAGTATCCAGAGCGGAGCAGACTGTACAGCTCCTTCGCCTTGAGAAGAGAAGCTTTTTACAGACCGTGCATGAAAAGATGCAGTCCTGATTTTATCAAGACAAAACAGGAAAGGCTGAAAGACATGGACAGTGCTAAAAAGAAGAGACAGGAGAAGATCCTGCAGATCGTCGAGAGAATGGAGATCGAGACGCAGGAGGAGCTGGCGGAGATCCTGCGGGAGTCGGGGGCACGCGTGACGCAGGCCACCGTTTCCAGGGACATCCGGGAACTGCGGCTGACCAAGATCCAGACCTCCTCCGGACGACAGAAGTATGTCCGGGCGGGCTCCACGGAGAGAGTGGCCGCCGACAAGTACATCCGTCTGCTGCGGGACAGCTACCTGCACATGGACCGCGCCCAGAACCTGCTGGTCATCAAGACGGCGGCAGGCATGGCCATGGCCGCGGCGGCCGCGCTGGACGCGCTGCACCTGCCCGACGTGGTGGGATGTATAGCCGGAGATGATACCATTTTTGCCGCCATCCGCACGGAAGAGGAGACGGAGCAGGTCATGGACCAGCTGAGAGGGCTCCTGGAGAACTGAGGCGGTCCTGAACTGCGCCCGTGCAGCGGGCTGCACGGCATTTTCCGGGATCGTTCCGGGACAGCAGGCGGCAGGAACACGAGAATGGGAGGCATTGGATGCTGCTGAGCCTTCATGTGAAGAATCTCGCTCTGATCAGAGAAGAAGAGATCGATTTTACGGACGGGCTGAACATACTCACCGGCGAGACGGGAGCGGGCAAATCGATCCTCATCGGTTCGGTGGGACTGGTACTGGGAGCCAAGGCCGACCGCGGCCTGATCCGGACCGGCGCCGAGAGCGCGCTGATCGAGATGGTCTTCCAGGCAGACAATGAATATCAGATACAGGCCCTCAGAGAAATGGGTCTGGAGCCGGATGAGGAGGGCGTGATCCTGGTCAAGCGCAGGATCCTGCCTTCCCGCAGTATCTGTACGGTGGCGGGCGAGACCGTTACCCTGCGCCAGCTCCGGGAGATCTCCGAGCGCCTGATCGACATCTGCGGACAGCGCGAGAACCAGAAGCTCCTCAAACGGGAAGCCCAGCTCGAAGCGGTGGATGCCTATGCCGGCGACGGAGCTGACCGCCTCAGACAGGAGATCGCCGCCGCTCACCGGGAGTACCGCCGCCTGTGTGCGGAGTGGGAGAGAGACGACCTGGATGAGAGCGCCCGCAGACGGGAGGCGGACCTGCTCCGCTACGAGATCGACGAGATCACGGCGGCAGCCCTGGTCCCCGGCGAGGACGTCGAGCTGGAGCAGCGCCGGCGCAGACTCGCCTCTTTCAAGAAGATCCAGGAAGCGGCAGCTCAGGCCGACCGCTTCGTTCTGACGTCCGAGAGCAGCGCTGCCGATCAGGTGGACCGCGCCCTCCGCGCCCTGTCGGATGCCGAGGGCTGTGATGAGCAGCTGGACGCACTGACGGCCCAGCTCTCCGAGATCGACGGGCTGCTGTCCGATTTCGGGAGATCTCTGAGCGGCTATATTGCGGATCTGCGTTTTGACCCCTCCGAGCTCGCGGAGATCGAGGAGCGGCTGGATCTGATCCACCGCCTGGAGGACAAGCACGGAGGCTCCATCGAAGCGGTGCAGCGGGCCCTGGAGGCATCCGGGGAGCGCCTGGCCTGGCTGGAGGACTACGAGAACGAGCGTCAGCACCTGAAGGAGCAGCGGGAGGAGTCCCGCCGCATACTTCTGGAGGCCTGCGGACAGCTCTCGGCCATCCGCCGGGAGGCCGGGGAGGCGGATGCCCGCCGGATGAGCGAGGAACTGTCCGAACTCAATTTCCCGGCCATTGGCTTTGAACTGGAGTGGGAGAGCGGCGAGGAACTGCTCACAGCCGGCGGCTATGACCGCGTCTCTTTTCTCATCTCCCTCAACCCCGGGGAGCCCATGCGGCCCCTGGAACAGATCGCCAGCGGCGGCGAGCTCTCGAGGATCATGCTGGCGCAGAAGACGGTCCTGGCCGGCAGGGAGGACATACATACCTTCATCTTTGACGAGATCGACACGGGCATCAGCGGGCGCACGGCCTGGAAGGTGTCCCAGCGTCTCGGCCAGCTGGCGGGAGACCACCAGATCATCTGCATCACCCACCTGCCCCAGATCGCGGCCATGGAGGACAGTCATTTCCTCATTCAGAAGGACAGCGAGGGCGGCAGGACCGAGACCCACATCCGCAGGCTCACCGACAGGGAGAGCTGTCAGGAACTGGCGAGGCTGCTGGGCAGCGATGTGCTGACCGATGCAGCGCTGCAGAATGCCGACGACATGAAGCAGATGGCCAGAGAAGCCAAAAAGGACCGCCCGTGACCGGAGAGGGAGAGTAGTATGGCACACCGCAGTGCTGAGAGCAATATCGAACACAGGAGAAAAGCGCCCACCCTCCCCGAACTGGAGAGGGAACTGGAGCAGCTCCTCGAGGAACTCCCCGTCGTGAACAGGGAGGACATCCCCAGGATCGACCTGTACATGGACCAGCTCACCACCTTCATGGAGGACCACCTGAAGACTGAGACCAGGGGCTCCGAGAAGGACAAGGGCCTGACCAAGACCATGGTCAACAACTATGTCAAGAACGGTGTCCTGCTGCCGCCGGTCCGCAAAAAATACAGTTCCGACCACCTGCGGCTCCTGCTCTTCATCTATTACATGAAGAGCTTTCTCTCCATCAGCGACATCTCCCGGGTCATCGGGCCCGTGTCGGACACCTATGCCCGCCCCACGACCATGGAGGCGGAGGACCCCTCCCGGCAGTACCGTCTGGCTGATGTCTACCAGGAAGTCGCCGACGATGTCCGCGACTGCGTGGAATCCTTCCACGGGGACCTGCAGGACCAGCTCGACAAGGCGGCTGCCTCCTTTGAAGGAGCGCCTGAGAGCGACCGGGAGCAGCTGCAGCGTTTTGACCTGCTCATCCGCCTGAGCGCGGATATCTATGTGAGAAAACGCTGCATAGAGAAGATCATCGACATGCTATGAGAGGGCGGACAGAGATACCGCCCGAAAGGAAAGTACAGTTTGAGCATTTACGATACACTCAACCGTGAACAGAAGCAGGCCGTCTATCAGACCGAGGGCCCGGTCCTGATCCTGGCCGGCGCCGGCAGCGGCAAGACCCGCGTCATCACCCACCGCATCGCCTACCTCCTGGAGGAGTGCGACGTGGATCCCTGGAACATCCTGGCCATCACCTTCACCAACAAAGCCGCCGGCGAGATGCGTGACAGGGTGGACAAGCTCATCGGATTCGGCGCCGAGAGCGTCTGGATCTCCACATTCCACTCCCTCTGCGTGCGGATCCTCCGCAGGCACATCGAGCTGCTGGGCTATGAGAATTCTTTTACCATCTACGACACGGACGACCAGAAGACGCTGATGCGGGACGTCTGCAGGCGCCTCCAGATCGACACCAAACAGATCAAGGAGCGCGCCATCCTTTCCGCCATCTCCTCCGCCAAGGACGAGCTGATCACACCGGCCGGATACCGGGACGAGCGGGGCGGAGAGAACTTCATCCAGAAGAAGATAGCTGACGCCTACGAAGAGTACCAGCGCCTGCTGCAGAAGAACAACGCCCTGGATTTTGACGACCTGCTCATGAAGACCGTCCAGCTCTTCCAGACACAGCCGGACGTCCTGGAGCACTATCAGCGCAGATTCCGCTACATCATGGTGGACGAATACCAGGACACCAACACCGCCCAGTTCGAGCTGGTCCGGCTGCTGGCCGGCACGCAGCGCAACCTGTGCGTGGTGGGCGACGACGACCAGTCCATCTACAAGTTCCGCGGAGCCAATATCCGCAATATCCTGGACTTTGAGAAGGTCTACCCCGACGCCATGGTGGTCAAACTGGAGCAGAACTACCGCTCCACCCAGACCGTCCTGGATGCCGCCAACGCCGTCATCCGCAACAACACCCGCCGCAAGGCCAAATCCCTCTGGACCGACAAGTCCAAAGGCGCGCCCGTGCGCCTGCGCCAGTTCGACACAGGCATGCAGGAGGCGGCTTTTGTCTCCCGGGACATCAGGGAACGCAGGATGCGTGACGGCGGCCGCTACGCTGACTACGCCGTCCTGTACCGCACCAACGCCCAGGCTCGTCTCCTGGAGGAGCGGCTGGTGATGGACAGCGTCCCCTACAACGTGGTGGGCGGCACCAACTTCTACGACCGCAGGGAGATCAAGGACCTCCTGTGCTACCTCAAGACCATCGAGAACGGCCGCGATGACCTGGCGGTGCGCCGCGTCATCAACGTCCCCCGCAGGGGCATCGGCGCGACTACGATCAACCGCATCGGTGAGTATGCTGCGGCTAAGGGAGTGGGCTTCTTTGAGGCCATGGAACAGGCTGACCAGATCCCCACGCTTGCCCGCGGGGCCGCCAAGCTCGCCCCCTTTGTCGAGCTCATCCATTCCCTCCGGGAACACTCCGCCGAGGGCGTGGAGGCCCTCCTGCGCAGGGTCATCGAGGAGGTCGACTACGAGAAGTGGCTCTCCGACAATGACGACGAGGATGCGGAGGACCGCATCAACAACATCCAGGAACTCATCAGCAAGGCCGCGGACTATGAGAGCGGTGCGGAGAGCCGGGGAGAGACGCCCTCGCTGGCCGGTTTCCTCGAGGAAGTGGCCCTCATCGCCGACATCGACAGCCTGGAGGAGGGCGCGGACCGCGTCCTGCTCATGACCCTCCACAGCGCCAAAGGCCTCGAATTCCCCCACGTATACATCACCGGCCTGGAAGAGAACCTGTTTCCCAGCGCTATGTCCCTCTATTCCAACGATCCCGACGCGGAAGAGGAGGAGCGCCGCCTTGCTTACGTGGGCATCACCCGTGCCCAGCAGGACCTGACCCTCACCGCCGCGCGCTCCCGCATGCTCCACGGTGAGATCCAGTACAACCCCGTCAGCCGTTTTGTCTCCGAGATCCCCGAGGGTCTCCTGGAGACCGAACGTCCCCGCCGGTCTGAGGATCTCGCATTCGGCGCCACTGCCGCCTTCAGCGGCGGCGTCCGCGGACGCGCAGGAAACGGAACTCCGGGCGGTGCATCGGGCAGTTACGGAGCGGTACAGCGCGGCGCAGGACGCGTCGGCGCTTCCGCAGGAGCCGGCGCGAGGACTGCCAGGCCCACCGCAGCAAGACGGGGGACCGCTGAGGACAGGAAACCTTACATCGCACGCAGCGCGGCCGGCCAGAAGAAGGCCATGACCAACCTCACACGCGGCCTTCCCGCCGCCGTGGAGCCCGATTACGGCCAGGGCGACCGCGTCCGCCACGTCAAGTATGGCGAGGGCACCGTCTCGGACATCGAAAAGGGCCCCAAGGACTACAAAGTCACCGTCCAGTTCGACGACTATGGCCAGAAGATCATGTACGCTTCCTTTGCGAAGCTGCAGAAACTATGAGCGTGACCCCGGCAAGCCCAGCCGATAACCCTGCACAGTTTCAACAGACACCTTGGAATCATCCGTCCATCGTGCTATCATAAAATCAAAGTCAGGAAACAGCCCGCGTCATCTGGCGGAGAAAAGGAGGAGACCATGTTCAAAACGATGCTTCTGGATCTGTATGACGAGATCAGTGAGAGAAACAGGAAGAAAACAAACATTATCCTGGCCGTCCTGGCCGTGATCGGGATCATCGCCATCGCAGCGGCCGTGGCCTATGCCCTCTATCGCTTCCTGACTCCGGACTACTATGAGGACTATGACGACGACTTCGATGACTTCGAGGATGATTTCGAGGACGAAGCCGACGAAGACGAGGACGAGGACGACGCAGAGGACGCCCCTGAAGCCGCTCCTGAAGCCGGCAAAGAGGAAGCTGCCTGATCAAGTATTCGGATATAACAGTTCAGCTATAGCAGACCATGGGGCTGTCACGTTAGTGACAGCCTTGTATAATCAGATAGAAATCGTTTTGTTTTATGATCTGAAAACAGATTTCTTGCTGACCATCTTCCGGGGCAGCTGTCAAGGAACCGGCATACCTCGCCGGAGGCGTCCTTGACAGCTGCCCCGGAAGACGGTAGCCGGTTGACAAGAGGTGCTGTCGCACCTCTGCCTCCAAAGCGGCCTGGAATCATCATGATCATAGAAATATATCAGCTGTAGTGATAGTTTAAGACTCGTAAAAGCCGGGGAGTCACTACAGTAACAAGATAATAGAAGCCGTAGTGACGGCCAGAGGCCATTAGAAGCCGGAAAAACACTACAGTAACAGGAAATCATCAGTTGTAGTGAAGGCCAGAGGCTATAAGAGGCCGGAAAGTCACTACAGTAACGGAAAATTATCAGCTGTAGTTACAATCAGAGACTTGAAGAAGTCAAGTCCTGAATTGTGTGTAAATTCCTTTAGGCATTTTTTTCAGGGGATGCG
>CAMOJW010000032.1 GCA_946617225.1 uncultured Lachnospiraceae bacterium
CAGTCCATCATGCGCCAGGAGACGGCTTCGCCGATCTTGCCGGTGTCACTCATGACGCGGGCGTGGATGTAGCCCACGCTGTTATTGTTGAAATAGGAGAAGGAGAGCGTCTGCAGGTGGTCAAAAGCGGCGTTGCGGAGATCGCGGTTCATGCACATCTCCACTCTGCCCGAGTCCAGCATGCTGCGGTAATTGACCGCCACCTGCACAGCCAGCGTGACCAGGTAGAGCAGGACCAGGAGCGGCAGTCCGTCCAGACGGCCCTCCGCCACGAAATGGTCCAGCGCATACCGGGTGAAGAGGGGGTAGATGGCGTCGATCATGCTGCAGATCACAGCCAGGGAGACCATGGTGACGATGGTCTTTCTGTATTTTTTCAGATAAGGGAACAGGAGAGGGATCCCGAACCAGCGCGTCTTGTTCATCAGACCTCACCCCCTTCCGCGCCGAACTGCAGGTCGTAGACCCTGCTGTAGAGTCCGCCCAGGGCCAGAAGTTCTTCATGCGTGCCGTTCTCCCGGATTCGGCCGTTCTCCAGGACGATGATCCGGTCGGCATGCATCAGAGTGGAGATCCGGTGGGAGACGATGATCACCGTGGAACCGCCGGTATACTCCCCCAGCCTGGCGCGGATGCGGGCATCGGTCTCGGCGTCCACGGCGGAGAGAGAGTCATCAAAGATCATGACGGGCGGCCGGCGGATCAGCATCTGCGCGATGGCTGCCCTCTGTTTCTGTCCGCCGGAGAGGGTCACCCCGCGCTCGCCCACAAAGGTGCGGTATCCCTGGGGAAAGCGCAGGATCGTCTCCTCCAGGTCCGCGGTGCGGCTGGCGGCGGCCAGCGCCTCCTCGTCGGCGTCCTCCGCCGAGATCCGGATGTTGTCCTCCAGGGAGCGGGAGAACAGGAAGGGCTCCTGCTGGACCATGCCGATATGGTCTCTGAGCCAGGAAGCGCGGATGTCGGCGATGTCCACACCGCCGATCGTGATCCGGCCCTGGCCGGGGCCCAGCTCATAGAAGCGCTCCAGAAGGTAGAGGAGGGTGGATTTGCCGCTGCCGGTGGCACCCAGGATGCCCACCGTGCTGCCTGCGGGCACTGCAAAGGAGACGTCTGAGAGGACCTGCGTGCGGATCCCGTCCCTCTCATAGGAGAAGGAGACGTGATCGAAGACGATGTCCCCGTCCATGGGCGGCGTCAGTGCACCGGGCCGGTCCGCCTCGGGCTCCGCGTTCATGATGGCGCGCAGACGTTCGATGGAGATGCCGGCTTTGCTCAGTTCCGCGATGGCCCTGCCCAGGGAGCGGACAGGCCAGATCAGCATCGCGTTGTAGGAGACGAAAGCGATGAACTGTCCCGCCGTGAGTTCTCCCTTCACGCAGTAATAAGTGCACAGGACGGTGACCAGCAGGGTCTGCAGGCCGGTCATGACGTCGCCGGTCACCCAGTTCAGGGTCAGGATCTTCATGAGATGGATCCAGTAGCCGGTGTAGTGCTCGTTCTGCACATGGAAGCGCTCCCGCTCGAAATCCTCCCGGCCGAAGGCGCGCACCACGCGCACGCCCGTCAGGTTCTCCTGGGCGATGGCGGAGAGACGCCCCTCTTCGGTGTCCGCCTTCTCGAAGGCGCTGCCGATCCGGCTGTGGAAGAAGAGGGAATATCCCACCACCACGGGGATGAACAGGGAGGACAGCAGGGTCATGAACGGGTGGATCCGCAGCATGAAGGCCACGGCCAGTACGATCAGGACGATGACCCTCACCAGGTTGGTGAGCTGTTCCGAGACGAATACTTTGATGGATTCCACGTCGGAGGTGCAGCGCTGGATGATGTCGCCGGTGCTGTTTTCCCCGTGCCATTTGTAGGGGAGCTTCTGGATATGGGCATAGAGGCTGTCCCGCATGCATTTGACAAAACGTTCCGAACCCGCCGCATTGAGCAGGCGGAACAGGTAACGGAAGACTGCTCCGAGGAGGGCTGTCAGCACGAGCGCCAGGGTCACGGGCCACAGATGCCCCTCCAGGGCCGCGACACCGCCGCGGGCCTCCAGGAGCCGCAGGAGCCAGGAGGGCAGGTCAGCCGGCCCCGATCCGATCACGCTGTCCACGGCGAACGTGACGATCCGGGGACTCAGCATATCAAAAAAGGAGACCAGACAGGCGCTGATCATGCTCATGACAAAATAGCCCACGCTTCCGCGCAGGAAAAAACGGACCAGAGACAGGTCATTGGGAAACCGCTGCATCGCGGGCTGTTGTTGCGTTCTCTCAGGCATAAAGCAGTCGTTCCTTCCGGATCAGAGATGCTGTCTGACCGGCGCTCCTCACCCGGATCGCCGGTCATGGTCATTTACAATAATCAAGGATACTGAAATACCTCCCGCCGGTCAAGAACCTGCAGGTTTCATGGCAAAGTGGATCTTACGAAACACCGCCTGTGGAAAAAAGCCGCCGGATATGATATAAAAGAAATAGTTGCAGCACAGGCAGGAAGAATCATTTATTCCGGAGGGAAAGAGCATGGGAATCAAATCTATCGATGCCGAGGACGATCAGTTCGCATACCGCTATGACACACAGCTGCTGATCGACCGGCGGGATGAGGATCTCGACGAGGATGAGATCGCGGATTATATCACGGAGCATTTTGAGGGAAACAGCCTGATCGCGGCCGGCGATGAGGACCTCATCAAGATCCACTTCCACACCAACGAGCCCTGGAAGATCCTTGAGTACTGCAATTCCGTCGGAGAGATCTACGACATCGTCGTGGAGGACATGATCCGGCAGTCGGCGGGGCTGAAGGGCTGAGACCCGGAACTGATCTGGAAAGGAGCGGACCCCTGTGAAGAAAATGATCGTATTGATAGTATCTATCGTCTGCATCGCCGGGATCGCCATCACGACGGCGAGCCTGCCTTCAGAGTTCTTCGATTGAGACAGTCGGAGCCGATGTCAGCGATCAGAACATAACATATCTCGAAACAGTCAGCCGGGCTGCCATGCAGCCCGGCCGTGTATTATGGAGAGGAACATGTCCCTGGAGAGAGCTAAAAAATATCTGGAAGAAGCGGGTTATCTGGACAGGCTGATCGAGCCGGAAGTGTCCACGGCGACCGTGGAGCTGGCGGCTGCAGCGCTGGGCGTGGAGACCGGACAGATCGCCAAGACGCTGTCTTTTCTCGTGGGAGAGCAGACAGTGCTGGTCATCGCGGAGGGGAATGCGCGGGTGGACAACCGCAAGTTCAAAGAGCAGTTTCACAAAAAGGCGCGCATGATCCCCGGCGAACTGGTGGAAGAGAAGACCGGGCACGCCCCCGGCGGTGTCTGTCCGTTCGGCGTGCCCGGCGATGTGGAGATCTGGCTGGATGAGAGCCTGAAGCAGCATGAGACGATCTATCCCGCGGCGGGCAATGACCACAGTGCCGTACGCCTGACGCCGGCGGAGCTGGAGCGGTGCGCCGGTGCCAGGGGCTGGGTGGATGTCTGTAAGTGAGATCCCGGGAGACCGCTGACCTCTGCGCTGCAGGCGCAGAGCAGAGGCACCGTCGGGAGCTGTGTCAGGTCGTGATCTCGCCGGCGAGGAACTTGCGGTAGAAGGCAAGGTTCTTCTTGAGGAGCGCAGGCGTATCCAGCTCGTAGGGACAGCGGCTCGCGCACTGGCGGCAGTTCACGCAGTCGTCTATTTTGGCCATCATGGCCTGTTTCTCCGGCGTGATCTGCGCCGCGACGGGAGCCCTCTTGAGGAACAGGGACATGCGGGCGGCATTGAAGATCTCGATGCCCTGGGGACAGGGCATGCAGTAGCCGCAGCCGCGGCAGAAATCGCCGCTGAGCTCCTCGCGCTCCTTCTGAATGAACGCTCTGCGCTCATCGTTGAGGATGGGCGTCTCGTCCATGTAGGACAGCCACTCCTCCAGTTCGGACATCTTCTGGATGCCCCAGAGAGGC
Organism: uncultured Lachnospiraceae bacterium; assembly: GCA_946617225.1. Classification (GTDB taxonomy): domain Bacteria; phylum Bacillota; class Clostridia; order Lachnospirales; family Lachnospiraceae; genus CAG-791. Next base: position 3,948 of record CAMOJW010000032.1, read on the forward strand.
AGGACGTTGTCGTGATCCTCCAGGAAAGCCATGGCCGCGTCGGAGCGGCGGATCAGGCCGCCGGCCAGTCCCTTCATGCCGAGGAAACCCACGCCCGCGTCGCGGCAGGCGCGCACCAGTTCGATATCCTTGTCTGCGCTCAGATAGCTGAAGGGGAACTGCAGGGTCTCGTAGAGGCCGCTCTGCACGATCTCCATGGCCACGTGCAGACGGTGGGTGGTGATGCCGATGTGCCGGATCATGCCCTGCCTTTTGGCCTCCAGGAGACATTCATACAGCCCCGTGCCGTCGTCCGGACGGTAGCACTGCGGGACCATGTGCAGCTGGTAGATGTCGATGTAGTCCGTGCGGAGATTCTTCAGGGAAGTCTCCAGATCTCTCTTGAAGACTTCCGGGGTGGAGCAGTGGGTCTTGGTGGAGATGTAGATGCGCTCGCGCATGCCGTCGAAGGCCTCGCCCAGTTTCTCCTCACTGTCGGTGTAACCGCGGGCGGTGTCAAAAAAGGTCATCCCGCCTTCGTAGGCGCGGTGCAGGATCCGGACGGCCTCCTCCATGGGGATCCTCTGGATGGGCAGGGCGCCGAAAGCGTTCTGTACGGTGGTGATGCCTGTGCGGCCGAGGGTGATCTCTCTCATAGCAGGTCCTTTCTGTGTGGTCGGAATGGTCGGAATCGGCAGGAATGGTCAGAGGTACTAAGAACAGTTTATCATTACAGTCGTCCTGATGTCAGCAATTAGTGGAGGAATACAGGGAATGATCCAGGATATCGCACCGCACAGGCTGCGCAACGAATACAGGCCGTCACTCAGGCCCGGACCGGGGGAGCCGGTCTTCTGCCCGGCGGAAGGGGAGAAGGAGACCTTTCTCTGCAGAGAAGAAGAGGGAGAGGTGACCCTGCCGGTCTATGGCGAGGGGCCTTTTGCGGAGGAGCAGGCGGAGGGATATATCTACCTGTTCTCCCTGGACGGGCAGCCCTATTGGCTGGTACCGGAAGGGAGGAGCATTGGGACGGATACCGGAGACTATACCTTCCGCTCCCTGCGGGATCTCAGGAAGAGGGGGTGCGGGCCGCGGGAGCAGATCTTTGCCCTCTACACGGCGGCCCAGCTGTATCGCTGGTACAGGGACAACCGCTTCTGCGGTACCTGCGGGAGCCGCACGGAGCCGGCAGGGGACGAAAGGGCCGTCTGCTGCCCTTCCTGCGGCCGCAGGATCTACCCCAGGATCCAGCCGGCGGTGATCGTGGGCGTCACCAACGGGGATGAGATCGTGCTGACCCGCTATGCGGGCAGGGGGATCCACTATCACGCACTGGTGGCCGGTTTTACGGAGATCGGCGAGACGGCCGAGGAGACCGTGTCACGGGAGGTCATGGAAGAACTGGGCCTGCGGGTCCGGAACATCCGGTATTACAAGTCCCAGCCATGGGCTACGGCGGATGACCTTCTGATGGGCTTCTACTGTGATGTGGACGGCGACCCCACCATCCGGATCGACGCCACCGAACTCAAGGAGGGCGTGTGGGTGCACAGAGAGGACGTGGACAGCCAGCCGGACGATTTCAGCCTGACCAATGAGATGATGCAGGTGTTCCGGAGGGGTGAGGAGCCCCGCTGACGGGGTCACACCACTTTGAGATAGTGGATATACTGTTTTGTAATGGGATCCGCCGTTTTGATGGTTCTGGAGGTATCTCCAAGGGCGCTTAAACGGCGGATCGGCCATAAAAAAGGGGATTCGCCGTTTTGATGGTTCTGGAGGTGTCTCCAAGGACGCTTAAACGGCGGATCGGCCATAAAAAAGGGGATTCGCCGTTTTGATGGTTCTGGAGGTGTCTCCAAGGACGCTTAAACGGCGGATCGGCCATAAAAAAGAGGATCCGCCGTTCTAGTGGTTCTGGAGGTGTCTTCAAGGGCGCTTAAACGGCGGATCTCAGAACAGATCAGGATGATCAAGGAGCAAGTGAGCGGCAGAGATGAGTGAGATAGTTTAGTCTCCGGCGGACAGAGTCTGACGCAGCACGACGTGTCCCCGCAGCCAGGTATCGCCGCCGGGATGGCTCTGTACGGAGAGGCAGCCGCCCGGTTCCTGAAACGTGACGTCTGTAGAGGCGCCGCTCTCGGCGGCCAGGAACATGCCCGCCGCAGAGGTGCCGCTGGCGCAGGAGTTCTCCCAGAAGACGGTGTCGCTCCCGGGGATATAGACCAGCGGTGTCAGACTGAGTCCTGTCTCTGTCTGTTCCAGAAACATGAGGCCCAGGCCTTCGACGGACAGTGCCCCGCACCAGTCGCGAATGGCTCTCTCCGCGGCACTGCGGTCCCGGATGAGCTGATAGAAGGGACAGTCGGGCCGGAGGATCAGGTGGGAGATCCCCTCCATCCTCACAAGGGGGACGGGGGCGCTGAGCCCCTCAAAAGTAAGCGAACACTCCTCGACAGCCGCCGCGGGCGGCATTTTGACGGCCGTAGCGTAGCTGCCGTCTTTTTTTCTGCGCAGGTGCACCTCCACGGGCTGTGCGGCACCCGAGACCTGCAGGCGGACGACGCGCCTGCTGCGCGGGAGATCCTCGCGCAGGAGATCCTCGCGCAGGAGATCGCCACGGTCCGGTTCGGGAGCGGCGGCATCGACGCTACTGTCCGTCAGCACGCCCCGCATGTCGCAGAGCGCTGCCGCGCAGAGGCAGGCATTGCCGCAGAATTCCCCGCCCGCCATGCGCAGATCTGCGTGCACGGCTGCGGCGGGGTCCCTGTGAAACTGTATGAAACCCGTCTGCTCGACCTCCGGGTGCCGCCGCATGATGGCGGCAGCCATGGAAGGCTGTTCGGAAACAGGGACAGGCGTTTCCACAAGGGCAGTGATATTGCCGGTGGGATCCAGGATCGAGTAGGAAAGGGCGGAGCCCTTTTCCGGTTCTCCGCCCTGTGGACCCAGCTTGATCAAGCCATTTATGCAGCGGTTTCTACTGCTCATTTCTCAAACACCCTTAAAAACTGTCTGGTCCTTTCCTCCTGTGGATCATCGAAGACCTGGAGAGGATCCCCCTGCTCGACGATGACACCGCCCGCCATGAAGATCACGCGGTTGCTCACAGCTTTGGCAAAGGGCATCTCGTGCGTGACGACGACCATGGTCATGTGCTCCTCGGCCAGCTGCCGGATGACCTTGAGGACTTCACCGGTCAATTCAGGGTCCAGGGCGGAGGTGGGCTCGTCAAAGAACAGGATCTCCGGATTCATGGCCAGGGCTCGCGCGATCGCGACGCGCTGCTGCTGGCCGCCGGAGAGCTGGCTCGGATAGGCTCTCTCACGCCCTTCCAGCCCCATTTTGCGGAGCAGACCCATGGCCCTGTCCTCCGCTTCCTCCCGGCTGACGCCCTGCAGCATGGGGGGCTCTGCTATGTTTTTCAGCACAGAGTAGTGGGGGAAGAGGTTGAAGTTCTGGAACACCAGTCCGAACCGGCTGCGAAACTTGCGCAGCGCAGCCTTGTCGACGTAGACGCCGTCCTTCATGGCGTATTCACCATTATAGAGGATGTCACCGCCGTCGGCTGTCTCCAGGAATGTCCCGCAGCGCAGCAGGGTGGACTTGCCGGAGCCGGAAGGGCCGATGATGGAGACGACATTGCCCTGTTCCACAGAGAGGGAGATGTCCTCCAGTACCGGGACGTCCGCGAAGGATTTCTGAATGTTGTTCACCGCGAAGATCGGCGCGTTCTTGTTCCCGTTCATACCGGCGCCTCCTTAATCATAGTAGTCGAGCCGCTTCTCGATGAGCCCCATGACGTAATCCACAAGGGCATTGAAGACAAAGTAGAAGATACCGGCCACCACAAAAGGCAGGAAGCTTGTCTGGGAGTTCGCGATCTGCTTGCCGATGGTGAACATTTCCTGATAGGAGACGGTGAAGGCCATGGAGGTGTCCTTCACCAGGGTCACTACTTCGTTAGTGACGCTGGGCATGATGCGCTTCATGACCTGCGGCAGGATGATGCGCATGAAGGTCTGCAGCTTTGTATATCCCAGAACTTCCGCCGCCTCGTACTGTCCCTTCGAAATGGATTCGATGCCGCCCCGGTAGATCTCCGCGAAATAAGCCGCGTAATTGATGGCAAAAGCGATGACCACGGGGATCAGCTTGTTCCGCGGCACATTGAAGCCGAAGAGATAGTAGGGACCATAGGTGACAGCCAGCAGCTGGAGCATCAGCGGCGTGCCCCGCAGCACCGAGATGATGAAGCGGGTGATCCCTGCAATGACCCTGTTTTTGCTCATGCGCAGCAGGGCGATGACCATGCCCAGGGGCAGTGAAAACAGCAGTGTGAGGAAGAAGATGGCGCAGGTCCTTCCCAGACCTTCGCTCATCTTCAGGACCATGGCAGTAAAAGTCATGTGTTAACTCTCCAAATCAACTCTTCCGATCATTTGTCCGGATCAATGAGCGATCACTCGTTCAGGAAGAGGAGGTTGTCCACGATATCCGGATACTTCGCAGCGATCTGCGCATAGGTGCCGTCTGCCACCAGATCCGCCAGAGCGCCTTCCACCGCATCGCAGAGGACCTGGTCGACGCTGCGGAAGGCAATGCCGTATTCCTCTGCGCCGAGCTCCTCATTGACGATCCTGAAACCTTCGTGGTCGGCTATGTAGGCCGTGGCGACCGGAAGATCGACCAAAACAGCGTCCACAGCATTTCCGTCCAGCTCGGTGAAGCATTTCAGGAAGCTGTCGCAGGTGACGAGTTCACCAAAAGTATCAGCCAGGTCCTTGAGGTCCTCCTGCAGGAGCTTTTCACCGGAGGTGCCGAGCTGTACCGCCACAGACTTGCCTTCCAGATCGTATGAGGAGGTGATGTCGCTGTCTTCCTTCACCAGAAGGACCTGCGTGTTGTAGAAATAGGGCTTCGAAAGGACATAGCCGCTTTCCTTCATGCTCTTCAGGATCGTCATGCCGGACCAGACGCAGTCACATTCTCCCGCGTCCAGCTGTACCAGCTTCTGGTCCCAGTTGACAGTGAAGATCTTCATCTCCCAGCCCAGACGGTCACAGACAGCCTGGCAGACCTCCACGTCAAAACCGGTGTAGTTTCCGTCGTCATCCATGTAGCTGAAGGGCGGGTACTCGGGATCGATGCCCATGATAAAAGTCATCGTTTCCTCGGTGTCCGCAGTCTCAGCAGCTTCCGCGGTCTCCTTTTCGGCAGGTGCACTGCTGCTTCCCGAGCTGCTGCCCCCGCAGGCGGACAGGGAAAGGGCCAGTGCGAAAACGAGACACAGTGACAGTAGCTTTTTCATAAAAGAATCCCTCCTTAATATAAGATCTGAGATGACTATTTAACGCTTTATCAAGATACCACACCATTGTGCCATAGTAAAGAGAGAATAACGAAAAAGGGTGGGGGAAAGAGCCTTCAGTACCATGACGGGCCTTCCGTTGTGTCTTTTATTCAGAACACCCGGTCTTATCCTTATTATTATGTGAATTTCTATTATTGACAAAACGACCGGCCAGACCATATGATTGTGCGCGTAAAGACCAAGTTGCAAGAACATGTATGTGTTTGCGGACCCGTCAGGCAGCGATGTATGCAGGACCTGAGGGGACTGCCGGAGGTGCTTTCATGCAGAGAATGGAAGAGATGATCCTGACGCAGGGCAAGGTCCTGCCCGGAGGGATCCTGAAGGTCGGCAGTTTTCTGAACCAGCAGATCGACAGCGTTTTTCTCAGAGAGATGGGCGAGGAGATCGCCTCTCTTTACAGCGGAAGCGGCGTCACCAAGATCCTGACCATCGAATCCAGCGGCATCGCCATCGCAGCGGCGGCGGGCATCGTCATGGGAGTCCCGGTCGTGTTTGCCAAGAAGCACAGGACCAGCAACGTGGACGGAGCGATCTACGCGGCACCGGTCCATTCCTTCACGCACGGGATCGATTACCAGGCTGTGGTCAGCACGGATTATCTGACAGATCGGGATACGGTCCTGATCGTGGACGATTTCCTCGCAAGCGGCAACGCGCTGCACGGGCTCGTGGACCTGTGCGGACAGGCCGGGGCCAGGGTAGCAGGTATGGCCATCGCCATCGAGAAGTGCTTCCAGGGCGGCGGCGACGAGCTGCGGGCGGCAGGCTACAGAGTCGAATCGCTGGCCATGATCGACAGCATGACGGACACGGAGATCACTTTCCGCCGGTGACCATGATATGTCCATGCGGGACAGACCGCATTTACATATACAAGCAGCAGTAAATCAATTCAACAGGGAGGAAAAATGAAAAAATTTATTTCCATCTTACTCACACTGGCACTCGCCATGGGTATCCTCGCCGGCTGCGGCAGCAGCAGCTCTTCCGGCGCCGCTTCTTCCGAGACCAAGGAAGAGGAGACCGCTGAAGCAGGCGAGACCGAGGAGGCCGCAGAAGAAGGCCTGAACATCAAGGTCGGTTTCATCACTCTGCACGATGAGAACTCCACCTATGACCTCAACTTCATCAACGCTGCCAAGGCTGCCTGCGAGCAGCTGGGCGTGGAGTATCTGCTCCGCACCAACATCCCCGAAGGCCAGGAGTGCTACGATGCGGCGGCTGACCTCGTCGATGCCGGCTGCACCATCATCTTTGCCGATTCCTTCGGCCACGAGGATTTCATGATCCAGGCCGCCAAGGAGTTTCCGGAAGTGCAGTTCTGCCACTCCACCGGCACCAAGGCCCACACCGAAGGCCTTCCGAACTACCACAACGCTTTCGCTTCCATCTATGAAGGCCGTTATCTGGCGGGCGTTGCCGCCGGCATGAAGCTGAACGAGATGATCGAGAACGGTGAGTTCGCTCCGGAAGAGGCCAAGATCGGCTATGTCGGCGCCTTCACCTACGCGGAAGTTATCTCCGGTTACACCTCCTTCTTCCTCGGCGCCCGTTCCGTGTGCCCTACCGCTACCATGGAAGTCACCTTCACCGGTTCCTGGTACGACGAGACCGCTGAGAAGGAAGCTGCAACGACCCTGATCAATGACGGCTGCAAGCTGATCAGCCAGCACGCCGATTCCATGGGTGCTCCCACCGCATGTGAGAGCGCAGGCATCCCGAACGTTTCCTACAACGGCTCCACTGTCGCTGCCTGCCCCAACACCTTCATCGTTTCTTCCAGGATCGACTGGACCCCTTACTATGTGTACGCCATCACTGCTGCCGCCAATGGCGAGCCCATCGATGTTGACTGGACCGGCACCATCGGCACCGGAAGTGTCGTGCTGACCGAAGTCAACGAGCAGGCTGCCGCTGCCGGTACCGTTGAGAAGCTCGAAGAAGTCAAAGCCGCTCTGGAAGCCGGCACCGTCCAGGTGTTCGACACCAACGCTTTCACCGTGAACGGTGACCCTCAGACCAGCTACCTGGCGGATGTGGATACCGATGCCGCTTATGAAGGCGACACCGAGGTCATCGAGGACGGCGCTTTCCGTGAGTCCAAGTTCAGAAGCGCTCCTTACTTCGATCTCCGCATCGACGGCATCACGCTGCTCGACGAGAAGTATTGATCTCTGTCTTCACAAAATGAACCAAGCAGGGCTGCCGCATGTCTGCATGTGACAGCCCTTGTCCGCCGCACGTCGGAGTATTCCGGCGCGCGGCGAACGGCGTATTCGGATATACAGGACAGGCCGGCAGTTCCGCCGGAAGCCTGCCTGTCTGTCCTGTGTATCCGACGATCAGCAAGAAGAGGGAGGGACTCTATTGGACAAGATGACCCCGGCTGTCGCCCTGCGCGGCATCACCAAGACCTTTGGCCCGGTAGTGGCCAACGACCATGTGGACCTGGACATTTTCAGGGGCGAGATACTGGCGCTTCTGGGAGAGAACGGCAGCGGCAAGACCACGTTGATGAACATGCTCTCCGGCATCTATTATCCGGACGAGGGCCAGATCTTCATCGATGGGGAGGAGGTCACCATCCGTTCCCCCAAGGATGCTTTTGACCACGGGATCGGCATGATCCACCAGCACTTCAAGCTGGTGGACGTTCTCACTGCGACTGAGAACATCATTCTGGGCCTCAAGGAGAAGGGCCGGCTGGACCTGAAGGCCGCCGAGAAGAGGATCCGCGAGATCTGCGATGCCTACGGATTTGTCATCGATCCTTCTCAGAAGATCTATGAGATGAGCGTCTCCCAGAAACAGACGGTGGAGATCGTCAAGGTCCTCTACCGCGGGGCGGATATCCTGATCCTGGACGAGCCCACGGCCGTCCTGACGCCGCAGGAGACGGACAGGCTTTTTGCCGTTCTGCGCAGTATGCGCGCCGACGGCAAGGCCATCATCATCATCACGCACAAGATGCACGAAGTGCTGGACCTCTCCGACCGCGTGGCGGTCCTGAGAAAGGGACAGTATATCGGCCAGATGGCGACCAGAGACACCAACGCGCAGGAAATGACCGACATGATGGTCGGCCGCAGCGTCTCCCTCAATATCCGCCGGCCGGAACCCGTGGATCCGAAGCCCCGCATCCTGCTGGAGGGACTGACCGTCCGTTCCCCCGAGGGCATCCTGAAACTGGAGGATGTCTCGTTCGAGGTGAGATCCGGTGAGATCCTGGGCATAGCAGGCATCTCCGGCTGCGGGCAGAAGGAACTGCTCGAGGCCATCGCCGGCCTGCAGAAAGTGGAAGCAGGCCATATCTACTACGTGGAGGATAACGGCGAGAAGGAGGAACTCATCGGCAAGGATCCCCTGGAGATCCAGAAGATGGGCGTCTCCCTGTCCTTTGTCCCCGAGGACCGTCTGGGCATGGGCCTGGTGGCCAATATGGACCTCTCCGACAACATGATGCTGCGCTCCTTCCGGGAAGGACATTCCGTCTTTACAGACCGCAAACACCCCCATGAACTGGCGGAGAGAGTCGTGGACGAACTGGAAGTGAACACCCCCAGCGTCTCCACCATCGTGCGCCGTCTCTCCGGCGGCAACGTGCAGAAAGTCCTGGTAGGCCGAGAGATCGCCTCCGCTCCCAGGGTCCTGCTCACGGCCTATGCCGTGCGCGGACTGGACATCAATTCCTCCTATACGATCTACGACCTGCTGAACCGGCAGAAGGAAGCCGGCGTCGCGGTGGTCTACGTGGGAGAGGATCTGGACGTGCTCCTGGAGCTGGCGGACCGCATCGTCGTCCTGTGCGGCGGCAAGGTCAGCGGCACCGTGGACGGACGCACGGCGGACAAGAACGAAGTCGGACTGATGATGACCCGGCTGGGAGGAGGGACCGAGCGTGCATAACAATCCGAAAGAACCCCTGATCCATATCACCAAACGCGGCGCCCTGCCGTGGCACCGCGCCTGGGGGATCCGTCTCCTGGCGATCCTCGTCGCCCTGGTGGTCTGCGGTGTGATCACCACCATCACCACAGGCCTGGATCCGCTGGCAGTGTATGCCACCATGTTCTCCGGCGCCTTCGGCACCGTGCGCCGCAGCTGGATCCTGGGACAGGATCTGGCGATCCTGCTCTGTATCTCTCTGGCCCTGACGCCTGCCTTCCGCATGCATTTCTGGAATCTGGGCGGCGAGGGACAGATCCTGGCGGGCTCACTGGCCACGGCCAGCTGCATGATCCTGTTCGGAGAGACCCTTCCGGGGCCTGTCCTGATCCTGCTGGGCATCGTCGCCTCTCTGGCAGCGGGTGCCTTCTGGGCGCTGATCCCGGCCGTCTGCAAAGCCCGCTGGAACACCAACGAGACCCTTTTCACCCTGATGATGAACTACGTCGCCACCCAGCTGGTCGCATATTTTGTCATCGTCTGGGAAGTGCCCAAAGGATCGGGCAAGATCGGCATCATCAACCAGTCCACGGAAGCCGGATGGCTGCCCGTTCTGGCCGGCAACCGTTACCTGCTCAACATCCTGGTGGTCGCGGTGCTGACCATCGCCATGTATGTCTATCTCACCTACTCCAAGCACGGTTATGAGATCTCCGTCGTGGGCGAGAGCGAGGCGACCGCCCGTTACGTCGGCATCAAGGTGGGCAAGACCATCATCCGCACCCTGCTCCTGTCGGGCGCGATCTGTGGTCTGACCGGCTTCCTCCTGGTGGCCGGCACCAACCACACGCTGACGACAACACTGGCCGGCGGACAGGGCTTCACCGCCGTCATGGTGGCCTGGCTGGCCAAATTCAACCCTCTGGGCATGATCCTGTCGTCGTTCCTCCTGGTGTTCCTGAGAAGAGGTGCCGGGGAGATCTCCACGATCTACGGCCTGAACCAGTCCTATGGCGACATCCTGACGGGTATCATCCTGTTCTTCATCATCGGCAGTGAGTTCTTCATCTCCTATAAGCTGCACATCCGCAAGAGCGGGAAAAAGGTCGCAGCACAGGAGAGCACCGCAGCGGAAAGCGCAACAGCGGAAACTGCAGCAGAGGAGACTGCGGCGGAAGCTGTCGCAGCGGAAGACACCGCAGATAAGAAGGAGGTGGGCGCTGATGTTTGATCTTGTGGCTTTTATCCCCAGAGCTGTAGCACAGAGTATCCCGCTTCTCTTCGGGAGCACCGGCGAGACCATCACCCAGAAATCCGGCAACCTGAACCTGGGTATCCCCGGCGTCATGTATGTCGGCGGTATCGCGGGCGTCATCGGTGCTTTCCTCTATGAGCGCGACTGCGGGACGGCGGCGAACATGAACCCCTTCCTGACGGTCCTCATCCCGCTGCTGTGCTGTCTCTTGGGATCTCTCCTCATGGGACTGCTGTACTGTTTCCTCACGGTCACGCTGCGGGCCAACCAGAACGTGACTGGTCTGGCGATGACCACTTTTGGCGTGGGCTTCGGCAACTTCTTCGGCGGCTCGCTGATCAAACTGACCGGCGCGGACGTTCCCTCCATCGCCCTCAGCGCGACCTCCAACGTGTTCCGCAAGACGCTGCCGATGGCCGGGAGCACCGGCTGGGTGGGCAAAGTCTTCCTTTCCTACGGATTCCTGGCTTACACCGCCATCGTGATCTCTCTGATCGCGGCGTATATCCTGAAGAGGACCCGGACAGGCCTGCACCTGCGCGCTGTCGGTGAGAGCCCGGCAACAGCCGACGCGGCGGGTATCAACATAACCCGCTACAAATATGCAGCCACCTGCCTGGGCTGCATGATCGCCGGACTGGGCGGCCTGTACTATGTCATGGACTACGCCTGCGGTGTCTGGTCCAACGATGCGTTCGGCGACAGAGGCTGGCTCGCCATCGCACTGGTCATCTTCACCATCTGGCGTCCCAACGTCGGCATCGTGTCCTCCATCCTTTTCGGCGGCCTGTACATCCTGTACCTGTTCATCCCCACCGGCATGAACCTGGCCGTCAAGGAACTGTACAAGATGCTGCCCTACGTCGTCACCATCATCGTGCTGATCATCACCAGCATGCGCAACAAGCGGGAGAACCAGCCCCCGGCAAGTCTGGGACTGTCGTATTTCCGTGAGGAGCGGTAATTCTGTTTTATGATTATAGTAATGCCACGCAGGGGAAGACCCTCTGCGTGGCTTTTCAAATTTATAGATTTTCTGCAGTGTTTTGTGAAAGTAAGGGGCTGATGAGACAGAGAAGGACTCAATAGATATCTTGATAACCATCTTCCGGGGCAGCTGTCAAGGAACCGGTATCCCTCGCCGGAGGCGTCCTTGACAGCTGCCCCGGAAGACGGTAGCCGGTTGACAAGAGGTGCTGACGAACCTCTGCCTCCAAAGAGGCCTGAAATCATGATGATCACAGAAATAGATCTGTTGTAGTTATGGCCAGAGGCTATTAGAGGCCGGGAAGTCACTACAGTAACAGGAAATCCTCAGCCGTAGTGACGGCCAGAGGCCATTAGCGGCCGGAAAGTCACTACAGTAACCAGAAATCGGCCACGTCCCTATACTGGTGTAAATTAAATAGAGCCATAGGCTCAACCCTTAGG
>CAMOJW010000033.1 GCA_946617225.1 uncultured Lachnospiraceae bacterium
ATCTGCGGCCGTGTCTGCCCTCAGGAGACACAGTGCGAAGGCCTGTGCGTCCGCGGCATCAAGGGCGAGCCTGTTTCCATCGGCAAGCTGGAGCGCTACGTGGCGGATACCGCCCGTGAGATGGGCATCAAGCCCGAGCCTGCCAAGGAGAGAAAGAACAAGAAAGTCGCCGTCATCGGCAGCGGCCCCTCCGGCCTCACCTGCGCCGGCGATCTGGCCAAGATGGGCTATGACGTCACCATTTTCGAAGCCCTGCACAAGGCGGGCGGCGTTCTGGTCTACGGCATTCCCGAGTTCCGTCTTCCCAAGGAAGCGGTCGTGGAAAAAGAGATCGAAAACGTCAAGGCTCTCGGTGTCGAGATCGACACGGACGTCGTCATCGGCAAGTCCACCACCATCGATTCCCTGATGGAGGATGAGGGCTTCGCAGCTGTCTTCGTAGGCAGCGGCGCCGGCCTTCCCAAGTTCATGGGCATCCCCGGCGAGCAGGCCATGGGCGTCTTTTCCGCCAACGAGTTCCTGACCAGGAGCAACCTCATGGGCGCCTTCCGCGAGGATTCCCGCACGCCCATCATGCGTCCGAAGCGCTGTGTCGTCGTGGGCGGCGGCAACGTGGCCATGGATGCTGCCAGGACGGCCCTTCGTCTCGGCGCGGAGACTCATATCGTCTACCGCCGCAGCGAGGAGGAGCTTCCCGCCAGACGTGAGGAAGTCCACCACGCCAAGGAAGAGGGCATCATCTTTGACCTGCTGACCAACCCCGTCGAGATCCACGCCGACGAGAACGGCTGGGTCAAGGGCATCACCTGCATCCGTATGGAGCTGGGCGAGCCGGATGCTTCCGGACGCCGCAGACCCGTCGTGATCCCCGGATCGGAGTTCTATATCGAGTGTGACGCGGTCATCATGTCCCTCGGCACCTCTCCGAACCCCCTGATCTCCTCCACGACCAAGGGCCTCGACACCAACCGCTGGTCCTGCATCGTTGCGGAAGAGAGCAACGGTCAGACCTCCAAGGAAGGTGTTTTCGCGGGCGGCGATGCCGTTACCGGTGCTGCCACCGTCATCCTGGCCATGGGAGCCGGCAAGGCTGCGGCCAAGGGTATTGACGAGTATCTCTCTGCCAAGTAAGATACAATCATTGAGTATCGGCAGCGGTCCGTCCGCTGCATGAACAGAGCTCATGGGCTGCAGCTGCGCAGCCGGAATGGTCCGGCCTGCAGATGCAGCTCTGTCTGTAAGAAGGAACATTTTCGGAAGGAGTCTATGTGACTGAGTTTTTGGACCTTTCCGCGGAAGTGCAGCGGGAAGTATTCGGCAGCAGGGACAGCTACATCCGCAAGGTGGAGTCTGACCTGGATGTGAGCATCGTCCTGAGGGACGGAGCAGTCAGGATCAGCGGCGAGGAGGACAACGTCCGCACGGCCGTGGTCATCCTGGAGGAACTGGCTGGCCTGGCTGACCGCGGCTCCGAGATCGGGGAGCAGAGCGTGGATTACGCGCTGGAGATGAAACAGGAGGCCGATCCCGACCTTCTTGTGAAGATCGACGGGACCGTCATCTGCCACACCATCAGCGGCAAGCCTGTCAAACCCAAGACGCTGGGCCAGAAGCAGTATATCGATGCCATCAAGAAGGACCTCATCGTTTTTGCAGTGGGCCCCGCCGGCACCGGCAAGACGTTCCTGGCCATGGCCATGGCGATCACCGCCTTCCAGAACAAGGAGGTGGAGCGCATCATCATGACCCGTCCCGCCATCGAGGCCGGTGAGAAGCTGGGCTTTCTGCCCGGTGACCTGCAGAGCAAGGTGGACCCCTACCTGCGGCCTCTTTACGATGCGCTCTATCAGATCATGGGAGCCGACAATTTCCGCAAAAATATGGAAAACGGCCTGATCGAAGTGGCACCCCTTGCTTACATGCGCGGCCGCACGCTGGACAACGCGTACATCATCCTGGACGAGGCGCAGAACACGACGCCTGAGCAGATGAAGATGTTTCTGACCAGGTTCGGCTTCGGTTCCCACGCCATCATCACCGGCGATGCCACACAGAAGGACCTGGCCCCCGGCCAGAGATCCGGCCTGGACGTCGCCATGAAGGTGCTGAAGAACGTGGAAGGGGTCAGCTTCTGCAAGCTCACCGCCAGAGATGTGGTGCGCCATCCCCTTGTCCAGAAGATCGTAAAGGCTTATGAGGATTATGAACGTCATACTGAACACAGACATACAGACAGAAGAAAGTTTTGATTTTCCCGTGGAGGAGGTCGCAGAGCAGGTCTGCCGCCGCGCGCTGGAGCAGGAATCGTTCCCCTATGATGCGGAGATCTCCCTGCTGATCACCACGCCGGAAGAGATCCGTACGCTGAACCGGGAGTACAGGGGGATCGATGCGGAGACGGATGTCCTGTCTTTTCCCGGCCTCGACTGTGAAGAGGGCGGGGACTATACCTGCGTCGAGGAGGATCCCCTGGCCTACGAGGACCCCGACAACGGCTGCGTGGTCCTGGGCGATATAGTCCTGAATGCGCAGAGGGTCAGGGAACAGGCCCGCCTCTACGGACATTCGGACAAAAGAGAATATGCCTTCCTGGTGGCCCACAGCATGCTGCACCTTCTTGGCTATGATCACATGGAGGAGTCGGAAGCGGCGGACATGGAGGAGAGGCAGGAGCGCGTGCTGGCTTCCCTGGGCATTCGCCGGGATCCGCAGGAGGCAGACGCGGGAGATGGACCGCTCTCCGGAGGCGAACATGGCTGAATCAGCGGAACTTGTGGTAGTAGGTGCGGGAGCATCCGGCTGCATGGCAGCCATAGCCGCCGCGGAAGGTACCGGAAGACGGGTCCTGCTGCTGGAAGGCGGACCGAGACCGGCTGCCAAGATCTACGCCACGGGAAACGGCCGGTGCAATCTCACCAACCTGGTACAGACAGCTGCATGCTATCACTGCCGGCCTGAAGAACGGTCATTGGCGGACAGTGTACTGAACGGCTGGCCCAATGACGCAATGATGGACTTTTTCTCCGAACGCGGTGTATTGCTGCACGACCGGGACGGTTACGTGTATCCACGCACGGATCAGGCGTCCACCGTCGCCGCCTGTCTGCTGCGGGAGCTGGACAGACTGCAGGTGGAAGTGCGGACCGGAGAGAAGGTCCGTTCTCTATGTCTGCGGACGGAGCGGAGCGGCATCAGGACTTTTCTGCTGCAGACCGGCCGGAACACCTATGAAGCGCAGTCCGTCATCCTGGCCTGCGGAGGCCTGGCAGGGCCCCAGTACGGCTGCGACGGATCCGGCTACCGGCTGGCGGCCTCTCTGGGACATACCGTCCGGGAACCTCTGCCGGCTCTCGTGCCCCTGCGATGCAGACCTTCGGAGGGGACTTCCCAGGCTGCCGGCATCCGATGCATCGCGGAGGTCCGGCTCCTGATCGATGGCCGGGAAGCCGGCCGGGAGACCGGCGAGATCCTTTTCACCGACTATGGTCTGTCCGGGATCCCCGTGCTGCAGATCTCCGGGATGGCTGCCGGGGCGCTGCGGGAGCAGCGGCAGGTGGAACTGTGCCTGGATCTTCTGTCGGGCATCTCTGAACAGAACTGGGAACAGGAATGTGCCCGCCGCCTTGAGACGGCGGAGCAGAACGGCAGGTCGACCCTGGGGGACTGGCTGCTGGGACTGTGCCCCGACAGACTGCAGGCTTTGGTCCTGGGCAGCAGGGGCCTGGTCAGAGAGAAAAAAGTCTATAAGACCGGATCATATCTGCTCCCGGAGATCCTGCGGGACCTGCGGTCGTTCCGGATGGAAGTGACCGGCACACAGGGACCGGACAGGGCCCAGACCACCGCGGGAGGGATCCCTCTGGCCGAAGTGAGCGAAGAAATGTCTTCGCGCCTCGTTCCGGGCCTCTGGCTCACCGGAGAGATGCTGGATGTGGACGGGATCTGCGGCGGCTATAATCTGCGCTGGGCCTTCACGACGGGGAGGACAGCCGGCAGAGCAGCCGCGTCGGCACTGACGGGACAGGAAGGAAACGCATGATCAGGATCGGACAGTTAAAGGTATCCGCGGAGCTCGCCGCACGGGAGAGGGAGAAGATCCTCCTCGGGAAGGCGGGCCGCCTGCTGCGCCTGTCACCCGACAGACTGCGCCTCGACAGGATCCTGCGCAGGAGCATCGACGCCAGAAAGAAGCCGGAGATCGTCTATGTCTATACGGCTGTCTTTGACACGGGTCTGGACAGCAGACAGGAGCAGAAGCTCTGCGCGAAGCTCCGCAAACAGGATATAGTCGTTTTTGAAGAGAAAAAGTATTGTTTTCCCGATCCCGGACGCGGTATACTCCCTCACAGACCGGTCGTGATCGGAGCGGGCCCGGCCGGCCTGTTCTGCGCGCTGATGCTGGCGGAACACGGCTACAGGCCTCTACTGATCGAGCGGGGCCGCCGCGTGGAGGACAGGGCGGAGGATATCCGGCGGTTCTGGGAGACCGGCAGGCTCGATCCCGACTCGAACGTGCAGTTCGGGGAGGGAGGTGCAGGCGCTTTTTCCGACGGGAAGCTCAATTCCGGGATCGGTGACAAGTCAGGCCGTTCCTCCAAAGTGCTGGAAACATTCGTGGAATGCGGAGCCCCCGGCCAGATCCTGTACGACGCGAGACCCCATGTCGGCACGGACAGGCTGCGCGTCATCCTGCCGGTCCTGCGGCAGAGGATCCTGGATGCCGGCGGGGAGATCCTCTTTGAGACCTGCTGCACGGGTCTGTCTGTCCGTGACGGGGCCGTGGATGGGATCAGGATCAGACATACCGGAGCCCCGGAACAGGAGGAGCAGCTGCTCCCGGCGGAGGCCGTCGTCCTGGCTCCGGGACACAGCGCAAGGGACACTTTTCTCTGGCTCAGAGACAGCGGCATAGAGATGCAGCAGAAGGCTTTTGCCATGGGATACAGGGTCAGCCATCCGCAGGCCATGATCGATGAGGCCCAGTATGGTCCCGGTCATTCCGGGAAGCTGCCCGCCGCGGTCTATAAGCTGACAGCCACCGCTGAGGACGGACGCGGCGTCTACTCCTTCTGCATGTGCCCGGGCGGATGGATCGTCCAGGCCTCATCGGAACAGGGAGGCACCGTCGTCAACGGTATGAGCGAGCTGGCCAGGGACAGCGGCCGCGCCAACAGCGCCATCGTCGTGACCGTCCGGACGGAGGATTTCGGCTCGGAGGATGTCCTGGCCGGTGTACAGATGCAGCGGGAACTGGAGCGCAGAGCTTTTGAGAGGGGAGAGGGCGCAGTGCCGGTCCAGAGGTTCCCCGATATGGAGAAGGGACAGGTCAGCCTTTTCTCAGAGGAGGAGAGAGAGGGCCTGTGCATGAAGGGAAGGTTCCGCAGCGAAGATCTGCGCGGGATCATGCCCCCCTGTATCGAGAAGGCTTTCTGCGAGGGCATGCACGTGTTCGACAGGCAGATCCCCGGTTTTGCAGGGCAGGAGGCGGTGGTGGCCGGTATCGAGAGCCGCACTTCCTCGCCGGTGCGCATCCTCAGGGACAGCGGAATGAATGCCTCCGTCAGGGGACTCTATCCCTGCGGCGAAGGCGCAGGCTATGCTGGCGGAATACTTTCCGCCGCGGTGGACGGGATCCGCGCAGCAGAACAGATCGCCGCACAGTACGCCCCTGCGGAGACAGTAGGATAAATACGGATCGATGACCGCACCGGTCAAGACCGTTTAACGACATTTGCGAGAGGAATACAAGTTATGGAGACCAGAGCAGTCACAACAGAACGGGAGACCGCCTACAGGAAGCAGCTGAAGAACAGGAAGAGGATCGTCGTGAAAGTCGGTTCCTCGTCCCTGCTGCACCCGGAGACGGGACGCCTGGATTATCACAGGATCGATCTGCTGGCCAGGGAACTGAGCGACCTGAAGAACCAGGGCAAGGACATCATCCTGGTGAGCTCAGGCGCCACTGCGGCGGGCAGAGAAGTGCTGCGGTCCGCTCTGGGAGGCCTCCGCGAACATCCCGTGCACGGGAGCAGGCCCATCACGGAGAAACAGGCCTGCGCCGCCGTGGGGCAGGCGCGCCTGATGATGATCTATCAGAAATTCTTTGACGACTACAATCAGACTACGGCCCAGGTCCTCATGACCAGGGACACCGTGGCGGACGTCCTGAGCAAATACAACTTGACCAACACGTTCTCGGAGCTCCTGGCCATGGACGTGATCCCCATCGTCAATGAAAATGACTCCGTCGCCACCATCGAGTTCAGCGTGGGCGACAACGACAACCTGTCCGCCATCGTGGCGGCCCTTCTGGGGGCGGATCTGCTGATCCTGCTGTCCGATATCGACGGTCTCTACACGGACGACCCCCGCAGGAGCGCGGACGCGGAGTTCATTCCCTTTGTGGAGAAGATGGACGGCGAGATCCTCTCCATGGGCAAGGGATCCACCGGCAGTTCCAGCGGGACCGGCGGCATGAGCACCAAGCTCCACGCCGGCCTGATCGCCACCCGGAGCGGCTGCGACATGGTGATCGTCAACGCTTCCCGTCTCCATGTCCTGCACGAGATCATAGAGGGCGAGCGCAGAGGAACGCTTTTCTGCGCGGACAGGGAAGAGGATTTTGATCTGAGGGATTATATCGAATGACGGCCGGGAATATTTATCTCATAGGTTTCATGGGTGCCGGCAAGACCGCCGTCGCGAGACAACTGTCCCGCCTCTCCGGTCTGCCCTGTCTGGAAATGGATGACGAGATCGTGAAGGATGCGGGCATGCCCATCACGGAGATCTTTGCCGCCGAGGGAGAAGCGGGATTCAGGAAGCGGGAGACCCGTATCCTGAAGCAGATCGGAAGCGGGCAGCGCTCCGTAGTATCCTGCGGAGGAGGCGCGGTGCTGCGGGAAGAGAACGTGCGGATCATGAGAGAGACCGGCACCATCGTACTCCTGACAGCCACACCGGAGACGATCTTCGAAAGAGTGCGGTACAGCAGGCGCAGGCCCATCCTGAACGGCCACATGGAACTGTCTTATATACGGGACCTGATGGAACAGAGAAGACCCTGTTACGAGAAGGCGGCGGAGAGGACCGTCGCCGTCGACGGACGCAGCACGGAGGAGATCGCACGAGAGATCATGTCAGCATGGGAGGTTTTGTAAATGTGCGGGATCTGCGGTTTTATTGGCAGAGGCAGTGAAGAGGAGAGAAGGGCCGTCCTTGAGAGGATGAAACAGAAGATCATCCATCGCGGCCCGGACGGAGAAGGCACTTATATCGACGATGCGATCGCCATGGGATTCCGCCGCCTCGCCATCATCGACCTGCAGGGAGGCGACCAGCCGATCTACAGTGCGGACAGGCGGTATGTGATCACCTTCAACGGGGAGATCTACAACTACAGAGAACTGCGGGCGGAACTGCTCGATGCCGGCTATTCCTTCTGCACGGAGTCCGACACCGAAGTGATCCTGCACGGTTACGAGGCCTGGGGCAGGAAAGTCCTGGACCGGCTGCGCGGCATGTTCGCTTTTGTCATCTGGGACAGCAGGGAGAGAACACTGTGGGCCGCCAGGGATATGTTCGGGATCAAACCCTTCTACTACCTTCCGGCAGGAGACGCCCTGGTCTACGGCTCCGAGATCAAGAGCATCCTGGAATACCCTGCGTATGAGAAGCAGGTCAACCGGGAGGCTCTGGAACAGCATCTCTCGTACCAGTATTCCGTTCTTCCGGAGACCTTTTTCAAGGGGATCTTCAAGCTGGCGCCCGGCCACTGGATGCTGTGGAAAGACGGCGCCATCACCATCCGGCGCTACTTCGATCCGCTTCCGGTGCCCGGCACCTGCACCCTCTCTCACGAGGAACTCATCGACGCCATCGATGAAACTGTCAAGGAGTCCGTCCGCTACCACATGGTCAGCGACGTGGAGGTGGCCTCCCTCCTGTCCAGCGGCGTGGACAGCAGCTATATCACCGCCAATTTCGGCGGGAAACAGACCTTTACGGTCGGTTTTGACTACGAAAAATACAACGAGATCCCCTACGCGGAGACGCTCTCAAGGCAGATCGGCGCGGAGAATCACAGCCGGATCATCACCTCGGAGGAGTACTGGGACGCCCTGCCCCGCATCCAGTATTTCATGGACGAACCGCTGGCGGACCCCGCGGCCAATGCCCTGTACTTTGTGGACAGGGAGGCGGCAGCCAGGGTCAAAGTGGTGCTCTCCGGAGAGGGCGCGGATGAGTTTTTCGGCGGATATCCCATCTATCACGAGCCGCTGTCCCTGGCCCGCTACCAGAAGCTTCCCTCCGTGCTGAGAAAAGCCCTCGGCGCAGCCGCCGGCCTGGTCCCCGTCCATGTGCCCGGGCCCGGATTCCTGAAGAGAGGAGCCCTGGATCTGGAGGAGCGTTTTATCGGCAACGCCAATATCTTTACCGTCCCTCAGCGGGAGCGCATCCTGCTGGAGCCCGGGACTGCGGGGACACCGGCGTCCCTCACGGCCCCTTATTATGCCAAGGTGTCGGATCTGGACGAGACCTCCCGGATGCAGTATATCGACCTGCTGTTCTGGCTGGCCGGCGATATCCTCCTGAAGGCGGACAAGATGAGCATGGCCCACTCCCTGGAATCCCGCGTTCCTTTCCTGGACCGGGAAGTGTGGGCTCTGGCCAGACAGCTCCCCCTGCACGAAAAGGTGGATGACAGGAACACCAAGACAGCACTGCGGGAAGCCGCCCGCAGGTCCCTGACGCAGGCCCAGTCGGAGAAGAAGAAGCTAGGCTTCCCTGTACCGATCAGGATCTGGCTCAGGGAGGAGAGCGGATACGAAAGAGTAAAGGAACGTTTCGTCTCCCGGGATGCCGCCCGGTTCTTCCGGACACAGGAACTGGTCCGGCTTCTGGACGTGCACCGCAGCGGCCGGGAGGACCTCAGCCGCCATATCTGGAACGTGTATACCTTCCTGCTCTGGTATGACGTTTTCTTCAACGAAACGCCTGCTTTTGCCGCCCCTGTTTTGTGATTAAGATATAGCAGGAGCGCCCGTATAGTGGTATGATGGAAACGACAGCCGGTATCGCAGCGAGGGTGGCGGAGAGGATCCGCCGGGAGAAACTGATATCACGTTTTGAAGCGCGTGTGACCGCCGCGGAGGGGAGTGACCATGGCAGAAGTCAGAAAGACTACCGGATATGAGTTTGAGCAGGGGGCCAGGTATGTAGCCTATGTCTCTTCCTATACCCGTTCCCGTGACCATAAATACGGGATCCATGTCTACGATGTGGACATGGAACAGGGCTATCTGAAGGAGAGGAGTCAGGTGGAGATCACCAATTCCTCCTATATCACCATCTCCAAGAACCGCCGTTTTCTGTATTCCATCACTGATTTCGGCGTGGAGGGCTACCGGATCCTCAAGGGAGGAGACCTGGAGACCATCAGCCGTGCCTCCATCAACGGCATGCGCGGCTCCCACCTGTCCACGGATTATGAGGACCGCTTCCTGTTCGTCTGCGGTTATCACGACGGCAAGATCACGGTCCTGCGTCTGCATGAGGACGGCACTATCGGCGAGATCTGCGACGAGCACTATCTGAAGGGGCTCGGGAGCATCGCAGAGCGCAATTTCCGCCCCCATGTGCAGTGCGTCAAGATGACCAGGGACAATCTGTTCCTGTGCGCGGCCGACCTGGGCATGGACCACGTCAACGTCTATCAGCTGGACCACATCACCGGCAGGCTCCGCCAGTGCGGCATCCTGCACTCGGAGCTGGAGTCCGCACCGCGCCATATGAAGTTCTCCAAGGACGGCCATTTCCTCTATGTCGTCCACGAACTCAAGAACATCATCGACGTGTATTTCTATCACATGACAGACGGAGCGCCGGATTTTGAGAAGATCCAGACTGTTTCCACACTGAACAACTATCACGCCACGGGCTCCGCGGCCAGTGCACTCAACTTCTCCTCGGATTTCAAGTATATCGTGAGCTCCAACGCGGGAGATAATTCCGTGGTCATCTTCAGGATCGACCCGGACAATGGCTATCTGGAGAAGGTCCTGTGCCTGCCCATCAGCGGGGAATATCCCAAAGATGCCGCCCTGTTCCCGGACAATCGGCACCTGATCTCCCTCAACCACGAGTCGAATACGATGACCTTCTTCAAGACGGATCTGGAGAAGGGCCTGCTGATCATGCACGGCAAGGAGATCAAGATAGACAAACCCAACTGCATCATTTTCCACAAGCTCCAGGGGGACCAGATCTGATGGCCGGATCATCATTCGGGACCCTCTTCCGCATGACCACATGGGGAGAATCCCACGGCCCCGCCACAGGGGTCGTGGTGGAAGGCTGCCCCGCCGGTCTCGCGCTGCGCGAAGAGGACATCCAGAAATATCTTGACAGAAGAAGACCCGGACAGTCGTCGCTGACGACCGCCCGAAAAGAATCGGACAGGGTGGAGATCCTGTCCGGTCTTTTTGAGGGGAAGACTACGGGGACGCCCATATCCCTGCTGATCAGGAACGAGGCCCAGCACTCGTCGGATTACGACGCACTGCGCGACTGTTATCGTCCGGGACACGCGGATCTGGGCTATGCGGCCAAATACGGCCACAGAGACCACCGCGGAGGCGGACGCAGTTCCGGCAGGGAGACCGCAGCCAGAGTCGCCGCCGGCGCGATAGCCATGCGGCTGCTGGAGGAACTGGGCATTTCCGTGACAGCCTATACCCTTGCCATAGGGCCCGTTCATATTCCGGAGACGGTCAGATCGTCGGATACGGAAATACTCCGCACGGGAAGGCAGTATCCCTCCGGGATGCCGGATGCGGCAGCGGACAGGGAGGCCTGTGCCTATATGGACGAGTGCCGTGCAGGACAGGATTCTGCAGGCGGCGTCGTGGAGTGCCGTATCGAAGGCGTGCCGACCGGACTGGGCGAGCCCGTTTTTGACAAGCTGGACGCGCGCCTGGCGGCGGCTGTCATGTCTGTCGGCGCGGTCAAAGCCGTCGAGATCGGCGACGGTGTCCTGGCTGCGCAGCACAGGGGATCGGAGAACAACGACGCGTTCCTGCCCCCGGAGAGCGGAGATACTCCGCGCAAATCCACCAACCATGCGGGAGGGATCCTCGGCGGCATCTCCGACGGTTCCCCCATTCTGCTGCGCGCGCACATCAAACCCACCCCTTCCATCAGCCTGCCCCAGCAGACGGTGGACAGGGATGGACGCCCCATGGAGCTGCAGATCCGCGGCCGGCACGATCCCGTGATCGTACCGCGGGCCGTGGTGGTAGTGGAGGCCATGTGCGCAGCCGTCATCGCGGATGCCCTGCTGCTGAACATGTCCGCGAGGACGGAGGACGTCATCACCCGCTACAGGAAAGGATGAAAAGAGCCCTTATGGCCGAATATACGATACTGAAAACAGAGGGACGTGCCAAGAGGGCAGTCTTTGACACTGTGCACGGCAGGATCCAGACGCCGGTGTTCATGAATGTGGCCACGGCCGCCGCCATCAAGGGCGGACTCTCCGCAGGGGACCTCCGGACGATCGATACCCAGGTGGCGCTCTGCAATACTTACCACCTCCATGTGCGCCCCGGCGACCGGATCGTGAGGGAACTGGGGGGCCTGCACCGGTTCATGAAATGGGACAGGCCCATCCTGACGGATTCGGGCGGTTTCCAGGTCTTCTCCCTGGCCGGCCTCAGGAGGATCAAGGAGGAGGGAGTGACCTTCCACTCCCATGTGGACGGTGCCAGGATCTTCATGGGCCCCGAGGAGAGCATGCAGATCCAGTCCAACCTGGGATCCACCATCGCCATGGCTTTTGACGAATGCCCCTCCAGCCGCGCGGACAGGGACTATACGCAGCAGAGCGTCGACAGGACGACCCGGTGGCTCGAGCGATGCAAGGCGGAGATGCAGAGACTCAACGCACTGGAAGGCACCGTCAATCCGCAGCAGCTGCTGTTCGGCATCAACCAGGGAGCGATCTACAAGGATATCCGCGTGGAGCACGCCCGCAGGATCTCGGAAATGGAGCTCGACGGATATGCCGTGGGCGGCCTGGCCGTGGGCGAGACCCACGAGGAAATGTACGACGTGCTGGACGCGGTGGTGCCCGAGCTGCCGCAGAACAGGCCCACCTATCTCATGGGCGTGGGGACGCCGGCCAATATCCTCGAGGGAGTGGACCGCGGGATCGATTTCTTCGACTGCGTCTATCCCAGCCGCAACGGCAGGCACGGACATCTGTACACTGACCGGGGAACGGTGCGTATCCGCAGGGCCTGTTACGAGACGGATCCCAGGCCGATCCAGGAGGACTGCGGCTGCCCCGTGTGCCGCGCCGGTTATTCCCGCGGGTACATCCGCCATCTCATGAAAGCGGATGAAGCGCTCGGCCTACGGATGTGCGTGATGCATAACCTGTATTTTTATAATCATCTGATGCAGGAGATCCGCGACGCGCTGGACGCCGGACGGTACGGCGCCTATAAAAAAGCCAAGCTGGATGCGCTGCAGGAGGAGGAAAAGGGCTGAAAATGCCCTCTTTCCACGGCGGGACGCTGAATAATTACAACTTTAAAGCACAAAACAGTTGTACAATCCTTTGAGAATGTTGTATTATATATCGCGAACGTTTTTATCATTTATAATTTGGGAGGCCTGTTATGAACAGCACTATCTTCTCCATCGGTTACATCGCCATTATCCTCGTATTCTTCTACTTCTTCCTGATCCGTCCGCAGAGACAGGAAGCCAAGAAGAAAGAATCGATGCTTGCCACCCTGGCTGTCGGAGACAGTGTTCTGACGACGGCGGGCTTCTACGGCGTAGTCATCGGGATCAGCGATGACACCGTCATCCTGGAATTCGGCAATAACAAGAACTGCCGCATTCCCATGCAGAAAGCCGCGATCGTTCAGATCGAAAAGCCGGAAGAGGCGGAGGACAGCGAGAACTGAATAGTGCTGTCCCACTGGATCCCACAGGATATCGGTTGGTGGCATGTGCCGGGAGGCACATGCCTCTTTACTACTATAGTCATTATCGGAGGTTATGATGAAGAGCGATTCAGTCAAAAAAGGTATCTCTCAGGCCCCTCACAGGAGTCTTTTCAACGCTCTCGGCTACACCGAGGAGGAGAGAAGGCGCCCCATGATCGGCATTGTCTGCTCTTATAACGAGATCGTGCCCGGACACATGAACTTGGACAAGATCGCCGAGGCTGTCAAGATGGGCGTCGCCATGGCCGGCGGCATGCCCGTCATGTTCCCCGCCATCGCGGTCTGCGACGGCATCGCCATGGGCCATATCGGCATGAAGTACTCCCTGGTCACCAGAGATCTCATCGCCGACTCCACGGAATGTATGGCCAAGGCGCACGGTTTTGACGGTCTGGTCATGATCCCCAACTGCGACAAGAACGTCCCCGGCCTCCTGATGGCCGCCGCGCGTGTCAATATCCCCACCATCTTCGTCTCCGGAGGCCCCATGCTGGCCGGTCACATCGATGGCAGGAAGAGAAGCCTTTCCTCCATGTTCGAGGCTGTCGGCAGCGTCGCCGCCGGCACCATGACGGAAGAGAAACTGGCCGAATATGAGGAGAAGGTCTGCCCCACTTGCGGCTCCTGCTCCGGTATGTATACCGCCAACTCCATGAACTGCCTTACCGAGGCCATCGGCATGGGCCTGCAGGGCAACGGCACGATCCCCGCCGTGTATTCCGCGAGGATCCGCCTGGCCAAACACGCCGGCATGAAGATCATGGAACTGGTGGAGAAGGACATCCGTCCCCGCGACATCATGAGCAAAGAGGCCTTCATGAACGCCATGGCTATGGATATGGCCCTGGGCTGCTCCACCAACACCATGCTGCACCTGCCCGCCATCGCGCACGAAGCAGGCGTAGAGCTGAATATGGAGATCGCCAACGAAGTCTCGAGCCGGACTCCGAACCTGTGCCACCTCGCACCCGCAGGTCCCACCTATATGGAAGACCTGAACGAGGCCGGCGGCATCTATGCCGTCATGAACGAGCTGGCCAAAAAGGACCTCCTCAACCTCGACCTGATCACCTGCACCGGCAAGACCGTCCGCGAGAATATCGCAGGCTGCGTCAACCGTGATCCCTCCGTCATCCGTCCCATCGAGGATCCCTACATGCAGGAAGGCGGCATCGCCGTCCTGAAGGGCAACCTGGCCCCGGATACCGGTATCGTCAAGAGGAGCGCCGTGCTTCCTGAGATGATGGTCCACGAGGGCCCCGCCCGCGTGTTCGACTGCGAAGAGGATGCCATCAAGGCCATCCTGGGCGGCAAGATCGTTCCGGGCGACGTGGTCGTGATCCGTTATGAGGGACCCAAGGGCGGCCCCGGCATGCGCGAGATGCTCAATCCCACTTCCGCTATCGCCGGAATGGGCCTGGACACCACCGTGGCGCTGATCACGGACGGCCGTTTCTCCGGCGCCTCCAGAGGCGCCTCCATCGGCCATGTCTCCCCTGAGGCCGCTGTCGGCGGCCCGATCGCGCTGGTGGAAGAGGGCGATATCATTTCCATCGATATCCCCGCCAACAAGCTGGAACTGAAGGTCTCCGACGAAGTGCTCGCCGCCCGCCGCGCGGCCTGGCAGCCCAGGGAGCCCAAAGTCAACGACGGTTATCTGAAGAGATATGCGGCTCTGGTCACCAGCGGCAACCGCGGTGCCATCCTGGAACTCCCCACAGCCTGAGGAGACATCATTACCGATAGGAGGTCGTTCATTTGAAACTCACAGGTGCGGATATCGTCATCAAATGTCTGGAAGAACAGGGAGTCGACACCGTCTTCGGATACCCGGGCGGCGCTATCCTGAATGTTTACGACGCACTCTACAAGAACCGGAACAAGATCCGTCATTTCCTGACTTCCCATGAGCAGGGAGCCGCCCACGCGGCTGACGGGTATGCCCGGGCTACAGGCAAGGTCGGCGTCTGCATGGCCACCAGCGGCCCCGGCGCGACCAATCTGGTCACCGGTATCGCCACGGCTTTTATGGATTCCGTGCCCATGGTAGCCATCACATGCAATGTGACGCTGCCTCTGCTGGGCAAGGATTCCTTCCAGGAGGTGGACATCAACGGCATCGCGATGCCCATCACCAAACACAGCTATATCGTCAAGGACGTGACCCTGCTCGCGGAGACTATCCGGAAAGCGTTCCGGATCGCGCGCAGCGGCCGGCCGGGCCCTGTCCTGGTGGACATCACCAAGGACGTCACAGCGGCCAAATGTGACTACACTCCCGTAAAGCCTGTCCTGCGGGATGCTCCCCGCCGTCATTTCACGGAGGAAGAGATCTCCAAAGTGGCGGACATGATCCTCGCCTCCCGCCGGCCCTTCCTCTACGTGGGTGGAGGCGCCGTCCTGTCAGGTGCTTCCGAAGCCCTGAAGGAACTGGTGGAGAAGATCGACTCCCCGGTCTGTGATTCCCTCATGGGCAAGGGCGCTTTCGACGGTCACGATCCCCACTACACCGGCATGATCGGCATGCACGGGACCAAAGCGTCCAACCTCGGCGTCTCCCAGTGCGACCTGCTGCTGTCCCTCGGTGCCCGTTTTTCTGACCGTGTGACCGGCAATCCCAAAAAGTTCGCTTCCCGCGCCAGGATCGTCCATATCGACATCGATCCCGCCGAGATCAACAAGAACGTCAAAGTGGATTTTTCTATCGTAGGCGACCTGCGCGAAGTGCTGGAAGCTCTGAATAAAG
>CAMOJW010000034.1 GCA_946617225.1 uncultured Lachnospiraceae bacterium
GCTTCAATTTAAGCGTGGATACTCCAAAGGTAAAAGGCTATCTTTTTCACATCACTCATCCACATGTACCCTGGCAAAGTCCGGTTAAACTCTGCGATGCAGTCCCTGCCGTTCTCTGTCTGAAGGAACCCACCATACCAGCTGACCATCTGATCATATAAATCAACTGCACATTTCAGCTGATCCTCCTTCGTTTTCCCCTTCATATTGAGGCAGAGGTTCTGAACGACGTACCGATCCCAGATTGGCATATCAGGATTGATTGTTGCCAGCATTTTGCTAGAGAACGAAGCTTCGATATTCCCGGTAGCTTCATACATCGTTCTGATAATGGCCTCAAAGGTGGGATTGCTCCCTTTCACTCTTTCGAATAGATCGTAATAGACTTTCCTCCACTCCGCATTCCTACGTACCCTGTAAAACGCATTGAAGGTGCGCTGGAAATCTGAATCTGTGGAAACGTTCGTCTTCAGAACCATTTCCATGATCTGCTTATATTTATCAAACCCCATGCTTTCAGCAATACGGGTTTCTATGACCTTCTTCGCGTCGATTTTAATCATTTTCTATTCCGATTTCTTTCCCGAATCTTTGATCTTATAGTAATCCTCAGCATCCACGCCGATTTCGACATAGTCCTTCGATTTTTTGTTGCTCAAGCAAACGACAGTCTCGATGTGCACCGTCTGCGGAAACATGTCCACCGGCTGCACGACCTGCACCTCGTACCCGCCTTCCCTGAGGATCTTCAGATCCCTGGCCAGGGTCGCCGGATTGCAGCTGATGTAAACGACCTTCTCCGGAGCCATCTGCAGGATCGTGTCGAGGCACTGGCGGTCGCAGCCCTTGCGGGGCGGATCGACACAGATCACGTCGGCCCGGGCACCGAGGGCTGCCTGGGCAGGAAGGACCTCTTCGGCCTTGCCCACGAAGAATTCAGTATTGGGGATGCCGTTTCGAAGGGCGTTCTCCCGGGCATTCTCCACCGCCTCCGGGACGATCTCGACGCCGCAGACTTTCCCCGCCCGCTGGGCCATGAAGAGGGAGATGGTGCCGACGCCGCAGTAGAGATCCCAGACAGTCTCCTTCCCGGTGAGCCCGGCCAGGGAGACAGCGATGCTGTAGAGCCGCTCTGTCTGCTGTGTATTCACCTGGTAGAAAGCATGCGGAGAGATCCGGAAGGAGACCGGAGCACCCGCCGGTGCAAAGCTCAGCGGTGCCTCTTTTGTACACTGCCCGGCGTCCCCCGCTTCCACGCCCTCTGCTGCCCGGGCATACGCCCGCATTCCTGTCACCTCCTGCAGCTGCAGGCTGTCCTCCAGCCATTCCCGTCCCCAGAGAACGCGGTCCTTTTTCCCAAGGATCACATTGGTGCGGGCGGTGTTGGTGTTGAGGACTATCCCGATGAGATGTGCCGCGTCTGAAGGCAGCGCCGCCTCCCGGAGCATCTCCACCAGCTGCCGCTCCTGGGGCAGGCGGTCGCCGTTTGCGATGAGGCAGACGAGGATCTCGCCCGAGTAATGGCCGGTGCGGAGCAGGACGTGGCGCAGGAGACCCTTCCCCGTCTCCTCATCGTAGGCGGAGATGTGGTTCTGCCCCATCCAGGAGAGGATCGTCTCCAGGAGAACGTGGCAGACAGGCTGTTCCAGAAGGCAGCTCGTGTGCGGAATGATGCTGTGGGTGCGGCCGGCGTAGAATCCTGCCGCGGGATGGCCGTTCACCGTGCCGATGGGGACCTGGGCCTTGTTGCGGTAATGAAAGGGCGACGGCGCGCCGAGAGCCGGCCTTACGAGCCGGTCCAGTTCCTCCGGGGAGAAGCCGCCGATCCGCTGCAGGTCGCTGCGGACCTTGCCGGTCTTGAAGGCCAGCTGCTGTGCGTAATCGAGGGCCTGGAGCTGGCAGCCGCCGCAGGAGCGGTACACGGGACACGGCGCCTGCACACGGTAGGGCGAAGGCTCGGAAATGGCATAAAGCCGGGCGTAAGCATAGCTTTTGCCCGGCTTGGTGATCTGTGCCTGCACGATGTCGCCGATCACGGCGTCTTTGACAAAGAGGGTGTAGCCGCCCGGAGCGGCACCGGCTGCCTTTGGATCTGTTCCGC
This sequence comes from uncultured Lachnospiraceae bacterium, assembly GCA_946617225.1. GTDB lineage: Bacteria > Bacillota > Clostridia > Lachnospirales > Lachnospiraceae > CAG-791. The sequence goes on from CAMOJW010000034.1 coordinate 2,102, forward strand.
TGCCTGCGGGTCCGGAGACCCGGCCGATCCCCTCGCCACCCTCCGCCATGTCGCGGATGCGGACGGTCAGGATGTCGTTCCTGTCATACGGAAGGCCCTGCGGCTTCCGACTCCTGCGGTTCTGTTTTCTGTCTTTCATTTTTTATACCGTTTTGCGGATATTGCTCTCCAGCAGCGGCTGGTAGCCCAGCCACCCGTCACTGTCGGGAGCGTTGCCGGATGCCAGCGCTTCCTTGAAGGTCTCGAGCTTGGCGTCCGTATTGTCGGCCAGATGGAGCGCAGCTGCCTCGATGAGAGCCGGTTTCTTGGGTGAGCCGAATTCCAGCTCCCCGTGGTGCGCGAGGATGCAGTGGCGCAGCTCCATGGCCAGCATCTCGGGAAAATCCGGGATCTCGCGGATCTTCTCGTCGATCATGGAGACGCCGATGATGATATGACCGATGAACTGGCCCTCGTCCGTGTAGTCGTTCCGGGGGAACCGGCTCAGCTCCCGCACCTTGCCGATGTCGTGGAGCATAGCCGCGGTGAGGAGCAGGTCCTTGTTCAGGACCGGATACATTTTGCAGTAGAAGAAACAGAGGCCGGTGACGCCCAGGGTGTGCTCCAGCAGGCCGCCCACAAAGCCATGATGGACGCTTTTGGCCGCGGAGGAGAACCGGAAATCGCTGACGAAATCCTCATCCTCCACGAAGAATGCTGTGAGCAGGCGGTGGAGGGGCTCCGAGGATACCTTGTCGATGTATTTTCTCAGCGTCTCCATCATCTCGTCTATGTTCTTCTCTGTGGTGGGAAGATACTGGGAGGGGTCATAGTCGCCCTCTCTGCAGCGGCGCAGCTGCTTGATGTTCATCTGCAGATGCCCCTGGAAGGAAGTCACGTCCCCCGACACGAAGATATAGTCCAGCTCTTCGAACTCGCCGATCCCCGCGCTGTCGGGTTCCCAGATCTTGGCGTCGATGCTGCCGGTCCGGTCCTGGAGCGTGAGGCTCTCATAGTTCTTGCCGTTCTTGGTGGTGAGGAACTGTCTCCTGCGGCAGAGGTAGACCTCTCTGACGTTGTGTCCTTCTTTCAGTTCTCTGATATAGCGCATCTGTTCGCTCCTTCTGTTCTCTGCTGCCTGTCACCATGCTCCCGCTTCCAGAGAGATGGTCATATCAGTATATGCATTTCCGTTCCTGCGCCGGATCCGGAGACTGACGTTCTGTCCGGCCTCCACGCCGTACAGGGCCTGCTCCAGGCCCGCGCAGTCGGAGATCTGCTGATCGTTCACCGCCGAGATCAGGTCCCCCTTCTGGAGGGCGCTGTTCATGGCAGGGGAGTCCGCCGCCAGCCCGCTGACATAGACGCCTTCCGGCATGGACTGTTCCTTCCTGATCTCCGGAGGCACATCGGCCGCCTGGACCCCCAGGTAGGCCTTGACGCGGCCGTCGGAGAGGGCGGTGAAAAGCGGCTTCAGTTGGGAGAGGTCTATCGCCGTCAGTGAGTTGGGCATATCGCTGCGCCGGTGCGCCATGTCGATGATCCCCACGAACCTTCCGTCCAGATCGAGCAGAAAACCGGAGGCGCCGGTGCTCCCGTAGATATCCGTTGTGATCTGCACATAGGAGGCGTCATAGAGGGGCAGGGTCCCGGAGGCGCCGGTGATGACACCGAAACTGACAGACTGTGCTCCTGCGGGACTTCCCACCGCGATGACCGGCTGTCCGGCCAGTTCCTCCGCGGGGCCTTCGTGGATAGGTGCAGCTGTGATCCCCGCAAGTTCCTCTTTAGTCATATCCTCCGTGGAAACGCCCAGGACGGCGATCCCTGTCTGGGCATCCTTGCCCAGGATCTCCCCTGAAGCCATCACTCCGCCGGCGAATTGGACCTCGATCTTGTCGTCCGCGGAGAGGTTCTGGCGCAGGACCGCCACGCGGATCCTTTTGCTGCTCTTGCCGACCACGATCCCCACCGCTCCGCTGCGGCGGCGGTTCTCCACATCCAGCCAGTCGCCCTCCGCGCTGATCGCGGTCACGGTGGCCAGGGAGGAGCTCCTCTCTCTGGCAAGCGCCTGCAGACCACCGTATACGCGCTGGTATTCCGTGGCGTCCATGGGCGTCTGGGACAGGACCCTGTCTATCTCCTCCCGGAGCAGCTGCTCCTCCTTCTCCCGGTCCTTCTCCTGCATCTCCTCCGGCGTCAGCTCCTCCTGCGCCGTCTCTTCCGGCAGGATCACTTCCTGCACCGTCTCCTCCTGGGGATACAGCAGGTGGTTCATGAGTGGTTCGATCAGCACAAAAAAGATACAGGCCACTGTCCCGAAGACGGCACCGATAAAGGCCAGCTCGCCCATCCTCCTGAGCAGCTGGCGCCTGCTCACCGGCGGCGTCTTGATCTCCTCCTGCATGAAGGAGGTGTCCACTTCCTCCACCTGTTCCGGGATCTCTATGGTCTCCGGAGTCTGTGTGCTGTTCTCCGGGATCTGCGTGCCGGTCTCCTGCTCCTGTGCGCTGTTCTCCGGCTCTTCTCCGGCTGTCCGTTCTCTCTCGTCTTTCATGGTCCTCCCGTCCCTGTCTGCCCGCCCGTCCCCGGGCGCATCCTGTTTCTCAGTATACCGTCTGCGGCGGGAAAAGAAAACCCAAAACCCCTTGCCCACATGTGCTATACTGTTCCTGTGCGCAGGAGGCACAGCTCTCATGAATGAAAAAGTACTCCACACATGTGAATACGACAAGATCATCGACCGGCTGACAGGTCTGGCCGATTCCCAGCCCGGCAGGAAGCTCTGCCGGGAGCTGCTCCCCATGCGCAGGCTCTCGGACATCGACCTGTACCAGAGTGAGACCGAAGCGGCTCTCGGCATGCTGCTGCGCAAGGGAAGCATCAGTTTCGGCAGCAACCGCGATATGGGCTATGCCTTCGGCTCCCTGGCCATCGGGGCGTCCCTTTCCGCGCCGGAACTGCTGCAGCTCGCCTCTTTTCTCGAGAATGCGGACAGAGTGCGGGCTTACGGGACCTCGCAGGAAACAGGACGCGGTGTATCCGCCGTGACCGGGAATGCCTCCGGCGGGGATCTCAAGCCTGAGGACAACATCCTGTTCGACATGTTCGACTGCCTGTATCCCCTGAAGTCCCTGTCCCACGAGATCCGCCGGTGCATCCTGTCCGAGGAGGAGATCGCCGATGACGCGAGCCCCGCTCTGAAAAAAGTGCGCCGCGAGATGGGTCTCACCGGGGACCGGATCCGGCAGCAGCTCCAGAAGATGGTCAACGTCTCCCTGACTTCCTATCTGCAGGACAACATCATCACGATGCGCGGCGACCGGTACTGTCTTCCGGTCAAGGCGGAGCACAAGGGCCAGGTACCCGGCATCGTGCACGACCAGTCCTCGTCCGGTTCCACGCTTTTTATCGAGCCGCAGGCCATCGTGAGCCTGAACAACCAGCTCCGGGAGCTCGCGCTCCAGGAGAAAAAGGAAGAAGAAAAAGTCCTCGCCGCCATCTCGCAGGAAGCGGCGGAACATCTGACGGAGCTGAAGGACAATGCCGTCAATATGACCCGGCTGGATTTCATCTTTGCCCGCGGCAAGCTGGCGTTGGAACAGAACGCCACCAGACCGGTCTTCAACACCAGCCACAGGATCGTCATCCGGAAGGGGCGTCACCCCCTGATCGACCCGAAGCGGGTCGTCCCCATCGACCTCTCCATGGGGGACGATTACAACATGATCATCATCACCGGCCCCAACACGGGCGGCAAGACCGTGACGCTCAAGACGGTCGGCCTGTTCGAACTCATGGGCATGGCCGGCCTGCACATCCCGGCCGGCGACCGCAGCGAGCTCTCGGTCTTCCGGCAGGTCTACGCGGACATCGGCGACGAGCAGAGCATCGAGCAGAACCTCTCCACCTTCTCCTCCCACATGAAGACCATCGTGGACATCTTCCGCAAGGTGGACAAGGACTGCCTGTGTCTGTTCGACGAGCTCGGTGCGGGGACGGATCCCACGGAAGGAGCCGCCCTGGCCATCTCCATCCTGAATTTCCTCCACGTGCGGCAGATCTCCGCCCTGGCCACGACCCACTACAGCGAACTCAAGGTCTATGCCATGCGCACGGAGGGCGTGATCAATGCCAGCTGCGAGTTTGACGTGGAGACGCTGCAGCCCACCTATCGGCTGCTCATCGGCGTACCCGGCAAGAGCAATGCTTTTGCCATCTCTCAGAAACTGGGCCTTCCGAATTACATCATAGAGACGGCCCGGGAACAGCTGAGCCAGGAGACGCAGGATTTTGAAAAGCTCCTCAGCGAACTGGAGGAGGACCGCGTCGCCGCCCGCAAGGACCGGGAGGAAGCGGATCACCTGCGCGAACTGGTCAGACAGCGGGAGGCCAGACTCAAGGACAGAGAGGCCCAGCTCGAGACCCGCCGCCAGGAGATCCTGGCCAAGGCGCAGGAGGACGCGCGTGACATCCTTGCGGAGGCCAAAAAAACAGCCGACGCCGCCATCTCGGACCTGCGCCGCCACGGCTCCTCCGCGGATATGGCGGAGATGGAGCGCACCCGTTCCGCCCTCCGCAGCAAGGTCTCGGAGCAGAACGAGAAGCTCAGGGCCAAACCTGTCGAACACAGGGCCGTCAAACCTCTCAAGGCGTCCGAACTCCACGTGGGCGACCGGGTGCGGATCGTGTCCATGGGGCTCACGGGCACCGTCCTCGCCCTGCCGGACAAGAAGGGCCGCGTCAGCGTGCAGTGCGGGATCATGACCTCCTACGCCGCCCTGAGCGACCTGCAGCTGCTCCCGGACGAGACGCCGTCCTACGCGGCAGGCGGCAGAGGCGCGGAGGGAAGCGGTTCCGGCAGCCGCACCAGTCTCAGACAGGCTTTCCGGAAAGGCGGCACGGAGCGTGATCTGGACCTGAACAAAAACTCCGTCTCCCAGGAGCTGAATCTGCTGGGCATGACCACGGAGGAAGCGGTCCACGCCGTGGACAAATATCTGGATGAGGCGCGGATGGCGCATCTGCACAGCGTGCGGATCGTCCACGGCAAGGGAACCGGCGCGCTTCGCAACGCCGTCCACAAGTATCTCCGGAGCCAGCGCTCCATCCGCTCGTTCCGCCTCGGCGCCTTTGGCGAGGGCGATGCGGGCGTCACCATCGTTGAACTGTGATCCCGGTGCTCCCGGGACAGAAGGAGTCCGTACATGAGTGCAGCGAAACAGAAGATCCTGATCGTGGATGACGACGACAATATCGCGGAACTGATCAGCCTGTATCTTCTCAAGGAATGCTACGATACCCGGATCGCCGGGGACGGGGCGGCCGCTCTGGCCTCCGTCCGCTCCTGGCAGCCGGATCTGATGCTTCTGGACCTGATGCTCCCCGGCATGGACGGGTACCAGGTCTGCCGCGAGGTGCGCTCTTCGGCCGAGAGCGCGGACCTGCCCATCATCATGCTCTCCGCCAAGGGGGAGATCTTTGACAAGGTGCTGGGGCTGGAGATGGGCGCCGACGACTATATGGAAAAACCCTTCGACCCCAAGGAACTGGTGGCCCGCGTCAAGGCCGTGCTGCGCCGTTCCCACAGGCAGGCCGCGCCGCAGGAGCAGCCGGAGGGCCGTGTCGTGCAGCTTCCGGACCTCACCGTCAACATGGACAGCTACGCGGTCACTTACCGGGGCAGGTCCCTGGATATGCCTCCCAAGGAGCTGGAGCTTCTCTACTGCCTCGCCTCCTCCCCCGGCCGTGTCTTCACCCGGGAGCAGCTCCTGGACCAGATCTGGGGCTATGAATACGTAGGGGACACCCGCACCGTGGACGTGCACATCAAGCGCCTGCGGGAGAAACTGGGCGATCATCCCGCCTGGCGCATCGCGACCATCTGGGGGATCGGTTACAAGTTCGAGGTCCAGTAAATGCGCAAGACACTGTATCTGAAATTTCTGATCGGCTACGTGCTGTTCGCCGTGTTCGGTTTCATCACGGTGGCCACTTTCGGCGCCCGGATGTCCACGGATTATGCCCTGCGTATCGCTGCCCGAGATCTCTACGAGGAAGCTGTCCGCATCGCCGACACCTACGCGGCCGATCTGTATGACTCCCGGATCTCCCTGGACACAGCGCAGTCCCAGGCGGAGACTCTCTCCGCCTTCATGGATACCGAGATCTGGGTCCTGAACCCCTCCGGCCGCATGGTGGTCAACTCCGCCGCCGCACCGGACCCGCAGCAGGAGATCATCGTGGAGGATTTTGACCCCACGGTCGCCCAGAGCAGTTACTACACTGTGGGGCGTTTCTTCGGAAGTTTCGATTCCGACCGCCTGAGCGTCATCGCGCCCATCGTCAGCGACTACAAGATCCGCGGCTACGTAGTGATCCACATGTCCATGGACCGGGTGGCCCAGACCGGCGACAGGCTCCTGAACATCGCCTACGCCATGCTGGTAGTCCTGCTGTTCCTGTCCCTGATCATCCTGCTCTTCTTCACGGAGATCGTATACCGGCCGCTGCGCACCATCATACGCTCCACGGAGCAGTACGCGGCGGGCAACTATCACTATCCCCTCTCCATCGAGGGCGACGATGAGCTCAGCTACCTGGCGGCTTCCATCAGCTATATGGCAGACTCCGTGGCCCGCTCCGAGGACGACCAGAAGAAGTTCATCGCCAACGTCTCCCACGATTTCCGCTCCCCGCTGACTTCCATCCGCGGTTTTCTGGAGGCCATGCTGGACGGCACGATCCCGCTCGAGAGCCACGACCGCTATCTGAAGATCGTCCTCAACGAGACCGACCGTCTGCGGGGCCTCACCGAGAGCCTGCTGACGCTGAACAATCTCAATACCCGGGGCATGCTGCTGCAGAAGAGCACTTTTGACATCAACGAGTGCCTCAGGGGCGTCGCCGCCTCCTTCGAGCAGGTGTGCCGCTCCCGGGATATCCGGTTCAGGCTCGTCCTGTCCGGCAGCGTCCTCTACACGGAGGCCGACAGGGAGAAGATCCAGCAGGTCATCTACAACCTGGTGGACAACGCCATCAAATTCAGCCACGATCACTCGGAGATCCGCCTGGAGACGACGGAAAAGGGCGGTAAGATCTACGTCTCCGTGAGGGACAACGGCATAGGCATCCCTAAGAGCGACCAGTCCCAGATCTGGGAGCGCTTCTACAAGTCCGACGCCTCCCGCGGCAAGGACAAAAAAGGGACAGGCCTGGGCCTGTCCATAGTCCGCGAGATCATCCGCGCTCACGGGGAAAATATCAACCTGATCAGCACCGAAGGAGCCGGCAGCACTTTCGTGTTCTCCCTGCCCCGCAGCACCGTGAACGACGACCGGAACGCGGAGGGCGAGCTGCCTGTCGTGCAGGAGTCCGCGGAGTCTGCGCCTCCGTCCGCCTCTCAGCCTTCAGCACCGGCTGCCTCTCAGTCCGCGCCTCCGGCTGCATCTCAGTCTACCTCTCAGTCTGCGCCTCCGGCCAGCTGAGCCGGTGGAGCTCTCCCCGGGTCTCCAGCCCGGGAAAACCGTTCTGCCGCAGCGCTTCGTACAGCACGATCGCCACGGAATTGGAGAGATTCAGGGAGCGGTTGTCCGGTACCATGGGGATGCGGATACAGCGCTCCGGATCCCTGACCAGTACCTCCTCCGGGATCCCGGCGCTCTCCTTGCCGAACATGATACAGTCATCCGGCCCGAAGCTGACCTCCGTGTAGGTCCTTCGGGCCTTGGTCGTGGCCATCCACAGTCTGCGGGGCTTCCCGTCCCGCGGTACGGGCCACCGGCCCATCTCCTCCAGAAAGGCCTCCAGATCCGGATAGGTCTGATACTGCAGATGCGGCCAGTAATCGAGGCCCGCCCTGCGGATCTCCTTTTCATCCAGCCGGAAGCCCAGCGGCTCGATCAGGTGCAGAGGTGCCCCCGTTGCGACGCAGGTGCGCCCGATATTGCCGGTGTTGCCGGGGATCTCCGGTTCCAAGAGTACGATGTGCATCAGCGATGTCTCTCCACGAAGCGTTCCAGCCTCCCCAGCGCCTCCCGCAGGCTGCTGATGGAGTAAGCGTACGATATCCTCAGGAAGCCCTCCCCGCTGTCACCGAAAGCGGTACCGGGGACGATGGCCACCTTCTCCTCCGCGAGCAGTTTCTCGGCAAACTCCTCGCTGGTCATGCCAAACCCCTTGATGCAGGGAAATACATAGAATGCTCCCAGAGGCTCGAAGCAGGGCAGTCCCATCTCCTCCAGCCTGTGCAGCACGAACCGTCTCCTCTGATCGTAGGACTGCCGCATCTGCTCCACGTCCGCGTCGCCGTTGCGCAGCGCCTCGACGCCCGCGTACTGGCTGGTGGTCGGCGCACACATGATGGCGAATTGGTGGATCTTGGTCATCTGGCGGATGATCGCCGCGGGGCCGCAGGCCCAGCCCATCCTCCAGCCGGTCATGGCATAAGCCTTGGAGAAACCGTTCACGACCACCGTCCGCTCCCTCATGCCGGGCAGGGAGGCGATGGATACGTGGGGCTCCTCCGTGTAATTGAGGGCGCTGTAGATCTCGTCCGACAGGACGTACAGATCGTGACGGCGGATCACCTCCGCCACGGCCTCCAGATCATGGCGCTCCATCACGGCGCCGGTGGGGTTGTTGGGGAAGGGGAGGACGAGCACTTTGGTCCGGGGGGTGATAGCGGCCTCCAGAGCCTCGGCTGTCAGACGGAACTGGTCCTCGTTCTTAAGGTCGATGATAACCGGGACGCCTCCCGCCAGCTCCGTGCAGGGTTCGTAGGAGACGTAGGAGGGCTGCGGGATCAGGACCTCCTCGCCCGCGCCTTTGTTGATCATCGCCCGCAGCATCAGATCGATGCCCTCGGAGCCGCCCACCGTCACCAGGATCTCCGATGCGGGGGCATAGTCCAGGCCCTGCGTCCTCTTCATGTACGCGGCGATCTCCTGCCGCAGCTCCATCAGGCCGGAATTGGACGTATAGAACGTGCGCCCCTTCTCCAGCGAGTAGATGCCCTCGTCGCGGATGTGCCAGGGCGTGTCAAAATCCGGCTCGCCCACGCCCAGTGAGATGGCATCTTTCATCTCCGAGACCAGGTCGAAGAACCTCCGGATCCCGGAGGGTTTCATCTCCACCACCTGTCTGTTGAGCATTTCCTCTATATCTCTCATCTCGTTTCAGCCTCTCTTTACGGAGAAACGATCTCCCTCTGATCCACATAAGGCCTGGTCATGATCGTCCCGTGATCCTTGTATTTGCGGAGAATGAAATGTGTCGCCGTGCTGATCACCGTATCCAGGGTGGACAGCTTGCTGGAGACAAAACTGGAGACCTCCCGCAGGGACTTGCCCTCCAGGGTCACCAGCAGGTCATAACCGCCGGAGATCAGATAGACCGCATTCACCTCGGGATACTTGTAGATCCTCTCGGCGATATCGTCAAATCCCTTGCCTCTCTGCGGCGTCACGCGCACCTCGATCAGGGCGGTGACCTTCTCGATCCCCGTCTTCTCCCAGTCGATCATGGTGTGGTACCCGCAGATGATGCCATCCTCTTCCATGTGCTGCATGGCGTTCAGGACCTCGATCTCCTCCGTGCCCAGCACCACAGCCAGTTCGGCGGCATCGATGCGGCTGTTCTTCTCTATAACAGAAAGAATCTTCTCCTCCAGGACAGTCATGACAACTCCTTTCCAGACCGTGTCTGTGTCTTTGGGACAACATTATAGACTTCTTCCCGCCCCTTGGCAAGAAGTCGGCCGTTCCGCTTTGCGGGAAAGGAGGATCTGTGATAAGATATTCCAATGCGTGTCCGGACCGTCCGTGTGTCCGGAATGAAGAGGAAAGGTGTTTTTTTATGAGAAACGAACTCACCAGAAAAGATATCGAAGCGATGGAGCGGGAGATCGAATACCGCCGCACCGTCGTGCGCCACGAAGCCCTGGAGGAGGTCAAGGAGACCCGCGCCCAGGGGGACCTCAGCGAGAATTTCGAGTATCATGCCGCCAAACGCGTCAAGAACCAGAACGAGAGCCGCATCCGGTACCTGGACCGGATGATCCGCACCGCCACCATCGCGGAGGAAACGCCCGCCGAGGTGGCCGGGATCGACCGCCGCGTCACCGTCCGGAAGGGCGAGAAGGAGATCGTCTACACCCTGGTCAGCACCATGCGTCAGAACAGCCTGAAGAAACTGATCAGCGTGGAATCGCCCATCGGGCGCGCCCTGACCGGCCATAGGGCGGGGGACACCGTCACCGTCCGTGTGAACGAGACCGTCTCCTATCCCCTCACCATCCTCTCCGTGGAGGACGCGGAGGATGCGCGGGACCTGGAGCTGCGCAAGTTCTGACCGCCCGGGCAGGCTTCCGCTGCCTGTGCCGGATCTGACCGCCGGGCAGGTCTTTTGCGCCCGCTCCGGCCTGCATCAGGACCGGGATCGGTTGACTTTTGCCCGAAAGCGCGCTATAGTGGTACCTGCGCGAGCTTTATTGCTTAAAAGCGCAACACTTTAATGTGTTAAAGCATCTCTCTGGAGGACCTATATCATGCCTATCACTCAGTTTTTGGAAAGAAATGCCCGGCAGTGGCCGGATGACGTAGCTCTGGTGGAGCTGAACCCCGCCGTGCAGGTGCCCCGGCTGACGACCTGGAAGGAATACGAACTGATCCAGCCTTCCGGCAAGACTGCCTTCCGCAAGGAGATCACCTGGTCCGTCTTTGACGAGAAGGCCAACCGCATCGCCAACATGCTCATCGCCAGAGGGATCGTCAAGGGCGACAAGGTGGCGATCCTTCTCATGAACTGCCTGGACTGGCTGCCGATCTATTTTGGCATCCTCAAGACCGGGGCCATCGCCGTGCCGCTGAATTTCCGCTACAGCGCTGACGAGATAGAGTACTGCGTGAAACTGGCCGAGGCGGACGTCCTGATCTTCGGTCCCGAATTCATCGGCCGTGTCGAGGAGATCGCGGACAACATCAGCCGCCGCAGGCTCCTGCTGTATGACGGACCCCTGTGCCCTTCCTTTGCGGAGGATTTCGTCTCCCTGTGTGACAACTACTCCAGCCATGCGCCGGAAGTGGAGGTCTCGGACGATGATTACGGGGCGATCTATTTCTCCTCCGGCACGACCGGTTTCCCCAAGGCGATCCTGCACAAGCACAGTGCCATCGTCCACTCCGCCATCATGGAGCAGAAGCACCACGGGCAGCAGAAAGATGACGTCTTTCTCTGCATCCCTCCGCTCTATCACACCGGCGCCAAGATGCACTGGTTCGGCAGCCTCGTCTCCGGCGGCAGGGCAGTCCTGCTGACAGGCACAAGGCCGGCCGACCTCCTGAAGGCGATCTCCGACGAGAAGTGCACGGTAGTCTGGCTGCTGGTGCCGTGGGCACAGGATATCCTGGAGGCCCTGGACAGCGGCGAGCTGAAAAAAGAGGACTATCAGCTGGATCAGTGGCGTCTCATGCACATCGGCGCACAGCCGGTGCCGCCGTCCATGATCAAACACTGGATGGATTATTTCCCCAATCATCAGTACGACACCAACTACGGTCTGTCCGAGTCCCTCGGACCCGGCTGCGTCCACCTGGGCGTGGAGAACGTCCGCAAGGTCGGCGCCATCGGCATCCCCGGATACAAGTGGGAGTGCCGGATCGTGGATGAAAATCGCCAGCCCGTGGCCCAGGGCCAGGTCGGTGAACTGGCCGTTCACGGCCCCGGCGTCATGATCTGCTACTACAACAACCCCGAGGCCACCCGCGAGGTGCTCGACGAGGACCGCTGGCTCTACACCGGCGATATGGCCATGATGGACGAGGACGGTTTCATCTACCTGGTGGACCGCAAGAAGGACGTCATCATCTCCGGCGGCGAGAATCTGTATCCCGTCCAGATCGAGGACTTCCTGCACACCTTCGACCCCGTGAGCGACGTCGCCGTCATCGGCCTGCCCGACAAGCGGCTGGGCGAGATCGCCGCCGCCATCATCCAGATCAAAGACGGTTACACCTGCACGGAGGAGGACGTCAACGAGTTCTGCAAGGCCCTGCCCCGCTACAAGCGCCCCCGCAGGATCATCTTTGCCGACGTCCCCCGCAACCCCACCGGCAAGATCGAAAAACCCAAACTCCGCGAACGTTACGGCGCCTCCTTCCTGGTGGCCGCCGAGAACGAAGTCACGGGACACGAGAAGGCCTGACCCTGAGAATCACAGGTTGATCAGGTGCGGAGATCCGCCGGGCCTCTGATAGAATGATTAGGTCGTCAGACCATTATCTTCTCTTAATTCCCCCATCGGACTTGCTTAAGAGGGTGTCGCAGATGCGACACCCTCTTTTTCTGTGCAGTCTCTCCGTTTTCTGTCTCTCCGTTTTCTGTCTCTCCGTTTTCTGTCCCTCAGTTTTCTGTCTCTCCGTTTTCAGAAGTGCTGGCATCGTCCTGCCCCAGGCCTATCGCCTTTTATCCGGCGAAGTAAGCCCCAACCCTGTTTTCGCTGTTCCGGGCTTACTGCCTTTTCGACCATGTAGGCCTCTGCCCTTCTATCTTCTGCTCCAAGCCTACTGCATTTACAACTGCTGATTTCCGTTATCGTTGTTTCCGTCGTGATATTTCCTTTATTTCACGACAGATATAACGTCCGCTGGCAGTATCGTTGTTTCCTCCGTGATATTCCCTTTATTTCACGGCAGATATAACGTCCGCTGGCAGTATCGTTGTTTCCTCCGTGATATTTCCTTTTTTTCACGGCAGATATAACGTCCGCTGACAGTATCGTTGTTTCCTCCGTGATATTTCCTTTTTTTCACGGCAGATATAACGTCCGCTGACAGTATCGTTATTCCCGCCGTGATATTTCTTTTATTTCACGACAGATATAACGTCCGCTGGCCTCGTCAGAGGCAGGGCTGCGTCAGCAGCTCTTGGCTATCAACCACCGTCTTCCGGGGCAGCTGTCAAGGACGCCCCCGGCGAGGTTCACCGGTTCCTTGACAGCTGCCCCGGAAGATGGTTAACGAGATTTTATATCAATCAACAAACATATAACTGAATGATCTAAAAAAGATGCTGTCGCCTTTCATCAGCAACAGCACCTTTACTTACATCCTCAGTCGTCGTCTTCAGCCCATTTCCTGAACCGCAGGAGAACGCTGTTGTTTCCAGAAGACTTCCTGTCCCTCCGATCTGTTGTGTCCTCCGTCCTGCTGCGCTCATTTCCGACGCGCGCGGCCCTGCGCTGTGCGCCGGACCGGGCATTCCCGGAACGCCTTGCGGTCCCGGCACTTTCCGCCGCCCGCGCCCTGCGGGCCGCTTCTCTGCGGAGCCTGCGCCTGCGCTTCTCCCGTCGTTCTGACGCCAGATGGATCAGGAAGCGGAAGAAGATGATGAGGACGCTCAGGAGCAAAGATACCAGCGCCACCATGATCAGGGCGGAGGGAACGTCCACATAGAGCGTCCCGTTGTTGCCCCGGTGAAACAGGCCGGTAAAATAGTCGATAAACATGCCGGCGATGCCGTGGCGGCGGGAGCCGTATACGGGTGCAGTCGTGTCCGCCGGATCCGCCTCCTCTGTGTTTTTGATGGCAGACCTCAGGAAGAGCACGTCCACCGAGCCGACCCGGACACCCTGGTAGGAATAGACCAGCGATCCCATGATGATATTGCCGTCGTCATACAGC
>CAMOJW010000035.1 GCA_946617225.1 uncultured Lachnospiraceae bacterium
CTAAGGGTTGAGCCTATGGCTCTATTTAATTTACACCAGTATAGGGACGTGGCCCGCTCACCTGCCCCAGGCCTACTGCCTTTTCAACGACGTAGGCCTCATCCCTTCGCTCACCTGCTCCAGGCCTACCGCCTTTCCAACATTGTAGGCCCTTACCCTGATTATCTTTACGCAGGCCTATTCATCTCAGGTAGAAATAGGCCTACTGCTACTGCTTACAACTTGAGGCCTATCTGCCCGTAGGCCTGTAAGGCCTTTCCCCACACCGGGGCCTACCATCACGAAAAGTCCCTAGGCCCGGCAAGTGGTTTCCTGCCCTGGGGCCTACCGCCACGAGAGGGCCGTAGGCCCAGCAAGTTATTTCTCTACTCGAGGCCTACCCTCACGAAAAGCCCGTAGGCCTCGCAAGTTATTTCTCACTTCTGGGCCTATCAGCACAAAAAACTTCCAAGCCACACCTTTGATATTCTGTCCTCTGATCGTCATCACAACTGATGATTTCTGTTATCGTTGTTTCCTCCGTGATATTTCCTTTATTTCACGGCAGATATAACGTCCGCTGGCAGTATCGTTGTTCCTGCGGTGATATTTCCCATTTTTCACCGCGGTTGTAACGTTATCCGCTCTTATCGTTATTCCCGCGGTGATATTCCCTTTATTTCACCGCGGATATAACGTTCTCCGCCCTTATCGTTGTTTCCGCGGTGATATTTCGCTTATATCACCACACCTATAACGTTCTCCGACCTCCTTGGAGGCAGAGCTGCGTCAGCAGCTCTTGCCTATAAAACACCGTCTTCCGGGGCAGCTGTCAAGGACGCCCCCGGCGAGGTACACCGGTTCCTTGACAGCTGCCCCGGAAGATGGTCAGCAAATCATATTAATCAAATGATGCTCTTTCGCCTTCCTCTCACTCCTCTTCCTCCGATCCCTCGCTGAAATCGGTATCCATCGCCGCCTCGATTCGGTAGCTGGGATAGGCTTCCTGGACCTCTCTGCACACCTCGGCGTAGATCTTGCGCCGGTCAGGCGCGTCCAGGCTGATCACCATGTCGAAACGGATGGTTTTCTCCTCCTCGTCCAGGAAGAACCCGTGTATCTGCAGTATATAGGGATGGGCCAGGACCATGGCGCTCACCTTTTCACGGGCTGCCACAGCCGCGGGATCCTTGGTGTTCACGGAGTAGACGCCGATGGCTGTCAGGATCACATGGTGCTTACGGACGACTTCCATCGTGATCCGACGGATCAGCTTGTCCAGGTCCCGGGCCGAGAGGGTGTCCGGGACTTCGATGTGCAGGGACCCGTTGTGGTTCTCCGGGCCGTAGTCGTGCAGCACCAGGTCATATACTCCCTGTACCTCGGGATAAGCGCTGACCGTAGCCTTGATCTTCCTGGCCAGCGCGGCGTCCGCCGGATTGCCCAGGATCTTGGAGATGGTCTCCCGCAGCATCTCGATGCCGGACTTGATGATGATCACGGCGATGATAGCACCCAGCCAGGCCTCCAGGGAGATGTGGGCGAACATATAGATCAGCGCCGCCACCAGCGTAGAGGCGGAGATCACCGCATCCAGCGTGGCGTCCTCGCCGGAATTGACCAGGGAATCGGAATGGGTCTTCTCGCCGACGCTCTTCACGTACCTGCCGAGCAGGATCTTCACGATCACTGCCACCGCCACGATGAGGAGGGACGCCCCCGTATAATCCGGCGTCTCCGGGCTGATGATCTTCTTCACGGACTCGATGAACGCCGTGATGCCGGCGTACAGGACCAGCACCGATATGATCATGGCGCTCAGGTACTCGACGCGCCCGTGGCCGAAGGGGTGCTTTTTGTCCGGCTGCTTGCCGGCCAGTTTGGTGCCCGCGATGGTGATCACGGAACTGGCTGCATCCGACAGGTTGTTCACCGCATCCATGACGATGGCGATGGAATGGGAAGCCATTCCCACAAAAGCCTTGAACGCCGCCAGCAGGACATTGGCCAGGATCCCGATGATGCTGGTGCGAATGATGACGGAGTTGCGATTTTCTCTCCCTTTCATGTCTTATAGATCCCTTCTCTCTTCCCAAGTCAGCAGAAAGAAAGCCAAACTTCCCTCTTCCGGCCGGATCTCAGGCCGTTTTCAGTTTCACCCTGGCGATCCTGGTCCGGATGATCGGGATGAGGCACAGCAGTTCAAAGACGCCCAGCAGCTTGTAAGCATTGGAATATCCGCCCAGCAGCATGGCCGCCTGGTATACCAGGATCGGCGCAAGGACGTTCCCGAGAAGGCTCAGGGACTCCAGGACACCGTTGACCACGGCAAAATTCTCACTTCCGAAGCACAGCGCCACCAGGACGCCTTTGATGGTGCAGCCGATACCAAAACCGAAACCGGCGATGGCCGCGCCGGCCGCATATCCCGCAAAACCGTGCGACAGGCCGATCACCGCGCAGCCGGCACCGCAGAAGAAGAGGCTCCCCATGCAGAGCTGTTTGGGTGTCACATGCAGGCGGTCCGAGACGCCTGAGGCGAGGCGGCCCGTGAAGTTCGCGACGTTGAAGATCGTGACCAGGAGCGCCGCCCGGATCGGGGAGATCTCGCTCTGCACGGCGTGAAGGACGATATAGCTGAGGATCCCGAAGGCCGCAGCCCGGATCGCCAGCTGCTGCAGGACGATCGCCCAGAAGGTGAAGTTGGTATAATAGCTGAGTTTGGAAGGCTTCTGTCCGTCAGGCTCGCTGCTCTGCGACGTGCTGTCCGCCGCTGCGCTTTCCGCCTGCCCGTCGGAGGATACCGCCTTCGTGGCCGCCTCCGCTCCTCTCTTCTCCACCCCGTCATCGTCACGGATCACGAACAGCGCCAGCAGGATCGACAGCAGGCACATGATCCCGTAGACGATCCAGCAGAGACGGACGCTCACGCCGGCCAGAAACTGTGAGACCATCGGCATGATAAAACCGCCTATGCTTCCGGCCGTCATGAGAAGCGCCATCGGCATGATCGAATTCTCTCCGAACCAGGTATTCACCAGCCCGGGGCCGGCCGTCAGGCCTCCCATGGCGCAGCAGGCGCCGATCAGGCCGAACACGGCGAGATATACCGGAACGAAGGTGTACCCGAACAGCAGGACCACAAAACCGGCGGCTCCGACGACGGCTCCGACGAGGATCGTCTTCCGGTAGCCGATCCTGCTCTCCATCATGCCGCTGATCGTGGAGAAAACGGCCATACAGGCGAAATATGTACTGCTCGCCAGACCGATCAGGCCTTCGTTCCAACCATAGTCCGTCACCATTCTGGTAGAGATCACACTGGTCCCATAGGAGCCGGGCGTCGTCATGAAGAAATAGACAAGCCACATCGCCGCAAGCATCCTGCTTTTTTTCATTTCCTTATGCCCCCCATCCGGCCGCAAGGCCGACCAGGCGCACCGCCAGTGCTGCCAGCCAGGCCAGCATACACTGCCAGACCACAACGTTCATGGCCCATTTCGGTCCCAGTTCTCTGCGGATCGCGGCGACCGCCGCGACACAGGGCGTATACAGCAGGCTGAAGACCAGCAGCGAAGCCGCCGTGAGCGGCGACATGACTGCCGTGACACCTCCCTCGGTCCCGAACAGCACCTCGAGGACCGAGACTACGCTCTCTTTGGCCATGAACCCGCTGATCAGAGAAGTGACGATCCTCCAGTCACCCAGACCGACCGGCCGCATGAGCGGCACCAGAACGCCGGCCACCGCCGCCAGGATACTGTCGTGGGAATTCACCACGGGATTCAGCCGCAGATCGAAGCTCTTCAGGAACCAGACCGCGATCGTGGCCAGCAGGATCACGGAGAAGGCTCTCTGGAGAAAGTCTTTGGATTTCTCCCACAGGAGCTGCAGGACATTGCGCGCTCCGGGCAGCCTGTAGTTGGGCAGTTCCATGACAAAGGGGACCGCCTCCCCGTGGAAGATCGTGGCCTTGTAGATCCACGCCGCCCCGATGCCCGACAGAATGCCCAGGACATACAGTCCTGTCATGATCAGGCCTCCCCTGCCGGGGAAAAAGGCATTCACAAAGAAGGCGTAGATGGGCAGCTTGGCTGTGCAGCTCATAAACGGCGTCAGCAGGATGGTCATCCTGCGGTCCCTCTCGCTGGGCAGCGTCCGGGTGGACATGACCGCGGGCACCGTACATCCGAAACCGATCAGCATAGGTACGATGCTCCTCCCCGACAGGCCCAGCCGCCGCAGCAGCTTGTCCATGACAAAGGCGACGCGCGCGATGTAGCCGCTGTCCTCCAGAAGCGAGAGGAAAAAGAACATGGTCACGATGACCGGCAGGAAGCTCAGCACACTGCCGACGCCCTCAAAGATCCCCCCGATCACCAGGTCCCGCAGCACCTCGTTGACGCCTGCCGACGTCATGGCCGTCTCCACGGCCGCCGTCAGGACTTCGATCCCCGCCGCGAGCAGGTCCTGCAAAAAGGCGCCGATCACGTTGAAGGTCAGGTAAAAGACCAGCCCCATGATCAGAATGAAGACAGGGATCGCCGTATAGGTCCCCGTCAGGATCCGGTCGATCCGCTGGCTGCGCACATGTTCCCTGCTTTCGCGGGGCTTCTTCACGCACCGCTCGCAGACCTTGCCGATGAAAGCGAACCGCATGTCGGCTATCGCCGCGCTCCTGTCCAGGCCGCGCTCCGTCTCCATCTGGAGCACGATGTGCTCGAGCATCTCCTTCTCATTCTGGTCCAGCTTCAGCTGCTCCAGGATCCTCTCGTCGCCCTCGATGATCTTGTCGGCCGCGAAACGGACGGGCAGGCCTGCTCTCCGCGCGTGGTCCTCGATCAGGTGGATCACCGCGTGCAGGCACCGGTGGACCGCTCCTCCGTGATCCTCCGCGTTGCAGAAATCCTGCCTCTGCGGGCTCTCCTGATAGCGTGCGATGTGGACCGCATGCTCCACCAGTTCCTCTATGCCCTGGTTCCTGGCAGCGGAGATCGGAACGACAGGCGTCCCCAGCATCTCCTCCATGGCGTTGACGTCGATCGCCCCGCCGTTGCCCGTCACCTCATCCATCATATTCAGGGCGACCACCATAGGGATCCCCATCTCGAGGAGCTGCATGGTCAGGTACAGGTTCCTTTCGATATTGGTCGCGTCGACGATATTGATGATGCCCTTCAGGCCGGACTGCAGTACGAAATCCCTGGAGATCAGTTCCTCACTGGAATAGGGGGACATGGAATAGATCCCGGGAAGATCCGTGATCCGCGTGTCCGCATGCCCCCGGATCACACCGTCCTTGCGATCCACGGTCACGCCGGGAAAGTTCCCCACGTGCTGTCTCGCCCCCGTCAGCTGATTGAAGAGGGTCGTCTTGCCGCTGTTCTGGTTGCCGACCAGGGCAAAAGTCAGCGTAGTCCCCTCAGGCAGCGGGTTCCCGCTCCCCCTGGGATGGAACTTGCCTCCCTCGCCGAGTCCCGGATGGACGGTCTGTTTCCTTCCTGCCCTCTTCCCGTCACCGGACGGGGAGGGCTCCGGACATTGCGCCTGTTCCGCGGCTGCCGGCCGTACGGTGATATTCTCCGCGTCGGCCAGCCGCATCGTCAGCTCATAACCGTGGATCCGCAGCTCCATGGGATCCCCGAGCGGCGCGAAACGGATCACCGTGACCTCCGCGCCGGGGATCACGCCCATGTCCAGGAAGTGCTGGCGCAGGGCGCCTGTTCCCTCCACTGTATCTATCACGGCATGTTCGCCGATCTTCAGTTCATTCAGTTTCATACGCTCTCCCTGCGAGCGGGCAGATAGTCCCTCGCGAATCTCACGGCGGGCTGAAGCTTTCTGTCCGCAGCCCCTTTCGACTGTACAAGGGCTATTGTAACACAATCAGCCGGACAGAGGGGCACGATGTCCCCTGTCCGGCTGACTTTCTTCGGTTATTTTTATCCTGTGGACTTCTGATCACCTCTCTGTGCCCCGGAAAAACAGCCCCAGCATCCCCGGGCCTACGTGCGCGCCGGAGAAAGGCTCGTGCTGGCAGATGGTGATAGGGATATCAGGCGTGATCCGGTGCACCAGGTCCTCCAGCAGGCGGGCGTCCTCGAGACAGTCCCCGTGGGAGATACAGATCCTCTGCTCCGGGGAGTCCAGTTTCTTCTCGGCATATTTCTGCGCCAGGGCTTCGATGGACCTCCTGCGGCCGCGGACTTTGGCACAGGAGATGATGTGTCCGGTGCTGTCGCCGAACAGGATGGGCTTGATGCCCAGCATGGTGCCGATGGCCGCGGTCATGCCGCTGACGCGGCCCGTCTTCTTGAGAAAGTTCAGGTCGTCCACGGTGAAATACTGGCATGTGTGGGGCACCTCGGCGTCCAGGATCTCCGAAGCTTCTCTGACATCCACGTCCCCGCGGCTCAGTTCCGCTGCCTTGACGGCCAGCAGTCCGTTGCCGAATCCGCACCCCAGCGAATCCACGATGTGCACGAACCGCTGCGGGAACTGCTCCATCAGCTCCTGCGCCGCGACCCGCGCGGCATTGAAAGTGCCGCTGATCCCGGAACTCATGGAGATATAGATGATATCCCTGCCCTGCTCGAGCAGCGGCGTGAACCGGGTGAGGAACAGCTGCGTGTTCAGAAGACTGGTGCGGACCACCGTCCCGTTCCGCAGCGCCTCATAGAAGGCATGCGCGTCAAAACCGTCCACATCCCCCTCATAGACCTGCGGTCTCCCGTTGACTGTATATTCACAGGGCAGCAGGGAGATCCCTTCCAGCATGCTCTTCGGCAGATTGGCGCTGCCGTCCGCGAACACTGCAAATGACATGGATCTGACTCCTTTTGAACACCTCTCCGAATGACAGTTTCCTAACACTCTGCTGTATTATCATAACATAGTCCGGTGCTTCCGTACAGTCGCGGCATACCGAGGACATATTCTCAGAGGGCAGGGGTCAGCTCCTTCCGTACAGCTGCGACAGACCGAGGATACGCTCACAGAGGGCAGGAGTGAGGGCTTCTTCCGTCACGCGCCACTGCCAGTTCTGTCCCTGGGTGGAGGGGCGGTTGATCCGCGCGCTGTTGTCCAGGCACAGGTAATCCTGCAGCGGTATGATGCAGACGTCAGCGGCGGAAGAATGCGCCATGCGGATCATTTTGTCGACGAGCTCCGCGGGGTCATCGGTCATGACCGCCAGGTACGCCCGCGCCTCTGCGAGCTCCTCCGGCAGGATGCTGTCCATCCAGCCGCGGAGAGTCTCGTTGTCGTGCGTCCCCGTGTAGACCACGCAGTTGTGCCCGAAACGGTACGGGAGATACTCCATCCGCCCCGTCGAGTCGCGGCTGTCGAAAGCGAACTCCAGCACCTTCATGTTCGGGAAACCGGTGTCCCGTACCAGCTGCCTCACGGTGTCCGTCACGTAGCCGAGGTCCTCGGCGATGATCTCCGTCTTGCCGAGTGCCGCCTCGATCGCCCGGAAGAGGGCGAGGCCCGGACCCTTCTCCCAGTGACCGCGGGCTGCGTTCGCGTCCCCGAAGGGAATGGCAAAAAACTCATCAAATCCCCTGAAATGGTCGATCCGGATCACGTCGTACAGTTCCCTGCATTTGGCGATGCGCCGGATCCACCAGTCGTAGCCGCTCTCCGCCTGCTTGTCCCAGTCGTAGAGCGGATTGCCCCACATCTGTCCGTCCGCAGAAAAACCGTCCGGCGGCACGCCCGCCACCATCCGGATCCTGCCGCGCTCGTCCAGAAGGAACAGCTCCTTGTGCGCCCAGAAATCCGCACTGTCCGCAGAGACGTAGATCGGGATGTCCCCGATGATGCGGATCCCCACCTCGTTGGCGTATTTTTTGAGCGTTTTCCACTGTGCGTCGAACACATACTGCACCCATGTGTGATAGCGGATGGCCTCCGCATACTCGGTGCGCAGCGCTGCCATCGCCGCAGGCTCCCGGTCCCTCACGGCCGGCTCCCACTCCGAGAGGCTCCTGCCGCCATACATCTCCTTGCAGGCCATGAACAGCGCGTAGTCCTCCAGCCAGAAGGCGTTGTCGCTGAGGAACTGCTCATACGCAGGCGTCCCCTCGTGGCTGCTGCGGTCAAATGCTTTCCGCAGGAGCGATGCCCTCTCCCGATACAGCCTTCCGTAATCGATCGACGACGGATCCCCACTCCCGGCTGCCTGTGCGCATTCCTCCTCCGTGAGCAGTCCGTCCCGCAGAAGCTTCTCCAGACTGATCAGATACGGATTGCCCGCAAAGGTCGAGAAGGACTGATACGGCGAGTCTCCGTACCCGGTCGGCCCCAGGGGCAGGATCTGCCAGTAGGACTGCCCGGCTCTTTTCAGAAAATCCACGAACCTGTATGCCTCTTCAGAAAAACTGCCGATCCCGTATCTCCCGGGAAGCGAGAAAACGGGCATCAGGATCCCGCTGCTTCTATCCATGCTTATTTCCCCCTTTGCTGCTGAACAGGTGCGATGCTGAACAGCTCACCGCCGCCGCGCGGCAGACGGAAGCGCAGCGTCTCACCTGCCGACAGCTCTGCTTCCACGCCACCGAAAGGGCGGCACTGAGGCGGTTCTCCGGATGGTCTGAGAAATACATGTCCCAGTCTCCGGTATAGAAACTGCCCGTCCACAGGGAACAGTATGCGTTCTGCATGGCGTGCTCGATGAACCCCTCCGCGACATCGGGGACAAAATCATCGCTCGTCCGGGTCAGCATCGTCGACGGCCGCGACCAGACATCTTCCGGTGCCATTCCCATGCAGTTGATCACGGCGCCGCCGAAATTTCTGTGCACGGACCGCTCCAGCCCCCTCTGGATGGCCCCGGAGACCTCCCCGTAGGCTCCGATCCCCCTGTAGAACACAGACAGTGAGCTCTGACTGTCCACCTTGACAAAATCGATCCCGCACGACTCCCGCAGATACCTGTGCCAGGTGTCGTAGAACCCAAAGGCCTTGTCCTCATCCGCGTCGACCACGATCCGTCCGTCGGGGAGATGCCGGCAGTAAGATCCGAGCGCGCGGTCCGCCTCCGATCCGGGCTCGAGCCCGCACCAGTAGCCCATGACCGCATGCCAGACGCCGACATAGCGCACACCGTATTCCTGTTTGATCCGCTCTACGGTCCTGCCCAGCCCCTCCGGGAACCGGTCCCTGTCCGCATCCAGACCGCGCAGGCGCTGCTGCCCGAGATCCGCGTCCAGCCAGCCGTCGTCGATGAGGACCCACTGCACGGGCACTTGTTTTGCGCGCAGTTCGTCCAGTTTGGCAAGGATGCCCTTCTCGTCCACCGCATGGTAGAACGCGTCCCAGGTGCACCAGCCCAGGCCCTCGAAGACCTCGGGATACCGGCGCTCACTGCGGAGCAGACACGGCGCGGTGCGCCGGCGGGCGGCAGCTGCTGCCGCTTTCCGGATGGCGGTATAGGGATCCTCGTCCCAGGCGATCGCTGCGCAGAGCGTGTGGACGCTGCTGTCCCCCACCCGGCCGGACCTGCACCGGATCTGTAAGTTCCAGTCCTTCCCGCCTTCGATGTCACACCGATAGACCGCATCTGTCACCGCGAGGATGCAGAGCGTTCCCGCCGGATAGCGCAGCAGCAGGAGCTGCGTACGCACCGGGATATCCGCACAGTGGACCGGAAAAGCCGGCCGCGTCCACCAGCTCTTGTGCTGGTAGACGGCCAGGATCCTGTCCGGGGAGGGTACCTGGAGCGGGATCAGGAATCCCTTCTCCGGGTCCAGCCGGGGCTGCGGTTCGAACAGCGGCTGGGAGAAGATCACATTCCCGTCCGCTGACAATAAGGCCACATCGTCCCGGGGATCTCCCACCGTCTCCAGCCGGATCTCCACGGGCAATCTGCCGTCCAGGGCTGCCACCCTTTCCGGTGCACAGACTGATACCGCCGTATTCTTCCATACGCTCATAAAGACCTCCCACGCAGTCCCGGAGGTACTGCATACACAGAATGGTCCCGCGCCCCACCGGGCCGCAGGACCATTCTTTTCTTATCTCTGTTTCCTGTCTGCTGCAGGATCATTCTGCGGCTTTTACTGTTTCACGGCACCATCCGCCACACCGGACACGATGTACTGCTGCCGGGCGATCTCCTGATCGTGATCATAGATCCTCCTCCGTCTGCGCACCCGCGATCCTCACTGCATCGATCGCTCCCCCTCACTATATCACATGCCGGGGACCTATGTATGTCAGAAAAAGAAAACTCCTTCCCGTCTGTTTCCGTCTCTCTGCCCCAACACAGGCTATCCTCTTCGATCCGCAGATGCTCGCCTCCCTCGTGAGCAACGCCCACCCAGCCTTTCCCGTGATCAGGGAGGCCTACGGGCGGATCGTGCGGACCTTCGAGTCCGACCAGGAGATCGCCGGCGATCAGTTCCGGGTGAGCTCGCCGCACTCCCAGCTCCGCATCAAAGGCGCCCTGATGGAGATCATAGCGGAGCTCTCGGAGAAGGGGTCGCTGACACAGACGACCGGCATCGAAGACGCGCGCAGCCATGCGCTCAAGGAAGTGCTCTCTTATATCGACACGCACAGGGGCGACAAGATCTATATCCACGATCTCGCCCGCATCATGAACATGAACGAGCAGTACTTCTGCCGTTTCTTCAAAAAGACCGTCGGGCGGACGCCCATCACGTACGTCAATGAGATCCGGATCCGCGACACCGCTCTGCGGATCGCCTCCACGAATGACCCGATCAGCACCATCGCCGAGGACAACGGATTCGTGAACATGGGCAATTTCATCAAACAGTTCAAAAAGGTCATAGGCGTGGGGCCGGCGGAGTACCGCAAGGCCATGCGCGGAGGCATCTGACATCCCGTTCAGGAGGGAAGGATATCATGGACAAAAAATGGTGGCACAGCAAAGTCGCGTATCAGATCTATCCCAAGAGTTTTTATGACAGCAACGGCGACGGAGTCGGTGACCTGCAGGGCATCATCAATATCAAAAAGGCCCTCCCGATGCACGATTACCCGGCGGACCGGGAGGACGGGCTGTCCGAAATCTCCAACATGCTGGAGGAGGCGAGGGGGATCGGCGCGTTCCTGGGGGAGATGCGCGACCGGTGTTTTGCGCCGCACGACGCCTTCACAGTCGGCGAAGTGTTCAACGAGAAGCCGGAGGAGATTCCGCTCTTCATCGGTGAGAACGGCTATTTCTCGTCCATGTACGATTTTGCCGAGACGACCTGCGGCAAAAGAAAAGGCGGCTGGCACAGGAACGCCCCCATCACTGCGGAGGATTACAAGCGCGCTCTGCTACTTCCGCAGAGGCGATGCGCAGACGGTCCTGGTCATGTCCAACTGGCAGGCAGAGCCGCAGACGCTCCCGCTCCCCGGGGAGGTCAAGGAGATCCTTCTGAACAACCTGCCCGAGGTGCAGATCCGCCCCTGCGCGGACGATCCCTGCTCCCGGGAGATCGTCCTGGACGGCTGGCAGGCAGTAGTTCTGGAGATGGCGTAAAAACAGGCCCCCGGTCCCTGCCGCTCTTATTTTGCAAGTGCAATCCGCCGCGATCTGTAGTATTGTAAGAAATAGCTTTTTATAACTGCAGTCAATGCGGCGGCTGCCTGCCTTTCCGTGCGTGGGCGTCCGCATGCCCCGGTCCGCGGGGCAGAAAGGGTTTTTCATGAAGATCGGTTGTGTCAAAGAGATCAAAAACAATGAATTCCGCGTCGGCCTGACTCCTGACAACGTGCGCAGCTATGTGCGCGCCGGGCATGAGGTGATGATCGAGAGAGGTGCCGGCGAGGGGAGCGGGTTTGCCGACAGCGAATACGAGGCCGCCGGTGCGGTCCTGTCGGACTGCGCCAAGGCTGTCTGGGATTTTTCCGAAATGATGGTCAAGGTCAAGGAGCCCCTGGAGGAGGAGTACGAGTTCTTCCATGAAGGGCTGCTTCTCTACACTTATTTCCATCTGGCAGCGGACAAGCCGCAGATGGACGCGCTTCTGGCCGGCAACGTCACGGCGATCGCCTATGAGACCCTGCGCGAGACCGACGGCTCCCTGCCGCTCCTCGCGCCTATGAGCCAGATCGCCGGCCGTCTCTCCATCCAGGAGGGCGCCAAATATCTGGAGAAGAAATTCGGCGGCGAAGGCATCCTCCTCGCCGGCGTTCCCGGCACGCCCAAGGCGCACATCGCCATCCTGGGCGGCGGCACGGTCGGTGCCAATGCCTGCAAACTTGCCGTGGGCATGGGCGCGGACGTCACCATCCTCGACATCAACCTGAAGCGCCTGGAGCAGCTGGACGACATGTTCGGCTCCCGCATCCAGACCCTCGTCTCCACCGAGAGCAACGTGGAGAAAGCCGTCACCCAGGCCGACCTCGTCATCGGCTCCGTCCTGATCCCCGGCGGTTCGACACCCAAGCTCTTCAAGCGGGAATACCTGCCCAAGATGAAGAACGGCTCCGTCTTCGTAGACGTCGCCATCGACCAGGGCGGCTGCGGCGAGTCCTCCCACGTGACCACCCACGACGACCCGATCTTCATCGAAGAGGGCGTCATCCACTACTGCGTCGGCAATATGCCCGGCGCCGTGCCGCGCACCTCCACCATCGCGCTGACCAACGCGACCCTCCGCTACGGCCTGCAGATCGCGGAAAACGGCCTGCTCGAAGCCTGCCGCAAAAACCCCGTCATCTGCTCCGCCGTCAACACCTGCGCCGGCAGCCTCACCTGCAAGAACGTCGCCGACGCCTTCCCGGGCTACGAGTACACGCCTCTGGAAGAAGTGCTGGTCTGATCACCCGGCCTGATAATAAAAAAGGGCGTGTGAAAAATGAGAAATCGTTTTTCACACGCCCCTTTTTGTGCGGTCTCTGAGACCGGATCGCGTCACAGCTTCGTCTTTTCTCCGGTTTTTTCCGGCAAAGTAAGCCCGATCCTTGTTTTCACTGTTCCCGGCTTACTTCCTTTCCTACGATGTAAGCCTGCGGCAGATCATGGCGACTCGAGGCTTACTGCCTCTCCTGCAGTGTAAGCCTGCGGCAGATAATGACGACTTGAGGCTTACGACTATTCCGGAGAGATAAGCCCGAGCCCTGATACCCTGTGCGTGGGCTTATCACCCCTTTGACTCAAATAAGCCCACAGCCATTATTTACAACTTGAGGCTTATTTGCCCATAAGCCCCCAAAGGGGCTTCTCCCTTTCTGGCTTATCGTCACGAATAGCCCGTAAGCCTGTAAGGCCATCTCGCATCCGCTGAGCTTACTGTCACCAAAAGCCTGTAAGCCCGTAAGAGGAATCTTATACATGCGGGCTTACCATCTCAAGAAGTCTGTAAGCCCAAAAGGCGATGTAGGCCCCAACCCTTCTATCTCCTGCTTCAGGCCTATCGCCTTTTCAACAATGTAGGCCTCACCCTCTCTATCATCTGCTCCGGGCCTACTGTCTATTTAGCACTGTAGGCCCGGATCCTGTTTATTAAAGCACAAGCCTATTTATATCAAGTTGAAATAGGCCTGTATATGCTGCTTACAACTTGAGGCCTATCTGCCCATAGGCCTGCAAGGCCGTTTCCCACGTTGGGGCCTACCATCACGAAAAGACCGTAGGCCCGGCATCTTATTTCCTGCCTTGAGGCCTATCAGCACAAAAAGCTCCCAAGCCACACCTATAACGTTCACCGGCCTCATCAGAGGCAGAGCTGCGTGAGCAGCTCTTGCCTATAAAACACCATCTTCCGGGGCAGCTGTCAAGGACGCCTCCGGCGAGGTGCACCGGTTCCTTGACAGCTGCCCCGGAAGATGGTCAACAAGACATCTGAAATAGCCAGGTTTTACTAATAGGATAGTCCTTTTTTCATCTCCGTCCTCGTGTGATATCCCTCCTTACACATCCGAGGCTCACACCCCCAGCAGCCGCTTGGTATTCAGGTAGAAGATCTTCTCCATCTCCTCCTGCGTGATATGTTCCCCGAGCACAGCCTGCACATACATGCGCGGGTTGCTGATCGGGTAGTCCGTGCCGAACAGGATCCGGTCCGCGCCGATCCGCTTCACGGCGCTCGCCAGCAGTCCGTATCGGAACAGCCCCGTCCCGGAGATGTCCAGATACAGGTTGGGATATTTCTGCAGGCGTTCGACATGCATCAGGTAGTCCGCCTTCTGTCCCGGGTGCGCGGCGACAAAGGTCACGCCCGGATTGCCGGCGATCATGCGCTCCATCGCGTCCTTCTGTTCGGGCATCGTGTGAAAGCTGACGGGCATGCCGTACTCACCCGCGCGCGCCAGGATCTCTCGGAGCGCCTCGCTGCCGTAGTCGTGGCCCATCTCTTTCCAGCCGTGGATGTACGGGACCAGTTCTCCGACCAGTTTCACATCTTCGCGGTGCATCCGCTCGACTTCTTCCAGGGACTCCCGCAGGAAGGCCGGGTGCACATGAAAGCCGGGGACATAGTAGTCCCCCCACTTCTCCCGGATCTCCAGTGCAGCATCATTCAGCCTCCGGATATCCTCAAACCCGCTGACCGGTCCCCTGTATCCGGCCCGGATCACGCTCCCGCAGACGCGCCCGATACCGGCCTCTTCCAGATCTCTCCGCGCCTCCTCCGGCTCCAGATAGAAATCCTCCGCATACATGCAGAGGCTCTCACCTATTTCCCTGTAGGGATGGATGTGAAAATCGATCACTCTTCTCTCGCTGACGATGCTTTCTTCAAAGGCCCTGTTCATGCTGTTTTCTCCCTTCTGTCGCTGCAGGTACCTTTTGATTATACCACTATCTCTGTTTGCTGATCATAAATCGAGGCTGTCGCATTATAAAATGCAACAGCCTCTCAACATCTGTGCGAATGTCGTCTTCTGCGGCTGCAGATCGCGGAAGACTCCCGAGCAGATCCCGGACGGATCACTCCGTGAACAGCGGCGTGGAATAATACCTGTCGCCGCTGTCGGGAAGGAGGGCGACGATCACTTTGCCCTTGTTTTCGGGGATCTTTGCGAACTGAATGGCAGCGTGCAGCGCGGCGCCCGAGGAGATGCCCACGGAGATGCCTTCCTTTTTGGCGAGGAGTTTGGCCGCTGCAAAAGCTTCCTCGTTCTTCACGGTGAAGACTTCATCGTACACGGAGGTATTCAGGACATCCGGGACGAAACCCGCACCGATCCCCTGGATCTTGTGGCCTCCGCTCCTGCCCTCGGAGAGGACCGGCGAATCGGCGGGCTCCACGGCCACGACCTTCACGTCGGCTTTCTGCTCCTTGAGGTACTCGCCGGTGCCCGTCACGGT
>CAMOJW010000036.1 GCA_946617225.1 uncultured Lachnospiraceae bacterium
TCTTGTAATCGATGATCTCCCACTGAGCATACAGCTTGATCACATCGCCGTTGGTGCAGGACAGACCCTTGACCTTGGCTTTGTTGGCGAAAAACTCCCCTTCTGCCTCGGTATTGGGATCCACCGTGCTCCAGCCGACGAACTTGTAGCCCTTGCGGGTGTAAGCGTTGGCTGTAAGGGTCTTCTCAGCGTTGAAGGCGATACCGGTCATGTCGGCCATCTTGCCGCCGGTGGCACCGTTCTTGACAAAAGTGATCTTGTACTTGTTGGGCGTCCACTTTGCAAAGAAAGTCTTGTTGCCGGTGGTGCCTTTCTTGATGGCGGTGACTTTGGTCTTGAACTTGGCGTCACTGTACCAGCCGGAGAAGACATAGTTCTCGCGGACGGGCTTCTGGAGAGTGACCGCGTCGGTGACCGTGTAGTTCCTGGTCAGCGGGGCATCTTCTGCCTCTTCACCGCTGTTCAGCACATAGTTGATCGTGTAGTCGATCTTCTCCCACTGGGCGTAGATCGTAGCTTTGCCCTTGTTGGTCTTGGTGAGTTCCTTGGCAATGCCCTTGTTGGCGATGGCAATGCCTGAGCCGTCCTTCTTGGTATTCCAGCCGACGAACTTGTAACCGCTGCGCTTGAAGGCGTTGGCGGTGAGGGCCTTGCCCTTGCGGTAGTTGATGCCGGTCAGGTTCTTCATGGTGCCGCTGCCGCCGTTGGCGTTGAAGACGACCGTGAAGACGTTCTTGTCATACTTGTGGTCGATGACTCTGACCACCTGCTCATATACCAGATCTGAGCCATCGCAGGACTGGACCGTGACGGCAGCCCTGCCTTCCTGCATACCGGTCAGTTCATACTCGTACTCATCATTCATATGGACAGCGAGGACACTCTGGTCATCACTGTACACCTCGATGGACTGGTCAGATGTATTCGCAGGGGTGAAACTTGCAAGAACGATCGCCATCTGGCCGACTTCCAGCGACTCGGGTATCGTGACATCCATATCCTCCGCCATGACGGGATCGCCGGACTCACTCGGGTCACCGGACTCACTGGGATCACCGGATTCACTGGGTCCTCCGGACTCGGAGGCATCGTCCTCATACCATCTGAGGATCATGGGCTCGCTCAGATTTTTGGGCAGATCGTTGTAGATGTTGCCGTCGGTTCCCATGTAGTAGGCGGGAAGCTTGGCGTTATACTTCAGTCCCGCAGGCGCGTGGATGATCCCCAGCCCCTTGTCGTAGTGGAACAGGTTTTCTACTGCCCAATCGCAGTCATCCTCTCCCCAGCTGTCCAGAGTGGCAAATGAGAAGCTGCTCAGATCCAGCTCCGTGAGACCGGGGCAGTCTCCGAACATCTCGGTGAACTCATACACCCCGGAGGTGTCAAAGCCGGTAACATCCAGACTGGTCAGGCTCCGGCAGCCATAGAACATCCTGTACGTTTCTGCAACACGGGAGGTGTCAAAGCCGCTTACGTTCAGGCTCGTCAGACTCCGGCAGTCCTTAAACATACAGGACATCGTCACGACGTTGGAGGTGTCAAATCTGCTGACATCCAGGCTTTCCAGACTCCGGCAGCCGTTGAACATTTCGTTCATTCCTGTCGTATTGGAGGTGATGAACCCGCTGACGTCCAGATCCGTGAGGTTCCTGCACTCATAAAACATACCGTACAGGTCGACCACGTGGGAGGTGTCAAATCCGCTGACATCCAGACTGGTGAGATTCCTGCAGTCCTCGAACATAGTGCTCATGTCAGTTACATTGCCGGTGTCCCAGCCGCTCACATCCAGGCTGGTAAGGTTTCTGCATCCACTGAACATACCGCTCATGTTGGTCACTTGGGAGGTGTCAAATCCGCTGACATCCAGGCTTTCCAGATTCTTGCAGTTGCCGAACATATAGGACATAGAGGTCACATTGCCGGTATCGACATTGCTGAGATCGATCGAGGTGGCCTCGTACATATAAGCGAACAGATTGTTGCAGTCTGCCGGAAGCACGACCCCTTCTTCAAAGGCAAGTGTTCGGACCGACAGCTCTACGTATTCATCGGTCTCCATATCCCAGTATCCGGACCAGACCTCGGGAGTGATCTGGATCTTGTTGTACAGCACGCCATCCACCGTTGCACTGCCCGGAACGAGGATATCACTCTCGTTTCCACGGTAACCCTGCAGAATGACCTTGTCCTCTGCGACCTCATAGATATAGTCTGCAAGCCACTCGCTGGCTTCCAGGGCGCCGTCGATCCGTGTGAGCATCATGCTCTGCCCCAGATTCTTGGGCAGTCGATAATATAGAGTACCGTCTGCTCCCCGGAAAGTGGCGGGAAGCGCCACTTCCCACGAAAGGCCCGCAGGGGCCTGCAGGGTCTGAAGGCTGTCCATAGCATAGAGCAGACGATCAATGTTTTCAGCATTCACCGCACTCACACCGGAGAAGGAAAAGCTGCTCAGGTCGAGTTCTGACAGCGCTTTGCATTCCTCGAACATGGAGATCATGCTCTCCACCTTGGAGGTGTCGAAATTGCTCACATCCAGGCTTACCAATGAAATGCATTCATAGAACATGTTCGCCATGTCTGTGACTGCAGACGTGTTAAAACTGCTGACGTCTAACTCTTCAAGGTTGATGCACCCCCAGAACATGCCGTACATGCTGGTCACATTGCCTGTATCCCACCCGGAGAGATCCAGCGATCTCAGGGAGTCACACTTGCTGAACATGTAAGCCATCGTTGTGACATGGGAAGTATCAAAACCACGCACATTCAGAGCCTGCAGATAAACGCAGCCGTCAAACATACGCGACATGTCCGTCACATGGGAAGTATCGAAGCTGCTCACATCCAGGCTGGTGATGGCGCTGCACCCGGAAAACATGCTCCCCATGGTCTGTGCACTGGAAGTATCGATACCGGAAACATTCAGCTCCTGCAGGTCTTCGCAGCCCGCAAACATGTATTCGAAGATCTCGACTTTGGAAGTGTCAAAGCCGCTGATGTCCAGGCTGGTAAGACTGGTACACTGATTGAACATTGACTGCATGCAGGTGACGTTCGATGTGTCCAGACCGCCTAATTCCACACTTTTCAGTGCATGACAGGACTCGAACATGTATCTCATATCCGTCACATTGCCGGAGTCCACGTTGCGCAGATCAATGGAAGTCACACTATCCATATTGCAGAACAGATACGAACTGTCATAGGGAAGGATGACACCCTTTTCAAAAGCCAGTGTTTTGACCGGAGATTCCGCGTAATCGTCGATCGCATCGTCCCAGTGGCCGCTCCAGATCTGCTGCCTGAGTTCGACCTTGCTGTAAAGTGTCCCGTCTACGGTAGCACTGCCGGGAACGACGATGTTCGCCGCGCTGCCCTTATAGGCTTCCAGGATGACCCTGTCCCCGTCAACTACGTATTCATAGTCCGCCAGCCACTCACTGACAGCCGCGTCGGCGGCCTCGTCCGTCACCTCGAGTTCCACATCTTCCAGGATCTCCTCGTCCGTCGCATCAGAAGCGGACGCATCCTCTGCGCCCTCCGGCGCAGTGCCTTCCTGGCCTGTGGTCTCCGCGGGCTCAGCCTCATTCTGCCCGGAGGCGTCCTCTGCGGGTGCTTCCGGCTGCTTCTCTTCCGGGGCCTCCTGCTGACCGGCTGCGGGCTCTTCCTGCGATGCCTGCGCAGGCTCTTCCTGTTGTGGAGTGTCCTCCTTCTGAGGGGCGGGCTCTTCCGGCTGTGTCTCCTGCACAGCGGCCCCTCCCTCCTGCGGCTCTGCTTCCGCAGCCAGTGCCGGCAGACAACATCCCGCTGTCAGCACAAAAGAAAGAAGAAGCGCAGCCATTCTCTTCATGGCTGTTCTCCTTCTTCTGCTCTTTCCGCCCCGTGCATGGGCAGAAACATCCTGTGAACGATCATGCTCCATCCGTTCCATTGTGTGATACCTCCGCGTTCTCCGCGCTATGATGAAAAAAACCGATGGAATAATTTTAGCACATTCAAACAAGATGATGTATAGAATATTTGAGGAATATTCGGACGAATTAGTGTTTCTATATTATCGTTATATAGTGTATCGTTCCTTTCCGGGCTCCTCGTCCTCTTCGAAGCTCACTCCGTCTTACGGAACAGGTCCATCAGCGACCTGCCGCCCTGTTTCTGCTCCGGTACCGGCACCTCGTATACCTCCCCGGGAGCCAGGATGCGGACCTGCTGCCAGGGGTATTTGGCCTCCACGTAAGCTCTGAAGAGCTCCGGATCCTCGCTGTTGTCGGCGAACATGTCGTAGTGGCCCGGGACGACCAGGCGGGGGCGCAGTGTACCGGTGAGATCTGCGGCTTCCTGGTAGGTCATGTTGCCGATGCAGCCGCGGCTGTAACGGACGGCATCGCGGCCGTTGATGGGAGCGAACAGGACGTCAAAACGCCCTTTGTCCCTCAGCTTTTTATA
The DNA here is from genome assembly GCA_946617225.1 of uncultured Lachnospiraceae bacterium. Taxonomy (GTDB): domain Bacteria; phylum Bacillota; class Clostridia; order Lachnospirales; family Lachnospiraceae; genus CAG-791. The sequence continues at coordinate 4,453 of CAMOJW010000036.1, forward strand.
GATTCCCTCGTAAAGGCATGTGTCGCCCATGTGGCAGATCCGGATGCCGGAGATGGTCAGGATGTACATGAGGTACGGGTAGCAGCCGTCCCAGCGGCGGTTCAGGAACTCATGGGCGGCGGGAACGGCTTCGATCTTCAGGGGGCCGATCTCCATGCTCATCCCGTCGTTCATGTAGAGGAAACGGTCCCGGCTGATCTCCAGTTCGTCCGGCATGTGCCGTTCAAAATAAGCAGGCACGACAAAACCCATATCCGGATACTTCTGCGCGATCTGTTTCCAGGCCTCCCGGTCGATGTGATCCGCGTGATCGTGGGTCCCCAGGAGGCATGCGACGTCTCCCAGATCGTCCATGGAGACCACGTTCTGAAGGAGGCGGGTCTCCCTGTCCGTCAGAAAGAGGTCGATCCCCACCTTGAAACCTGTCTCTGTGTCCCACAGCAGGACGCCCTGCTGGCCGGTGCGCATGAACTGGACTGCCATATCTGTCTCCTGTCTGTATCTGTCTTCTGTATCTGTCTCCTGAGCGTTCCTGATCCGGGCCTGCCTCTTCCTATCTGTACACGGGTCTTCTGTTCTTCAGTTCCTCAAAGAGCTCGCAGTAGTTGCGGTACCGGATGGGGTGGATCCTGCCCTCCTCCACCGCCTCCCGCACCCTGCAGGAGGGCTCGTGGACGTGCACGCAGCCGTTGAAGCGGCACTTCCCCTCGTAGGGGCTGAACTCGGGGTAGCAGAAGCGGAGCTGGTCGGCGTCCATCTCCTCCAGGAACAGGGATGTGAAGCCGGGCGTATCCACCAGGAACGTGTTCTCTCCTGTCTCCTCGGAGGAGAGGAGCTCCACGTGGCGGGGGGGGTTTTTACCCCTGGCGATCTTGCGGCTCAGCTCCCCGGTCTCCATGCGGGCTTCCGGGCACAGGATGTTGATGAGGGTGGATTTGCCGACGCCGCTGGGCCCCGTAAAGACCGTGGTCCTGCCCCGCAGCATCCCGCGGAGCTCGTCGATGCCCTCGCCGGCATAGTTGCTTATAAAGAGAAGGCGGCACCCGCAGTCCCCGTAGGTCTCCCTGAGGGCCTCGATCTCCTCCGGCAGGGCCAGGTCCGTCTTGTTGAAGCAGAGGATCGCGGGCAGTTCCTTCCTGTCCATCAGGATCAGAAAGCGGTCCAGCATATTGTAGCTGGGCACGGGATGCGAGATGGCAAAAACGAGCAGCGCCTGGTCCACATTGGCCACATTGGGCCTGATCAGGCTGTTCCTGTGGGGGAGGAGACGCATCACGTTCCCCTCGGGCGGTACACTGACGGTGTCCGTCACCTCGATCTCCACGTCGTCGCCTACAAGAGGTTTCTGTCCCAGAGCGCGAAACAGTCCACGAGCCCGGCAGCGATAGACTCCCTGCCGGGTGTGGACTTCATAAAAACCGGATATACTTTTGATGATCTTTCCCTGCAGCATGCTCCCTCAGCTTCCCTGACTGTGCCTGCCGTGCGGTACCCGCATCCTCACAGACTTCAGTTCTCGGGGGTGAAGTGCAGGGTCCTGGTCACTTTGTGTGTCTCCCGCCTCGTGACGGTCTCCCGGGTGGTGACTGAGGTGTCGTGCTCCGGATCCTGTTCGATGCCCTCCTCCGGCTCACCGTCGGGAGTATCGTTCTCGACCGTAGTCTCCTTGACCTCCTCGTAGACCACTTCATAGGTCATGGTCAGTTTGGCGCTGCTGTATTTCAGGCCGATAAAGCCCACGGGCTGAGGCAGTTCCGAAGTGGTGGTGTCCAGAAGGACCTGCCCGTCCTCTCCCACGATCCTCATGCGCACCGGAGTCCCGGCCTGATAGTCGGGGTCCTCCTCCGCGGTGGGACCGGGTATATCTGCGGAATAACTGTAGGTCATCTGTCCGCCCACAGTGATATCGATGTAGCTGCCCTCGTCGACGTAGTCGCCTTCCGCCTCACTCTGAAAGATCACATTGCCCACCTGAGAGGGGCTGGCGTTTCTGTCGACGGTCACTTCGCCCAGTTTCAGACCGATGGATGCCAGAAGGCTCCGGGCATTCCCTTCCGAGAGGCCGACCAGATTGGGCATGGCCACTTTGCCGGACAGGTCGGGACCGGCACTGACCTCCAGGGTGACGGTGCTCTTTCTGTCCACGGAGCTGTCACCGACGGGGTCCTGGGAGATGACGTAGCCTTGCTCCACTTCCTCGCTGTAGGTCTCCTTGACGCGGACGATAAAATCCAGGTCCTCCAGGCGCGTCACGGCCTCGTCTTCCTTCCAGCCCACGACGTCCGGAACGCGGATCCCGCTGTTGCCGCACACGGTGAGGATGACCGTGGAACCCACTGCTATCTGGGTCCCCTCCTCGATATCGCTGTCCATCACGATACCGGGCTCAAAGTCCTCGGACTCCCCGTAGACAATCTCGGGCACCAGTCCCAGGGCGGTCAGGCTGTCGCTGGCCTTCTCCCTGGTCTCGCCCACCACGTGGGGCATCACGACCATGGTCTCCGGCTGCGGAGTGACGTCTGCCTGCACTTCCTGCTCCCTCTCGGGGGCGAACAGGCCGAAACGGTTGGCAGCGATGACGGCGATGATGATGCACACAGCTGCCGCGGCCAGTACCGTCAGGATCCTGGCCAGGTGTTCCATCCCGCTCTCGTCGTCGGGATCGGCCGGCTCCTCGTCGTTGCCGTAGCGAAGGCTCCCGCCCTCACTGTGGTGGCCGTTACTGCTGCGGCCGGCCTGTTTACCGCCGCCCTGATCCGCGCCGCCCCTGCGGGGCTGATCGTCCTGAGACTGTCCGCGGGCGTCCCCGTCCCTGTCAGCGGGCGCTGCCTCTGCTCTCACAGAAGCAGCTGCCGCCGCAGCTGCGGCGATGGCGGCGGATTCTTCTTTCTTCTTGCGTGCGCTCTCCTGGATCACGCGGATCTCGTCCTCCGAGATCTTGCGGGTCTCGCCCAGGTCCTCGGCTTCTGGCCTTTTGACGAACTGGCCCTCGGGGTCCTGCAGGGACCTCTTCAGGTCCGCAAGGAGCTCCGTCATATTGGCATAGCGTCTGTCGGGGCTCTTCTCGCAGCAGCGCATCACGATCTGATCCACGCTGGTGGGGATCTGGGGGACCTCCTCCTTCGGAGAAGGAAGCGGCTCCTCTATGTGGCGGATAGCTATCGCCACCGTGGTCTCGCCGTCAAAGGGCACATGGCCTGTGAGCATCTCGTACATCGTGATGCCCAGGGAATAGACGTCGCTCTTCTCATCGGAGAAACCGCCTCTGGCCTGCTCCGGGGAAGTATAGTGGACGGAGCCCATGACATTGGAGGTGATGGTGTCGCTGGTCGCCGCCTTGGCGATCCCGAAATCCGTCACCTTGACCTTGCCCTCGCGGGAGATCATGATGTTCTGAGGCTTGATGTCTCTGTGTATGATATGTCTCGCATGCGCCGCTTCCAGTCCCATGGCCACCTGGATGGCGATGTTGACGGACTCGCGCACGCTGAGTCTGCCTTTTCTCAGGATGTATTTCTTGAGCGTGAAGCCGTTGACCAGCTCCATGACGATGAAATAAACGCCGTTGTCCTCACCGACATCGTAGACATTGACGATGTTGGGATGGATCAGGCCTGCGGCGGCCTGGGCTTCCACGCGGAATTTGGACACGAAGGTGTCGTTCTCGGAAAATTCCTGTTTGAGGACCTTGACCGCCACTTCGCGGTTCAGGGTCCTGTCCTTGGCCTTATAGACGTCCGCCATCCCGCCGTTGCCGACCTTGCCAAGGATCTCATAACGGTCGGCGATCAGCATACCGATCTTAATCATGCGTCACCTCCGACCACGGATCGACCAGGATCAGGCTGATGTTGTCCCTGCCGCCCCGGAAATTTGCTTCCCGGAGCAGGGTATCCGCAGCCAGCTCCAGGTCCGTCGAACCCTGAATGATCGCAGTGATCTCCTCATCCTTGAGCATACCGGTCAGTCCGTCGGTACACAGGAGGATCACCTCGCCGCTGTGTACGGCGGTCCGGCGGAAATCCACCTCCAGACGGTCCTCCGCGCCGACGGCGCGGGTGATGACGTTGCGCTCGGGGTGTACGCGGGCCTCCTCGGGAGTGATAGTTCCCGCATCCACCATCTCCTGCACCAGGCTGTGATCGTGGGTGATCTGTTCCAGGCCCGTGCTGCGGAGGACATACAGCCGGCTGTCGCCGACGCTGGCCACCAGCAGTTCCCCGCTGCGGGAGACGGTCGCCGCGACGACAGTCGTCCCCATGCCCAGCAGCAGATTCCTGGCTGCCGCCAGCTCGCGGAGCTCGGCGTTGGCAAGGCGCAGGCTGTGCTCGAGGAGATCCTCCATGGACCTGGAGGTATCCTTCTGTGCCTCTCCGGCTACACGCTCTATGGTATATTCGGATGCGAATTCTCCGGACTCATGACCGCCCATTCCGTCGGCAATGAGATAGAGATCGGGAAAGACTCCGATCTGTCTGTCACTGGCGAACAGGTAGTCCTGATTCTTCGGACGTCTCCGCCCTCTGTCCGTTCGGGAAAATGAAATCGGCATAGCTGACCTCTCATTGGTTCGTATCATGCAGACGGCGGTGCCTGAGCTGTCCGCAGGCACCGTCGATATCTCTCCCCATTACTCTCCTAATACTAACATGAATGCCGCGTTTTTCAAGTTTATTTTTGAAGCGCTGGACCTCGGTCCCGCCGGGTTCGCGGTAGCCGCGCTCCCTCACGGGGTTGACCGGGATCAGGTTCACATGCGCGTCCAGGGAGGCCGCCAGCGCACTCAGCGCCGCAACATCTGCGTCGCGGTCATTGACATCCCGGATCAGGGCGTACTCGAACGTGATCTGCCTGCCGGTCTTTTCGTAATAGTATCTGCAGGCTGCCGTCACTTCGGCGATGGTATACCGCCTCGCTATAGGCATGAGCTTCTGCCGCAGTCCGTCCTCCGGTGCGTGGAGAGAGAGCGCCAGATTCACGGGGAGATCCTCCTCCGCCAGGGCGCGGATCCCCTCCGGCAGTCCGCATGTGGAGACCGTGACTGCGCGGCGGCTGAGTCCCATACCCTTCTCATGGGTCAGCAGCCGGATAAAACGCACCAGATTCTCATAATTGTCCATGGGTTCCCCGGTCCCCATAACCACCACATGGCGCACAGGCTCCCCCGTCACTCTGTGGATCTCGTAGATCTGTTCCAGCATCTCGGAAGGCATGAGGTTCCGCTCCAGCCCGTCCAGTGTGGACGCGCAGAACGTGCAGCCCATCCGGCAGCCCACCTGGGAAGAGATACAGATGCTGTTGCCGAAATGGTAGCGCATCAGCACGCTCTCCACCAGACTGTCGTCGGGCATGGCAAAAAGGTATTTTTCCGTGCCGTCCCGGGAGATCTGCCGGTCGATCATCCGCACCGTCGTGAGGGGAAACTCTCCCGCCAGCTCCTCCCGCAGGGCGGCCGGCAGGTCCGTCATCTCCTCATAAGTGCGGACATGTTTGGCGTGCAGCCAGGAAAACAGCTGTTTTGCCCGGTAGGCGGGCTGTCTGCGCTGCTGCAGCGCATCCGCGAGCTCCTCGGGGAGCATGGATCTCAGATCATATGTCATGAATGTATTACTTGTCCTTCCTCAGACCTCCCGGACCAGACGGGCGACAAAAAAGCCGTCCGTACCGTGCCTGTGGGGCAGCAGCTGCACCTGCCAGGCATCCTCGGCCAGATCCAGTCTCTCCCGCATGGAAGCGGGAAAAGGCGCAGGCCGCAGACCGGGCTGCCTGCTCAGCCATGCCGCCATCTCCTCGTTCTCGGCCCTGTCGATGGTACAGGTGCTGTAGATGAGCGTGCCGCCCTCTTTCAGCAGCGGGAGGCTGCAGGTGAGGATCTGTTTCTGCAGTTCTGTCAGGGTCCGGATCTCCTCCGGCGTGACGTTGAATTTGATATCCCGCTTCCTGCCCAGGACGCCGAGGCCCGAGCACGGGACATCACAGAACAGAACGTCCGCCGTCCCCCGTTCCTCTGCGCCGGCAGGTACGGCTGCATCGCGGACCGAGACGGTCATATTCATCAGGCGCAGCCTGTCCCTGTTTTCTGACATCCTGGCGGCGCGTTTAGCCGAGATATCGCAGGCGCGGACCTCGCCGCCCCTGCCCAGTGCTGCCAGTCTGTCGGCAGCGTGGAGGGATTTGGCCCCCGGGGCCGCGCAGACATCGACGACGTGCTCTCCGCCCTTCAGATCTGCGGCTTCCGTCACGAACAGACCGCTCTCGTCCTGGACGTTCCAGAGTCCCTCCGCATAACCGGGCAGATCCCGCAGGGAGGCCGTGCCGCGCAGTGTGAGGCATTCCTCCAGGAGGCGGCCCGGTCCGATCTCCGCGCCGGCATCCTCAAGCCTCTTCAGAAGCTCCTGCTTCTCCACGGGAGTGAGCCGTTCGCTCAGACGGATCGTCACCGGCCTGATCTCCCGGAACGCCTCCAGAAGCGCCGCAGTATCCTCGTCACCCAGCTGCTCCTGCCACATGCGGATGATCCATTCCGGTGTGGAATACCGGACAGACAGGGGCACATCTTCCGGCAGGACGGCGATCCCCTTCTCCCTGTCCCTTACCAGATGTCTCAGAAGACCGTTCACATAGCCGCACAGGCCGGCGGCACCGGTCCTTCTGGTGAGCCTGACCGCCTCACTGCAGGCTACTGCGTCCGGCACACTGTCCATGTACAGGATCTCATAGACCGCCATGCGGAGGATGTTCCGCACCTGCGGACGTCTGGTCCTCTTCCTGCCGCTGCTGTACCTGTCGATCACCGCGTCCAGTTCGGTCCTGCGCTCCGTGACTCCTTCCGCCAGGCGCTTCATATAGGCCCGCTGAGAGGCGGACAGGCCGCTGTTCCGGTCCAGCAGGTCACTGACGAGCAGGTGGCTGTAGGTCCCTTTCTGTTCATTTTCCGTCAGCAGACGCAGGATCTGCTCCCTCAGATCCACAGCCATGACGCCTCCTTATCCTGTGATCCGCTTCCGGTCTCCCCTGCGCGGATCACTCCTCCGCAGATCCTTCACTGCCCAGGACGGTGCCCGGTTCCAGGCGATACCCCCGGAGAAAAGCATCCGCAGGCATCCTCTTCTTGCCCTCCGGCTGCAGCTCCGTCAGGCGCAGCAGGCCGTCTCCTGTGAGGACGACGGGGCCCTTCCGGTCCAGACGCACGACGGTCCCGGGAAGTGCCTGCTGTCCCTCTTCCGCCTCGCCGGCCAGTTCCGATGCCCAGATCTTGATGCGTCTTCCCTTCAGCTGCGTGCGCGCACAGGGCCAGGAATTGAGCCCGCGGACCAGCCGCTCGATCTCCCCGGCGGACCGGGTCCAGTCGATCTCTCCCATATCGGCGCTCAGCATGGCCGCATAGGTCGCTTTCGCGTCGTCCTGCCTGACAGGCGTGATCTCTCCCGCCGCCAGCAGCGGGATCGTGTGGGTCAGAAGCTGCGCTCCCAGTATCGAGAGCTTCTCGTACAGGCTGTCCGAGGTCTCGTCCTCCGCCAGAGGGATGCGTGCCTGCTCCAGGATATCCCCGGTGTCAAGACCGACATCCATCTGCATGGTAGTGACACCTGTCTCCTTCTCCCCATTGATCACCGCCCTCTGGATAGGCGCGGCGCCTCTGTAGGCGGGGAGCAGGGAGGCGTGGACATTCACACAGCCATAAGCGGGCAGATCCAGGATCTGCGCGGGAAGGATCTGTCCGAAAGCCGCCACGACGATCAGGTCGGGCTGCTCGGCGGCGATCCTCTCAAAGGCGCCCGGTTCCCGGAGTTTCTGCGGCTGAAAGACGGGAATGCCCGCCCTGATGGCGGCTTCCTTGACCGGAGGCATGACCACGGACCGGCCCCGCCCCTTCTGGCGGTCCGGCTGCGTGACGGCGAGCGTCACCTCGTAGCCTGTGTCGACCAGGGCCTCCAGCACATGGACTGCCAGCTCCGGCGTGCCCATGAAGACGATCCGCCGGATCCCGCAGTCCGCGGGTCTGTGTATGAACTCCATTCCGGGCATAGTCACTCTCCGTCCTCTTCCGGCTCTTCTTCCAGGGCCTCGACATCCTGCAGTTCGCCCTCTACCTTCTCGACATAGACAACACCGTCCAGATGATCCAGTTCGTGGCAGATGGCCCGCGCCAGAAGGTCCTCGCCCTCCAGTTCGATCTCTTCCATGTTCTCGTTCAGGGCCCTGCAGATCACGTGCTGCGGTCTGGTCACCTGCCCCTGCTTGCCGGGCACGGACAGACAGCCCTCCATGCCGCACTGTTCCCCGTCCTGCTCTATGATCTCGGGGTTGACCAGGATATGGGGCTCATTCTGTTCCTCGGAGATATCGATCACCACGATCCTCTTGAGGACGCCCACCTGCGGGGCGGCCAGTCCGACGCCGTTCGCCTCGTACATGGTCTCCTTCATGTCCGTGATCAGCTGTGCCAGGCGGGGGGTCATCTCTTTGACCAGTTTGGCCTTTTTGGTAAGGACCGGGTCTCCCAGTTCACGAATCAGTCTGATTGCCATAGTCTGCCTCTTTCCTCCGTTAGTAAGGATTTTCCGGGTCGAAATCAAACTGCAATACCACCCGGTCCGTCCATGTGCCGCTTCCCGGATCCGCATTTTCCGAAAAAGCCTGTTCCAATAGATCCTTGCAGCGGATCAGGGTCTCCCGGTCCGCGTTTTTGATATATACCACGTAGCGATAGACATCTCTGAGGCGGCTGAGCTGCGCGGGGGAAGGCCCTATGATATAGAGCTCTTCCGGGCGCCTGCGCAGCAGTTCTCCCGCTCTCTGCGCGGCGCGCAGGGCATCGTCCTCATCTTCCGACTGGACCTGCACCGCCAGCATATGTGCTGCGGGCGGGTACAGGAGCGCGCGCCTGTATGTCATCTCTTCCCGATAGAAACCTTCATAATCCTGGCGCACGGCATACTGCAGGGCGTAGTGTTCCGGCTCGTAACTCTGGATCACCACTTCTCCGGGCCTGTCGCCCCGTCCCGCTCTGCCCGCCGCCTGTGTCAGCAGCTGGAAAGTCCTCTCCGCGCTCCTGTAATCCCCCGTATTGAGGGACAGGTCCGCAAGCAGGGCTCCCACCAGCGTCACACCGGGAAAATCATGCCCCTTCACGATCATCTGCGTGCCCACCAGGATGTCGGCCTCTTCGTTGGCAAACGCGGAGAGGATCTTCTCGTAGCTTCCTTTCCGCGCCGTGGTGTCCGCGTCCAGCCGCAGGATCCTGGCTGTCGGCCAGGTCTGATGCAGATACTCCTCCACCTGTTCCGTTCCCGCGCGGAAACCGGCGATATACCTGGATCCGCAGGAGGGACAGACGCGCGGCATCCGTTCCCTGTGACCGCAGTAATGGCACTGGAGGGAGCCATCCCTGTGAAGGGACAGTGACACGTCGCAGTGGGGGCATCTGGCTACGTAGCCGCAGGATCTGCAGGAGACAAAACCGGCCGTCCCTCTCCGGTTCAGGAAGAGCATGCTCTGCTCTCCCCTGGAGAGACGGTCGTCCAGCAGCTGTGCCAGTTTCCGGGACAGGATGCTCCGGTTTCCCGCCCGCAGTTCCTCCCGCAGGTCCGTGACTGTGACAGAAGGGAGGGACTGGCCTGTCAGACGCTGATCCAGAGTATAGAGACGATACTCGCCCCGGACCGCCCGCTCGTAGGAGATCATCGAGGGTGTAGCGCTGCCCAGGACCAGTACGGCGCCCCTGCGCCGGGCGATCTCTCTGGCGACATCCACTGTCCGGTACTTTGGCATGGATTCGTTCTTGTAGCTGTTCTCGTGTTCCTCGTCGATGACGATGACGCCGACGTCGGGAAAAGGCGTGAACAGAGCGCTGCGGGGGCCGATGATCACATCGATCTCACCCCTGCGGGCGCGCTCCCTTTGGTCCGCCTTCTCCGATTCCGACAGGGTAGAGTTCATCACGGAGACACGGTCCCCGAAATGACGGTAGAAGCGCAGGAGCGTCTGGTAGGTCAGTGCGATCTCGGGGATCAGCATCACGGCCTGTCTCCCGCGGGCCACGATCTCGCGTATGATGCGGATGTAGACCTCCGTCTTGCCGCTTCCGGTGATCCCCCGGATCAGGCTCACGGAGCTGATGCCCTGGTCGTGGTCCCTGACCACCCTGTCCACGATGTCCTGCTGCTGTGCACTGAGGACCTTCTCGTCCCGCTCCACTTCGCCAAAAGAGACGGGGTTGCGGAGTTTTCTCTCCTCCCGGACCTCCAGGATGCCCTTGTCCCGCATGGCGCGGACCGTGGCGGCCTGGATGTGGAGCTTGCCTGTCACCAGGGAATAGGGCTGCAGCGGCACCTCCATGAGCTCTCTGAGGAGCCTTGCCCTGGCGACCTGGTGTTTCTTCTCGTAGAGTTCGAGCTGTTCCTGTGCCTCCTCCGGGCTCAGCAGGAGGCGGATCTGTTTCTGCATGGCCGGTCTGCCGGGCTTGCCTCCGGAGAGGACCGTGCGGAGGGCCACGGCCATGGTGGAACCGTATCTCCGGCTCATCCAGGCGGCGATCCCTACCCAGAATTCTCCTTCACTGCCTCCCGCGGAGCTCTCCTGATCCGCTATGCGGTCGATCTCTTTGATCCTGGTGCCGGACAGGCCGGAGACGTCCGAGAGGCCGATCACATACCCCCTGCGCAGGGTGTCCCCCCGGCCGAAAGGCACCATGACCACGCTCCCCGGCACGATCCGGGA
>CAMOJW010000037.1 GCA_946617225.1 uncultured Lachnospiraceae bacterium
CACGCGCCGCGCGATGAGCTGCTTGTACTGTCCTCCGAAATCCAGGATGAGGATGCGCTGCATATGGTTCTCCTTCACATTAAGACTGAAAGCAGGGCAGAGAGCGAGCTCTCTGCCCTGCTCTCTGGCTTCCACAGGGGGTGATGATCCTTAATAATGTTATAACTCGCAGGTGCCCACTGTCCTCGGGAAAGGCAGGACGTCGCGGATGTTGCTCATGCCCGTGAGGTACATGACGCAGCGCTCGAAGCCGAGGCCGAAGCCGGCGTGGCGCACGCTGCCGTAGCGGCGCAGATCCAGATAGAACTGGTAGCCTTCCTTCTCCATGCCGAGCTCGTCCATGCGCTGCTCGAGCTTGGCAAGGTCGTCCTCTCTCTGGCTGCCGCCGATGATCTCGCCGATGCCGGGGACCAGGCAGTCCATGGCTGCCACAGTTTTGCCGTCCTCGTTGAGCTTCATATAGAAGGCCTTGATCTCCTTCGGATAGTCCGTGACAAAGACGGGTCTCTTGAAGTACTGCTCGGTGAGGTAGCGCTCGTGCTCGGTCTGCAGGTCGCAGCCCCAGTACACCTTGTAGTCGAACTTGTCGTTGTTCTGCTTGAGGATCTCGATCGCCTCGGTGTAGGTGATGCGGCCGAAATCGGAGTTCAGCACGTGGTTCAGGCGGTCAATGAGACCCTTGTCCACGAACTGGTTGAAGAACTTCATCTCCTCAGGCGCGTTGTCCATGACGTAGCGGATCACGTACTTGAGCATGTCCTCCGCCAGCTTCATGTCATCCTGCAGGTCGGCAAAACAGAACTCCGGCTCGATCATCCAGAACTCCGCCGCGTGGCGGGTCGTGTTGGACTGCTCGGCGCGGAAAGTGGGGCCGAAGGTATAGACGTTCCTGAATGCAAATGCAAAGGTCTCCACGTTCAGCTGACCGCTGACGGTCAGATTGACGGGCTTGCCGAAAAAGTCCTTGCTGTAATCCACAGCGCCCTCTTCCGTCCTGGGAAGCTCTTCCATGGGCAGGGTCGTCACCTGGAACATCTCGCCGGCGCCCTCCGCATCACTGCTGGTGATGATGGGCGTGTGGACGTAAGTGAAGCCTCTCTCCATGAAGAAGGAGTGGATCGCATAAGCCGCCAGGGAACGCACGCGGAACGTCGCCATGAAGGTGTTGGTGCGCGCGCGCAGATGGGGCATGGTGCGCAGGTACTCGAAGGTGTGGCGTTTCTTCTGCATCGGGAAGTCGGGTGTGGTGTCGCCTTCCAGCTCCACGCTCTTAACCTGCATCTCGAAGGGCTGCTTGGCGTTCGGTGTGAGCACTATCGTGCCGGTCGCAATGATCGCGGCACCTACGCCCAGCTTGGCGATCCGGGCAAAATCTTCCAATCCCGCCGCATACACCAGCTGCAGTGTCTGGAAACAGGATCCGTCACTGAGCACGATAAAACCCACCGCTTTGGAGTCGCGGTTGCTCCGGATCCAACCACCGACGGTGACTTCCCGGTCCGCATACTCCGCCGGCCTGTCAAAGAGGTCTCTTACCTCCACAAGGCTGTACTGTTCTCTCATGACTGTCCCTCCTCTGTATTCAGTCTGTCAGCCCGGGTCACGCCTGCGCTGCCCGGGCTGTCATTCCCAGTTGTAAGAAATGTTCTGTCCGCTGCACGGGCTGTCTCAGCCGGCAGGTTCCTCGCTCGTCTCGGTTTCGGCGGCGGGCTCTGTGATCTCCGCGTTTTTCTTCAGGAACTCCAGCACCTTCTGGCGCATCAGATATTCTCTGTAGGACTCTCTTTCGTCGTGGTCAAAGGAATCCACGGACGTATATCCCTGTGCCGCCATCGAATCTCTGGCAGCCAGATCCGCCAGTTCGTTCTCCAGGGTCTCGTCGGAAATGGTGAGGCCCTCTTTCTCCGCTACGGCCTGCAGGGCCAGCAGATACTTGACCTGCTCCACGGCCTGCTGGCGGAGGACATCCAGGTACTCATCCTCGCCGATGCCATAGCTCATCATCAGGGTCTTCAGATCGGTCCCGTACTGCAGGGCCTTATTGGTCATATCGGCGATGACCTCCTCGTTGTAACGGTCCACCATGGATTTGGGGAAGTCGTCGGCGTAGGTGCATTTGGAGCTGAGTATTTCCATGATCTGGCTGTAGAGCTCATTGTTGTAGGAATATTCGGCCTGTGTCTCCAGATAGTCGCGGACAAAAGTGTGATAGGCATCGACCGTTGCGACAGGGTTGCCGAACTTATCGGGCAGCCCCAGCCCCGCCACATACTCATCCGTAAGTTCCGGCGGCTCCGCCAGATAGATGGTATTGATCGTCACGATGAACTGGACCGGCTTGCCCGCCAGGTCGGGGTTGTTCTCGTAGGGATCCGGGAAAGACAGGTCCAGCGTCACTGTCTCGCCGGTGTGGGCGCCGATCAGGCCGCTCTCGAACCCGTCGATAAAAGAACCGGACCCGATGGTCAGATACTGCCCGTTGGCGGTACCGCCCTGGAACTGCTCTCCGTCCATAATGCCGATGTAATTGATATTGACCGTGTCGCCGTCGTGAACTTCATCGCCGACGCTCCGGAAACTGTTCTCAAGGCTCTCCACATCCGCGTCAGTTACCACGGCAGGTTTCTCGGCCACCAGCTGCATGGTGGTATAATCCTCGGGCAGGGTGACATAATCAGCTGCATTGATACCGCTGAGATAAGCCTCGGGGTCATTCTTCCATTCCCCGCTGGTCACGGCAGGCTGTTCCGGGGCATTTCCCGATTCCGAAGCGGTCCCCTCATTCTGGCCGTTGCTGTCAGCGGAACCGCCGCATGCAGCCAGGGACAGAGCCAGAACAGCGATCAGACAGAGCGCCATCATCTTTTTGTAGATCTTGCTCATCTCTTTCCTCTTTCAAATACTGAGTTCCGTTCTCGTTGAAAACGGTGTGAATACTGTAACTGTAGTATTTTAACACAACCGGCCGATATCGAAAAGATGTGTTTTGAATTCGTCACAAAAACGTCACATGATCGCCGGGCAGAAGGCGCTGCTCCGTTGCCTCCGACTGTCGCTCATTCTTTGGCCTCCGACTGATAGGTGAAGACAGTCACCATGCGGATCCCGTCCTCCTGCCCGGTGGTGCTTCCGGCAGCATTTCCGGTCCCATCTTCGGTGGTGCTTCCGGTAGCGCTTCCTCTGGCATTTCCTGCGGTGCTTCCGGTCTTGCCCGATCCTTTATGTCCTGCGCTGCTGGCGGAGGATGAGTGTTTTCCGGAAGACTTACCGGAAGAGCTCTTGGAGGAGCTTTTGGAGGATGTTTTCTTAGAAGAACTTTTAGAGGAGCTCTTGGAGGAACTCTCAGATGTACCCTCATCATCGGCTGTGTCCGCACTCTCCGAATCATCCTTACCAGCGGATGGATCAGCAGTCTCCGCTGTTTCCGCTGACAATTCCAGCACAAGACTCATCTTATTATCTTCTTCCACCCGGATCTCCCAGTCGGTGACCCTGCAGCAGACACCGTTCACAGTCAGTGTTTCCGTCCCCTGCAGAACAGCGTCCTCAGCTACGCTGTCGATCGTGAACTGATACCCATTCGCTGCCTCCAGAACGAGTGTGAGGTCCGTAGCGCCTTCTTCGGACGGTTCTGTGATCGTCGCGCCTGTTTCATCGGTCATGTCTGCCCGGAGGACTGTGTAGGGGCCGTCTTCTGTGCTGTCATCTTCTGTTCTGTCCCCGTCCGATCTGTCATCTTCTGTGCTGTCCTCGTCCGCACTGTCTGCGTCCAGAAGGCCTGCAACTTTCAGAATGTCATTAAGGGTGAGGCCTTCCAGAGTCTGCGTGTTTTCTCCTGATCCGGTGGTCTCAGCCGACTCCTCCGTTGTTCCCGCCTCTTCCAAGTTTTCTGCTCCTTCCGAGGTTTCCGTTCCTTCCGAAGTTTCTATTCCTTCTGAAGTCTCTATTCCTTCCGAAGTCTCCGTCTCTTCCGGAGTTTCTGTCCCGTTCTCCTGCGAGTCACTGCCGGTCTCTCCCTCCTCTGAGGGCGCTGCGGCCGTGGTCGTGGAGGTGCTGCTTTTTTTCTTCCCGGAGCTTCCGGCACCCACGGTCCCTCTGGCGGTGATCCGGACTTTTTCTATGGTCCCGTCCCGGGTCGCCGTGACAGTCCCGGTCTGCAGCAGTTCGCGCAGAGACATCAGAACTTCCTCATCCGGTTCCTCTTCCGCCGCTGCGGCCTCCAGAACGCTGCGCACAGAGGATCTGTCCACCAGGGCGAGGACTTCGCCCTCGCTGACAGGATCACCGCTCTCGACCAGGACTTCCGTGATCACCACCCCGGAAGGGACCCGGATCCTGTCGCTGTCAGACGTCTTTTTGCCTGACTGTCCGTGACTCCCGGTACCGTTCCCGTCTTCTGCGGCCGTATCGGCGCTCTGCGTTCCTTCTGCATCGGAAAGTGCTTCTGCACCTTGCGTTCCTCCGGCGGCCGAACCGACCTGTGCGAAGCGTTCCGCCAGCCCCTGCCTGCCCGTGACGGCCGCCAGGCCGGCTCCCACCGTCAGCGCGATCACCACCGTGAAAACTGCTGCACCAAAGATCGTATTTCTATTCAGGATATTCTTCCACATGTCGCACCTCCTGTCCTGCTTCTGGACATCAGTATGCGCCGTGAACCTTACAGAAAGCTTAAAGCAGTTGTTGTTTCCCTTTATGAAATTGTCATCTTTCGCCAGAAGAAATAATGATCCTGGGTACGGGGCCTTTTAAAGAGTCACCCAGAATGCCTGTCTTCTATACACCTGGGTACATGTCCCATCCACAAGCCTTTGGATTTCACTACAGCTAAAGATTTCCTGTTGTTGTAATGACTTCCCAGCCTCTTCAAGTCTCTGACTGTCACTACGGCTGATGATTTCCTGTTTCTGTAATGACTTTCCGACCTCTAATAGCCTCTGGCCGTCACTACGGCTGATGATTTCCTGTTTCTGTAATGACTTTCCGGTCTCTGGAGGCCTCTGGTCGACACTACAGCTAATCATTTCTTGTAAATGTAATGACCGCCCGGCACAGTGAACGAAAAAAAGAACTGCCACAAGTGACAGTTCTCATCGTGCGCCGTCAGGGACTCGAACCCTGGACACCCTGATTAAGAGTCAGGTGCTCTACCAGCTGAGCTAACAGCGCAGGTTATGCAGTTGCGCCGTTCCGGAAAATGATGTATTCTTGAACGGCACGAATGTTATTATAGTAGAAGCCGCCCCATTTGGCAAGCACTTTTTTATAAAAAATCAGCACCTCTTGCCGCTTCAGTTTCGGAGCGCATCGCTTTCCGAGACCGGTGGCCGGAAATGACTGGGAGAAAACCATGATCTTTGACTCACACGCCCACTATAACGACCGCGCCTTTGATGAAGACAGGGACAGGGTCCTTTCCTCTCTCCCCGCCTCCGGGATCGGCACCGTCGTCAACATCGCCAACGATATAGATAGTATCGGACAGTGTCTGGAGCTGTCCGCCGCATATCCCCATGTGTACTGCGCACTGGGGATCCATCCGTCCGACTGTGCGCCTCTGGCGGACGCAGAGGTGGCAGAGGCGACGATGGCCCTTCTGCGGGAGAAGCTGACTGATCCCGCCTCCAAAGCTGTGGCCGTGGGCGAGATCGGACTGGACTACTACTGGCCTGAGCCTGACCGGGAACTGGAGCGTCACTGGTTCCGCCGGCAGCTGGATCTGGCCAGGGAAGTGGGGCTTCCCGTGGTGATCCACTCCCGCGACGCTGCCCAGGATACGCTGAACATCCTCAAAGAGCAGCACGCCGAACAGATCGGCGGCGTCATCCACTGCTTCAGCTACGGCGTTGAAATGGCGAGGGAGTTTCTGAAGCTCGGCTTCTACATCGGGATCGGCGGTGTCCTCACCTTCAAGAATGCCCGCAAACTGAAAGAAGTGGCCGCAATGGTACCGGCGGACCGCATCCTCCTGGAGACGGACTGCCCTTATCTCGCGCCTGTCCCCTTCCGGGGCAAGCGCAACTGCTCCCTGTATCTCCCCCATGTCGTCCGCGCTCTGTCGGAGATCCGCGGTGTCAGCGAAGAGGAGATCATCCGCATCACCGAAGAAAACGCACGACGCATGTACCGTCTGTAACAACTATGCGCAGCAGACGCCGACAGAACAAATCGACCACAGGCATGAAACAGGAGTCTCCTATGACACCCTCTTTTTCCATCCATGATTATGACTGGCCGCCGCGGGTACTGGCCACCCCTTCCGCCACGAGGGAGGTGCTGGAGAAGCACGGACTTCACGCCCGCAAGAAATATGGGCAGAATTTCCTTATCGACGCCTCCGTGATCGAGCGCAGCATCGAAGCTGCCGGGATCACGGAAGAGGACTGCGTCCTGGAGATCGGACCGGGCATCGGCAGCATGACCCAGCTCCTCTCCCGCGCGGCGGGACACGTCGTCTGCGTGGAGATCGACACTTCGCTGGAACCTGTCCTGGCGGACACGCTGGCGGACTGCGACAACGTCACGATCCTGTGGCAGGACATCCTGAAGACCGACCTCCGGGCAGTCTGCACAGAGTACAATGACGGAAAGCCCATGAAAGTGGTCGCGAACCTGCCCTACTACGTCACCACCCCCATCCTGATGGAACTGCTGTCCAAAAAGGGCTGCTTCTCCAGCATCACGGTGATGGTCCAGAAGGAAGTGGCCGACCGGATCCGCTCCGGCCCCGGCAGCAAGGAATACGGTGCCCTCTCCCTGGCTGTGCAGTATTACGCGGAGCCGGAGATCGTGACGCAGGTGAGTGCGGGGTGCTTTTTCCCGAGGCCCAATGTGGACAGCACCGTCCTGTGTCTGCAGGCCTACGAAGAGCCGCCGGTGCAGGCGGACGAAGGTCTCCTCTTTGCCCTCATCCGCGCCGCCTTCAACCAGCGCCGCAAAACACTTGCCAACGCGCTCTCCCACGGCCTGGACTACCGGGGACGCAGACTCTCCCGGGAGGAAGTCGTCGCCGCCCTGGAAGCGTTCGGCCTGCCTGCCGCCGTCCGCGGCGAAGCCCTCTCCCTGGAGCAGTTCGCCGCGCTGTCGAGGCAGCTGACGGCTTAAGAGGAAGCAGCGCTTACCAGTCACTTCCACTCCGCTCCGATACAGACATTGCCCTCCCAGTAGATCTTCAGCACCTTCAGTTCGTCCTCCGCGCGGCGCAGCGGGATCTCCCAGAGATCCCCGTCCCCGCCCTCCGGCCAGTAAGACCAGCCCTTCTCCCGGTCCAGGATCTCACTGTACAGCTGATAGACCTCATAGCTGTCCCTGCCCTCGAACCAACCAGCATCCAGCAGGATCTGTGTATACTCAATAACTTCTCCCCGCGCGTCGAACCGGCACTCCTGAAGGAGCGCTGTGTCCGGCGCTGTTTCTATGCCCGCGGTATAGCGTGCCAGATCGTCCCGGATGCAGAACTGCTCGATCCCCATGCAGCAGAGCAGGGCAAAAGAGACCGCCGTCAGCCGGATCGCCATCCCTGCCGCGTTGAACTCCCTGAACAGCCTGATCCCGGCCAGCCACACGCAGCACACGATGACCATCAGGACCCATCCGGCCACGATCCTTCTGGGCGTGAAGCCGCACAGCCGTATATATAGGGCGAGTTTGGCCGCGTTGAGCAGAGCCAGCGCCAGGGAGCAGAGGATCAGCGCCCCTCCCGCCGTTCTCATGGGTCCTCTCTCCAGCGGGCTCTCCCTGCAGAAGAAGACGCCGACACCGAGTACGGCCAGATTCAGCAGCAGGATCCGGCACAGTTCCCAGAATCCGCTGACGGCAAAAGTCATAGCTGAAAAAGGTGTGATCAGACTCCTGCCGCCCCCCGGCATCGTCCTCGCCAGGACCTCTGCGGCCTGCACACAGAAGAACAGCATGTAGACGGCCGTCAGGATCCCGCACACGAGGTAGAGTGTCAGCGCGGGAATACGTCTCTTTTTCTCCAGCGATGCGCGGATCTGCTCTCCGGCGTCTCCCTGGTCCTCCGCCCGCAGCGCGCCGCCCACAAGGCCGTACAGCCAGGCGCCGACCGGGAGGGACAGGACAAGGATCGCGATCTTTTCTCCAAAAGACTCCAGGATCGCATCCCATTCCTGATACAGGTACCGCAGCAGTCTGTCGGCGGGGCTGAGCAGCCACTCTCCGAGCCTGGCAAAACTGCTGCTGGCCGCCGCCAGCTGCCCCCAGGCATAGAGCCCGATCACGACCGCTGCAGCTGTGCTGAGCAGGATCACAGACAGGCGGGAGGATGCTTTCCGTCCTCTTCCTGTGACCACTGCAGCCTTATTGTCCTGCTCTTCCGATCCATTCGTATTCTCAGCGCCTTCGTCTGCCGCCACCGCCCCCGGCTCTTCCGTTCCTTTCTTCCGGCTCACTGCTTCGGCAATGCCCCGTATCACGGTCCTGATGCGCAGCAGATAGTTGCTCCACGGCAGGACCACGAACCCTCTCAGCAGATCTCTGATGATGAAGATGCTGCTCCTGCCCTCCGTCAGCTGCCCCGTCCGGGCCAGCGCATAGAGCACGGCCGTCACGTGCCACAGGATCAGCTGCCAGGCTCCTCTGCTGCCTCCCTGCACGCCCTGCAGAGCAAAACCGATCCCTTCCGCCAGGAGGCACAGGAACCAGAAACGCGATTCCGCGGGCACGATCCCGCTCTGAGGCGTGATCCTCCCGTCCTCCGTCAGTCCCCTGCCCTGCGTAAGCAGGCCCCTCTCCTTCAGATCCCTCTCCTGCAGGCCTCTCTCCTGCGCCCGGGCCCACGTCTCCACCGCAACTGCCCAGATCAACGTAAAGACCAGCATCTGTATCCGGCCGCGCGGGCCTCCCGGCGCGTAGATCTTAAGCAGCACCTGGTCCACATAATAATAAGCTGCCGGAACGCTCAGGACCGCCGCGAGGAGGCCTCCACTCAGGATCCCGGTGCCGCTCTTCTCAGGCATGCTCTCCTCTGCTCGCTCTGTTTTTTCCGACCTGCACTCTTCTGTTCTGTTATCTTCCATTAAAAGACCCTCCGCTCTGCAGACGATGCAGAACGGAAGGCTGTTTGCTGCCAGATGGTCAGTCTTCCGGTTCCCCGGGCTCTTCCGGCCGGAAGGAAAGGATGTCCCCGGGCTGACAGTTCAGTTCCCGGCATATGGCATCGAGCGTACTGAATCGGATCGCCCGCGCCTTGTTGTTCTTGAGGATCGAGAGGTTGGCCGGTGTGATACCGACCCGCTGGGCCAGTTCCCCCGCGCCTATCTCCCGCCGGGCCATCATGACACTGAGGTCCACGTAGATCATGCCGCACCTCCTCAGATCGTGTAGTCCAGCTCGTTCTGCATCAGGACCGCCGTCTCAAACGCGTTCTTGACCACGCGCACCACCAGCATCATGAAGAGGGCCGCTGCGCCCACCAGTACATAGAACAGTGCATACAGAAAGCCCACGAGGACCGTCAGACAGCCGCCGCAGAGGCAGGCCCACCCGATGTGGCGCAGCGAGCGCACATTGCGGGGGGTGAAGACCTCTCCCTGCCCGAGCCTTCTCAGAAACAGCCGCATCTCCCACAGCATCCACAGTGCTGCAGCTCCGCAGCCATACCCGAGCACCAGCAGCAGCCAGAAGGCCGCACCTCCGGAGCCCATGACCCGGCCGCCCCCGATCCGCGCGAGAAAGTCCCGCACCACCCAGGGACCCGCCGCCGTCATCAGCGCCGCGAGTACCAGAAAAACATCCACACAGGCCCTGGTCAGCAGGATGCTCTTCTCCCCGCTCCACAGGCCCTGTCCGTCCTGCATCGTCTTCAATTGTCAATACCTCCTGCATGCATTCGTGCGGACTGAGGACGCGCATGACTGTGCCGGTACCTGATCACATCGTGCCCGGCGCAGCGACAGTCCTCTCCCGCTGTGCACACTATAGCATATCGTTTTTCGATAATCAATAGTTTTTTATCGTTTTTCGATAATTTCTTCCGTCAGCTCCACCGCGTTCCGCACGCAGTCGTCGCACTCGCAGAGCACTTTTCCGGTCCCGATGCCTTTCAGGTCCTTACAGATCGAGGCGCCGCTTCTGGCTGTGAATGCCCGGTGCAGTGCCGCAGCCTCCCGGAGGATTGGCTTCCCCTGACTTCTTATTGGATACATATAAAAGAGAGCTCCTCCCGCTGTCGGGAGGAACTCTCTGAAGGATAACTGCAGATCGATCCAATTACAAATGCTGATCAGAACTCAGTTCTCCTGCTCACCCCACCACTTCGTGCAGTTTCGCGCGAACGGCACCGGGGCCCGCCAGCATGGCGGTGAGGTCGTCCAGGATCTGCTCCTGCAGACCGGCGGCCGCGAGATCGGTACCGAAGATACGGGTCTCAGCCAGGACGGGAGCGGCAGCTGCGGCAACAGCGGCGCGGTCGGCCTTGCCGAAGAGATCTGCCAGAGCCTTGGCTGTAGGAGCGAGGCTCTCCAGCATCGGATCGGGGCTCAGTTCGAACTCCTTGCCGTCATCACCGATAGCGGTGAGATAGCGGAGCCAGCCGGCCTCCACCAGCGCGATGCCGCGCAGGGAAGCGCTGTCCAGAGCGGGATCGGCCTGGTAGGCCTTGATGGTCTCGCCGAAGCGGATGGCAAGCTTCTGGGAGGTATCGGTCGCGATACGCTGCGGCGTGTCGGGCATGAAGGGGTTCGGGACACGGACCTGCAGAACAGTGTCGATGAACTCTTTGGGATCGAGGATGCCGGGGTTCACGACGACCGGCAGGCCTTCCTTGTAGCCGACCTTCTGCACGAGGGCCAGCAGATCCGCATCTTTCATCTCCTCGGAGATCTTGTCATAGCCGAGCAGGCAGCCGAACACGGCGAGGGAGGTGTGCAGCGGGTTCAGGCAGGTGCAGACCTTCATCTTCTCGACGCGGTCCACGGTCTCTCTCTCTGTGAAATAGAAGCCGGCGACCTTGAACTCGGGGCGGCCGTTCGGGAAAGCGTCCTCGATGACGAGATACTCAGTCTCCTCGGCGTTGACGAAAGGCGCCACATAGGTCTTCTTGGAAGTGATGACAGGCTCCAGATCCTCGAGACCGTCCTGCTTCAGGATCTCCTGCACGGAAGCGTCCGGTCTGGGGGTGATCTTGTCGATCATGCTCCAGGGGAAGGTGACGCATGCAGGATCGTTGATATATGCCAGGAAACCGGCGTCAGCCTTGCCATTCTTGACCCACCCTTCAGCAAAAGCTTCCATGGCAGCCTTCAGCTTGTCGCCGTTGTGGGAGCAGTTGTCGGTGCTCACCATAGCGATCGGGAGCTTGCCGGCAGCGTAGCGTGCATGCAGGAGGGATGCGACCTTGCCGATGTAGCTGGCAGGTTTGGCGGGGCCATCCTGCAGATCCTGCGCCACGGCAGGGATCAGGGAGCCGTCGCGGCCGGTCAGGCTGTAGCCCTTCTCCGTAATGGTGAAAGTCGCCATCTGCAGGGAAGGTGCACGGAAGATCTCCAGGAGACGGCCATACTCAGCCGCGTCGTCGCTGTCCAGGATGCAGGACTCGGCGATGGAGCCGACGACGGTCTTCTCGATGCTGCCGTCGCCCTTCAGGGTGACGAGCACGCTCAGATCGTCATGAGGACGATACTGCTTGGAGACGATCTCATAATCGAAGCCCTCGGCCACGATGATGCCGCGGTCCAGAGTGCCCGCTTCCAGCTCTTTCTGCACGTCAGCCGCGTGGAAAGCGCGGAAGATATTGCCGGCGCCGAAATGCACCCAGAAAGGGGCCGCCTTGGTGGCGGCGATCATGGCCTTGCGGTCAAAAGCCGGGAGATGGAATCCCTTAGCTTCCCATGCTGCTCTGTCTTTCAGTCCTTCGTTGCTCAGTTTTAAAGTGCTCATGTCTTTTACATCCCTCTCTTATTCTGTTATCTCAGTTGTGTTATCAAAGTGTTCCGTCGATGGTTCTATTATTCCATCTTTTCCCTCCCTTGCCTATTGATATTCTTGCCGCATACATTGCAAAAGTTGTTATTTCATGTGATATAATAAAATAACAGCACCCCGGAAAGATGCAATAGATCCGGGCCGGGGTGCTCGCACACCGATGAGATCTATTGCATCTTTCCGGGGCGGACAAGGCGCACAGCGCCTCTGGCCGCCCTTAGTCTCAGAACGCTCCGCGTTCTGAGACGGGGTGCTGGTCATTTGTTCCGGCGGGGTGCCCGCCGCCGGACGGAAAGGAGTCCACCATGCGCCAGGAACTCAGCAGCAGCTTTACCACCCGGCAGTACATGCTGGCCGGACAATACGAACTGTATTATTACAGCGACCAGGTACTGCAGCTGGTACCTGTCCACGCCCATGACTTCTATGAATTCTATTTCTTCCTGGACGGCAATGTGACGATCCGGATCAGGGACAGACTGTACCCGCTGCACAGCGGAGACGTGGTGATCATCCCGCCGGGTGTCATGCACCAGGCGATGTCCGGCAATACGCCGGCTGGAGACAGGTCTCCCTCCCCGCCCTATCGCCGGTTCGTTCTCTGGATCAGTCCGGAGTATCTGGAACACCTCATGTCCATGGGCGGGGACTTCTCCCGGCTCATCGGAACAGAGGTCCCTTCCGGCAGACAGCGCAACGCAAAGGGAGGCCATGTCCTTCATCTGGATGAGATCTCCTTCAATTCTGTACAGGCCAGGGTCTTCTCCCTTCTGGAAGAGATCAATACGCAGCGGTATGGCTGGGAGACCTTCGTATCCCTGGGTTTTGCGGGCCTGCTGATGCAGCTGACCCGGATCGCCTATGAACAGGAGAACAAGGAGAGCATCCGGCCCGGCACGCTGTATGAGAGCACGGTCCGCTACATCGAGAACCATATCGAGGAACAGCTGACCCTGGACAACCTGTCGGACCGCCTCCACGTCAGCAAATATCATCTGTCCCATTTGTTTAAGGAGAAGATCGGCATCTCCCTGCACAGATATATTACGGATAAAAGACTCTCCCTCTGCCTCGACGCCCTCTACGCAGGCGAACAGGTAGGGGATGCCTGCCTGAAGTTCGGTTTCACCGATTATTCCTCATTTTACCGGGCTTTTGTCCGCCGCTACGGCATCTCCCCGAGGCAGTACATGCAGCAGCACAGGGACTCCGGCAAGATCAGACTCCCTCAGGATATTTCTGCTCATTAAAAACTTTGTAATAAAATTTTTAATATTTTTGTAATATTCGTTTGATTTTCGTCACATAGTGGTGTACAATCATCTCATGAAAAAGGAATAAGCTGAACCGAACGTGTTTGAGATGAGGGTCTACCGATGAGACGAGTTTTAAAATGCAGGATCGCAGTTTTCTTCCTGGCGCTGATGATGGCAGCGACTGTTCTGCCCGCCGTGCCGGGTATGACCGTGACTGTCGAGGCCGCCCAGGCCAAGGCTGTGAAGAACGGCTGGAAGAAAGTCAGCGGCAAATGGTATTATTACAAATCCGGCAAGAAGAAAAAGGGCTGGATCAAAGTCAAGAACAAGTGGTATTACCTTCACAAGTCCTCCGGCGTCATGCAGACCGGCTGGAAGAAGGTCAACGGAAAATGGTACTACATGGACAAGAAATCCGGTGTCATGCAGACCGGCTGGATCAAGGTCAGCGGCAAGTGGTACTATCTGGACCCGGCTAACGGCGCCATGCTCACAGGCTGGCTCCAGGATGCGGGCAAGAGCTATTATCTGAACGCGAGCGGCGCTATGCTCACAGGACTGCAGACCATAGACGGCAAGCAGTATTACCTGGGCACCGGCGGACGCGTGCATACCGATCTCTGGCAGGTCGTGAACGGCAAGCTCCGCTACTTCGGCGCGGACGGCGTCATGGCTGTCGATACCTCCGTGATGATCGAGGAGTCTGAGTGCAAGTTCGACGCCAACGGCGATCTGACCAACAGGGATGAACTGCCTGAAGCCATGCAGACCAAACTGGACGCCCTGATCGCTGCTGCCGCCAAACCCGCAGCAACGACAACGACCGCCACAACCTCTTCCTCCAAGACCAAGGGCAAATATACGGCTGAATTCGTCATGAAGAACTGCCCCGGGATCACGGGCAAGAGAGCACAGTTCGTGGCTGACATCGCCAATGCGGTGACCAAATATGCCCCTTCCTACGGCATCAAGGTCTACAGCCCGATCATCGCGCAGGCGATCCACGAGAGCGCCTGGGGCGAGTCCACTCTCGGCGCGAAGTACCACAACTACTTCGGCATGAAGTGCGGCACCGCCTGGACCGGCAAGAGCGTCAACGTCAAGACCACCGAGGAATACACTGTCGGCACGATCAGCGTCATCCGCGACAACTTCCGCGTCTACGACAACCTCGACCAGGGCGTCAAGGGCTACTTCGAATTCATCCAGAAGACCCGCTACGCCAACCTCAAAGGCGTCACCTCTCCGAGAAAATATCTGGAGAACATCAAGGCGGACGGCTACGCCACCGGCAGCCAGTACGTCAACAACAACATGCGCGTCATCACCACCTACAACCTGACGGTCTTCGACCCGAAGTGACGGCTTCGAACCGACGTGACGGCCTCCGACTCCATGTGACGGTCTCCGGTCCGAACTGACACGCACCCGAATCAGACAACTTTCCTCCCAAAATAACAGGGGAGACCGCCGGACGGCGGTCTTTTCTGCTGCAGACAGGACAGGACGGATTCTGCCGCGGGCAGGGCACGTCATGTTCTGCCGCGGGAAGGATCCCACACGATCACACGAGGAGATCCCTATGTACAGCACGGAATTCGACCTGCACAGGAAGATCGTTCCCGAGCCGCTCACGCCGGAGCAGGAGGCGCTCGACCGCCGCTATATGCGCGCTGCCCTCCGCCAGGCCGCCAAGGCCGCCGCACTCGGCGAAGTCCCGATCGGCGCCGTGATCGTCTGCGACGGACAGATCATCGGGCGGGGCTACAACCGCCGCAACACCGACCACTCTACCCTCGCGCACGCGGAGATCACCGCCATCCGCAAGGCCTGCCGCAGGACCGGCGACTGGCGCCTCGAAGGCTGCACCCTCTACTGCACCCTCGAGCCCTGCCCCATGTGTGCCGGCGCCCTGGTCCAGGGCTGCATCGACCGCTTCGTCTTCGGCGCCGACAGCCCCAAGAACGGCTGC
>CAMOJW010000038.1 GCA_946617225.1 uncultured Lachnospiraceae bacterium
TGCGGAGATGGAGCCGCCGGGACTGTTGATATAGAACTGGATGTCCTTCTCCGGATCCTCTCCCTCGAGGAAGAGCATCTGGGCTACGATCAGCTCAGCAGAAGCATCCGTCACCTGGTCGCCCAGGAAGATGATCCTTTCCTTCAGGAGGCGGGAGAAGATATCGTAGCTCCGCTCGCCCTGGCCGGTCTGTTCAATGACATAGGGGATAAAATTGGCCATTCTTGTACCTCTTCTTGAAATGGCGCGACTGCGAAGTATCCGGGTCACCCCCGGACGCTCCGCAGTCATGCATCATACTTTCACTTGATTGCCGTTCAGTCGGCAGTTTTGTCCGCTTCCGCAGGTCTGTCCACTTCCACGGCGTGATCAGCGACGAATTCCATTGCCTTTCTGGCGGCGATGTCTTTCATCATATCTTCCTTGACGCGGTCGTTGTAATACTTCCTGATCGCGTCCACTTCCATGCCGTAGTTCGAGGCCATCTCAGCGAGCTCAGCCTCGAAATCCTCTTCGGTCGCCTGGATGTTCTCTTCAACGGCGATCTGATCGAGGCACAGAGAACTGCGGATCCTCTTCTCGGCCTGCTCCTTGAAGTTCTCGAGCATCTTCTCCTCGGTGTTGCCGGTCATCTGCAGGTACTGGTCGTACTGGATCCCGTACTGCATCATCTGGTTCTTGAAATCGTCCAGAAGCCGTTTCTGCTGGGTCAGCAGCATCGGCTCGGGGATCTTGATCTCCGCATCCGCGATGATCTGATCGATGACTTCGGTCTCGATCTCGGTGCGGCGCGCCTTCTGTCTCTCGCCGAGCAGACGTGCGCGGATATCTTCCTTCATCTCAGCCAGGGTGGAGAACTCGGAGACCTCGTCAGCGAACTCGTCGTCGATCTCGGGAAGGATCTTCTCCTGGATGGACTTGACGGTGCACTTGAAGACTGCGGGCTTGCCGGCGAGCTCCTCGGCCTGATAGACCTCAGGGAAAGTCACGTCGACTTCCACTTCCTCACCGACCGGCGCGCCGACGAGCTTCTCCTCGAAACCGGGGATGAAAGCGCCGCTGCCGATGGTCAGGTCATAGTCCTCACCCTTGCCGCCTTCGAAGGGAACGCCGTCCACGAAGCCCTCGAAATCCAGCTTGATCTTGTCTCCGTCCTTGACGGGGCGGTCGGTGACGGTCACGAAGGAAGCGTTCTTGTCCTGCTCCTTCTTGAGCTCGTTCTCGACATCCTCGTCGGTCACGACGAGTTCTTTCCTGGCGACTTCGATCCCTTTATACTTGCCGAGGCTCACGGGAGGCTTCACGGCGACGACCGCGGTGTAGATCAGGGGCTCTCCGGCCTTGACCTGCACGATATCGATCTCCGGCTCGGAAACGATGAACTCGCCGCTCTCTTCCGCTGCTTCGGGATAAGTGCTGTTGATCAGTCCGTTCACGGCATCCTCCAGGAAGATGCCCTCGCCGTACAGCTTCTCCAGGATCTTCCTGGGCGCGTGGCCCTTTCTGAATCCCGGGACGTTCAGGCGGGACTTCTGCCTGTTGTACACCTTGTTGATCTCTTTATCGACATCTGCCGCGCTGACTTCGATGGTCAGACGCGCCATACTGTTCTCAAGTTTCTCCACACTTACGCTCATGGTTACCAATCCTCCTATCTGTCAAACACAGTGCCAAGGTATTATATCACAGTGTTATCGTGTTTGCCAGATAATTTTCGGGACCTGTCTGAAAAAATACCCGCCTGTCAGAAGATATTCACTTCCTCGTCCATATGGCCGTCTCTGTACATCGAGAAGATGTCCATGGGATAGTTCTTCAGGTTGTCCAGGACCTTGCGGCCGTCGGCCTGCTTGAGCAGGGTCTCCCTGGCGCGCTTGATCTCAGCTTCGCTCTTGTGCCTGGAAGGGCCGCCCACGCAGCCGCCTTCGCAGACCATGCCTTCCACGAAGTCCTCCTGTAGCCTGCCCGCGCGGAGCATGGTCAGCGCGGTCTTGCAGTCCATGCCGCCGGCCGCCTGCAGCAGCTTCAGGCCGGAAGTATCCTGGCCCCTCTCCTGCATGCACTCGATGACGGCATTGGCGACGCCGCCGGAGGTGGCAAAGCGCTTGCCCCAGATGGAGGATTCCTGATAATCGTTGCCCGCTTTCTCCAGTTCGATGTTCTTCGAACGCAGGAGCGCGCGGAACTCACCGTAGGTGATGACGTAGTCCGCATTGTCCGGGACCGATCTGTCGGCTGCTTCGGATTTTTTGGCGATGCAGGGGCCCAGGAACACGGTGATGCAGCCGGGATGTGTGGCCTTGAGATAGCGGGAGATGGCACACATGGGCGAAACGACGGAGGACATATTCTCCGCGTACTGCTTCGGGAAATGCTTCCGGAGCATGTTGATGAAAGCGGGGCAGCAGGAAGTGGTCATCTTGTGGCCCTTCTCAAAAGCCTCCGCCCACTCGCGGGATTCATAAGCCGCGGTCATGTCACCGCCCAGGCCTACTTCCACCATGTCGGCAAAACCGAGCTTCAGGAAGCCCTGGCGGATGGACTGCATGGTGATGTCAGCGCCGAACTGGCCCTCGGTAGCGGGCGCTGCCATGGCGATCACTTCGTCGCCGGCCAGGATGTGCTTGATGATCTCCACCAGGTAGGTCTTGGAACCGATGGCACCGAAGGGGCAGGAGTGGATGCAGTGGCCGCACTGGATGCACTTGCTCTCGTCGATGCGGCAGATGCCGTAATCGTCGTAAGTAATGGCACCCACCGGGCAGACCTTCTTGCAGGGTCTCACCAGATGAGCGATGGCGCCGTAAGGGCAGGCCTTGGCGCACATGCCGCACTCCTTGCACTTGGCGGGATCGATGTGGGTCCTGCGCTCGCCGATGCTGATGGCGCCGAATTTGCAGGAATTGATGCAGGCCTTGCCCATGCAGAGTCTGCAGTTATCCGTGACTGTATAGGCGGACAGAGGACACTCTTCGCAGGCGGTGTTGATGACCTGCACGATGTTCTCGGAATCCGGATTGTTGGTCGGGTTCTGTGCACAGGAGAGACGGATACGCTGACGGACGATCTCGCGCTCCTTATAGACACAGCAGCGATAATTGGCCACGGGTCCCGGGATGATCCGGTACACGAGCTCTTCTTTGGACTCCTCGTCCAGGTTTCCGTCCCACGCAAGCCTTGCTGTCTCTTCCATGATCTTGTGTTTGAGCTTTACGAGAGTGGCATCATTTGTAACCATATTCCCTCCTCCGTTCACAACTTGTTAAATCGATATCAATTTATTTTAATATCATAGCTACTGTGCTTTCAAGCCCTTCCTGCATAAAAAGAGCTGTGATATACTGACTGAAGTATCTGTTCATTCCTTAGAGGAGTAATACTATGAATATGTCCCCCAGGATCGCCCTGATGCTCGCAGACGGCTGTGAGGAAGTGGAAGCCCTCACCACTGCCGACCTGCTCTATCGCGCCGGTATTCCCACCGATCTGATCTCTGTCTCCGAAGACAGGACCGTTACCTCTTCCCACAGGATCCGCATCCTTGCGGATGCCTGCATAGGTGAGACGGCTCTGGATGATTATGACATGATCATCCTTCCGGGAGGCATCCCCGGCACCCCCAACCTGAAGGCCTGCGCCTCCCTGTGTCAGAAGCTCAGGGATTTCCACCGCGTGGGCAAACCCATCGCCGCCATCTGCGCCGCTCCGTCCATCCTGGCAGAGCTGGGGCTCCTGCAGGGCGTCCGGTGCACCTGCAATCCTTCCTTTGAACAGGTCCTTCTGGACAATGGAGCCGACCTCGTCCGGGAGAAGGCTGTCACAGCTCTTCCGGAGGAAGGCAGCGCCCAGGGCGTGATCATCACCAGCCGCGGAATGGGCACCGCCATCCCCTTCGGCCTGGAGATCGTCTCCTATTTCTGCGGATGGGACACTGCCCAGGAACTGGGCAGGAACATCCTGTATCTCACCTGAACCGCATCTCCGGGAGCCATGCCGGCCCCCGGTCGATCGACCGCAGTCCCCGCCCTCAGATGCGGCGGTAGACCTGTGCCAGGTGCCTCATGCGGGCAGCGAGCTCCGGCGTGCAGTCGGAGCTCTGCAGGCGCCAGACCCAGTTTCCTCCCAGTGTGGAGGGCGTGTTGATCCTCCCCTCACTGCCCAGTTCCAGATAATCCTGGATGGGGATCACCGCTGTGGCCGCGTTGCTGCGCAGCGCCAGGCGGATCAGGTCGTCCACGATCCACGCGTCATCTCTGGAACCGCAGTAATCCCTCACATTGTTCCTGACCCAATCGTTCTGCGCTTCAAACCACCCTCGGGTGGTGTCATTGTCGTGCGTGCCGGTATAGACGACACAGTTCTCAGGATAGTTGTGCGGGAGATAATCGTTATTTCCGGCATCGTCAAAAGCAAACTGCAGGACTTTCATCCCGGGATAGCCCGTCTCCCTGAGGAGCGCGTGCACGGAGGGGGTCAGATACCCCAGGTCCTCCGCGATGATTGCCTTCTCCCCCAGGCGTTCCCGCAGCACACGGAACAGCTCGATCCCGGGACCGGGGCGCCACTCTCCGCCCCGCGCGTGTTTCGCATCTCCGGGGATAGCGTAGTACTCGTCGAATCCCCGGAAATGATCGATCCTGACCATATCGTAGAGTTCGAAGCACTGCTTCATCCTGGCGATCCACCAGGCATAGCCGGTCTCCCGGTGCCTGTCCCAGCGGTAAATGGGGTTGCCCCACAGCTGACCTTCCGCGGAAAATGCATCCGGCGGGCAGCCGGCCACCACCGAAGGTCTCCCCTCTTCATCCAGTTCGAACAGTTCCGGACAGCTCCAGGTATCCGCGCTGTCCAGGGCCACATAGATCGGGATGTCCCCGATGATCCTGATCCCTCTCTCATTGGCGTAGTCGCGGAGCGCGTGCCACTGTTTATAGAAAAAGTACTGAACGAACGCGTAGAAGCGGCACTGATCCGAGAGTTCTTCTCTGTACCTCTGCAGTGCCTCCGGCCGGCGCAGACGGATCTCCTCGTCCCACTCCAGCCAGCTGCGGCCGCCGTACTGCGCCTTGACGGCGCTGTACAGACAGTAGTCCTCCAGCCAGTCCGTCTCCCGAAGGAACCGCTCGAAATCCTCCCTGTCTCCCCGGAACCGCTCTCCGTCCCAGGGCTCCCGCAGGTCCTCGCAGAAGGGGCTGTTTACGTACGCTTTTTTCAGAAGCGCCCAGCGCTCCACGTAGAGCCGGCCGTAGTCGATCTCCCCGGTCGTGCCTGCATGCTCCTCCAGGTCTTCGGATGACAGATATCCCCTCCGTACATATTCCGTCAGATCGATCAGGTAGGGATTGCCGGCAAAAGTGGAAAAAGACTGATAGGGGGAGTCCCCGTATCCCGTCTGCCCCAGCGGCAGGATCTGCCAGCAGGACTGTCCGGCTTCCTTCAGAAAATCCACGAAACGGTAGGCTTCGTGGGAGAGACAGCCGATCCCTCCCGGAGAAGGCAGAGCTGTAAGCGGAAGCAAGACACCGCAGCTTCTTGATCTGTTCATACATTTCCTCATTTCTCAGTCTGTAAAACGGGTCACTGCCATTTCTGCCTTCCCGCCATGGCGACAAATTCCCCGTTACTGCGGGTCCTGGTGAAAAGATCCAGCACCTGGTTCACGACTTCCGTCCCCTGACTGCCGTTGAAGGCGCGGCGGACAAGGTTGATGGCTTCCAGTTCATCCGGCGTCAGGAGCAGGTCATCTCTCCGTGTGCCCGACTTCTGCATGTCTATGGCGGGGAAGATCCGTCTCTCCGACAGCCTCCTGTCCAGGACCATCTCCATGTTGCCGGTGCCCTTGAACTCCTCGTAGATCACCTCGTCCATCTTGCTGCCCGTCTCGATCAGAGCGGTGGCAAGGATGGTCAGGCTGCCGCCTTCCCGCATGTTCCGCGCGGCGCCGAAGAAACGTTTGGGCATGTGCAGGGCCGCCGGATCCATGCCTCCGGAGAGCGTCCTGCCGCTGGGCGTCTCGACCAGGTTGTAAGCCCTGGTCAGCCTGGTGATGCTGTCCAGCAGGATCATGACGTCCTTCTTGTGCTCGACGAGCCTTTTGGCTCTCTCGATGGCCATCTCCGACACGCGCTTGTGGCGCTCGGGAAGCTCGTCAAAAGTGGAGTAGATCACCTCCACGCCGGGTCCCTCGATCGCCTCCTTGATGTCGGTGACTTCCTCCGGCCGCTCGTCGATCAGGAGGATGATCAGGTGGATCTCGGGGTTGCCCATCTTGACCGATTTGGCCACTTCCTTCAGGAGGGTGGTCTTGCCGGCTTTGGGCGGAGAGACGATCATGCCCCTCTGTCCCTTACCCACCGGGCACATCAGGTCCATCACCCGCATGGCGATGCTGGCACCGGGACGTTCCAGACGGATCCTCTCATTGGGAAAAATGGGCGTCATCGTCTCGAAATTGTAGCGGCGGGTAGCTTCCTCCGGCCTGAAGCCGTTGACGGATTTGACATAGAGGAGCGCGCTGAACTTTTCGTTTTCTTTTTTGACCCGGATGTTGCCGACGATGATGTCGCCGGTCTTGAGTCCAAAGCGGCGGATCTGACTGGGAGACACATAGATGTCGTTGTCCCCCGGCAGATAGTTGGCGCACCGGATGAATCCGTAGCCGTCGCCCAGGACCTCGAGGATGCCGTTGGCCAGGTTGCCGCTGTCCAGTTCCTTCTGGAAACTGTCCTTATGGACGACTGGCGAATCCGGCCTCTGCTGGATATTCCTGGGGATCTTGCCCTTGTTCTGCGCCTGGATCTTCTGGGCGTCCTCCTCATCCTGGCGGAGCATGGCTTCGATCAGTTCCGCCTTGCGTAGCGCGGACGTGCGTTTCATGCCGCGGTTTTTGGCGATCTCTCTGAGATCATGCAGTGAAAGAGTCTCATACCTCTCTTTGGTCATAAATTCAGGGTTCCTTTCTGTGCCTGTCTGCAGCACTTCGATCAGATGAACGATCCTTATGGTTCTTCAAGCGGACGACCGGGTAGCACCGCAGAAAACAGCGGAAGACCGGTCATCTTATAGTCATATATACAGGTGGGATTACCGCATGAATCTGCGTTGACAGGCATAAAATAACTGAGCGGGACCCGGGACAAAACAGGATGACAGCCGGGCCCTGAAAGTAAGGGCAGCGAACGTGCCCTTTCAAGTGTGATTATATAGACTTCAGAACATTTTTTCAATCAGATAGCGATAGATCTCTTCGCTGTTTTTTTTCAGGTTTTCCGCGGCTGCTCTCGCCGAGGTCTCATCGGGCAGGCGCACGGTGATCTCCATCAGGCGCACATCCTTCTCCGAGGCTTTCAGCGTCACCTCGCATCCGCCCTGAACCCTGTGCCAGTCGGTGCGCAGGTCCCGCTCGTCGCGCAGCTGCGTGCCGTAAGCCCGGAGAAAACGGTCCGCCTCCTCCTTGAGCGCAGGGTCGATCTGTCCGTAAAAAAGGCGCAGAGCTTCCTCTCCCTCCTCCGTGAGACACAGAAAGGTCCTGTCGGTATCGTTCTCGGCGCGGACCAGGCCGCTCTCCTCCAGTTCGGCATAACTTCTGGTCAGCGTCAGGAGATTGACCAGCGTCTGGTCCAGCAGGAACTCGGACAGACGCGGCATGGCCACGGGACCGCCGGTGCGGTCCAGCATATACAGGATCAGGAGCTTGCCTGTTGTCAGTGATGATGTCATCGTACCTCTCCGTCAGGCCGCTGCGACGGCTTCAGAATCTCCGGCTCCGTATATCTGCCGTCGCCGGTCAGGTCCGCCATGTGTCTGCGGATCTCCTGTTCGTACCCGTTGGCGGAAGGGAGATACAGCCTGTTTCCCCTGACCTCTTCCGGGAGATAAGGCTGCCCGCTGTAATGGTCCTCGTACTCGTGGGCATACTGGTAGCCCAGGCCGCGCCCCAGAAGCTGTGCGCCGCTGTAATGGGCGTCCCGCAGATAACCGGGAATGGGGAGCGGTCCCGTCTGCCGCACCAGTTCCCTGGCCCGGGACACGGATTCCACGGCCGTGTTGCTCTTGGGTGCCGTTGCTACATATTCCGCCGCCTGTGCCAGCGGGATCTGGGATTCGGGCATGCCCAGGCGCTCGCACGCCAGGGAGCAGTTCACTGCCACCACCAGGGCCATGGGATCGGCATTGCCCACGTCCTCCGCCGCGCAGATCATGATGCGGCGCGCGATGAACTCCGGCTGCTCTCCCGCCTCCAGCATCCTGGCGAGATAATAGACCGCCGCGTCCGGATCGCTCCCGCGCATGCTCTTGATAAAAGCGGAAATGGTATCGTAATGGTTGTCGCCCTTTTTGTCATAGCGGGCGGGCCTGTCCTGGATACATTCCCGCAGGACGTCTTCCGTGAGACGGATCACGCCGTCGGAAGCAGGCTCTGTGGTCAGGACTGCCAGTTCCACGGCGTTGAGGGCCTTGCGGGCATCGCCGCCGGAGACGTCCGCCAGCCAGTCGGCCGCTTCCTCTTCGATGGCCGCTCCGTAGGCACCCATCCCCCGCTCCCGGTCCGTGACGGCGCGCAGGATCAGGGACTTCACATCCTCCCTGGACAGGGGCTTCAGTTCGAACAGGAGGGACCTGGAAAGCAGCGCGGAATTGACTTCGAAGTAAGGGTTCTCCGTCGTGGCGCCGATCAGGGTCACCGTCCCGTCCTCCACAAAGGGCAGGAGGTAGTCCTGCTGCGATTTGTTGAACCGGTGGATCTCATCGATGAAGAGAATGGTCTTCTTACCGTACATGCCGCGCAGGTCCTGGGCCCTGCGGATCACTTCTTCCATTTCCTTTTTGCCGGAGGAAGTGGCATTGATCTGCACGAACTCGGCCCGGGTCGTGCCGGCGATCACGCGGGCGATCGTCGTCTTGCCGGTGCCGGGCGGGCCATAGAAGATCAGGCTGCCCAGCTTGTCGGCGCGGATCGCCCTTCTGAGCAGCTTGTCCCGTCCGAGGATGTGCTCCTGTCCGACGATCTCGTCCAGCGTCCTGGGCCGGATCCTGGAAGCGAGCGGAGACTCCTCCTCGCTGTATGACTCTCTCATATAATCGAAAAGATCCAAACTTCAGATCCTCCCTCTCCGGACAGCGCCGCCGTCCCGCGCAAACAGGGGCCGGCGCATTAAGTCTGTCGTCTTAATACAGCGGCCCCTGTCATCCTCTTTCAGGTCCTGTTCTTACATGCTGCGGCTCAGCTGTTCATGAGCTCCTTCATGACGATATGTCTCGGAAGACCGTCCACGAACATGGGATTCAGTTCGCCCATGATGAGCGGTCTGGCATATTTGAGATAGGCATCCGTGATGCCGCAGCCGTCCTCGGTGATGAACTCATCCGGCACTTTCTTCTCGACATTGGCGATGTCGTGGATGTCATGCAGATCGATCCAGTTGATGTACGGTTCTTCGTTGGCGCGCACGAGGATCGGCATCATGGCGGTCAGTCCGTCGGATGCCGCTCTCACGGCCATGCCGCCCGCGCAGAACGCCTCGTCGACGTCTGTCAGGGAAGCCAGGTGGGAGCCAGCTCTCTGCAGGGTGGAGAATTCGATCGGGCGGGTCTTGAGGCCGGTCTCCTTCGCAATGATGCGGCAGAGGTTCGAGGCCGTGCCGCCGAGCTGCTTGTGGCCGAACGCGTCCACGGAGAGGACGGCATCGCCGGCTTCACACACGAACTTGCCGTCGGCGGTCATGATGCCCTCGGAGACGGCGATCACGATGGAGTGGCGGGTCTTGGCCAGTTCTTTCACTTTCTCAACGAAAGCATCCACGTCGAAAACGCGCTCGGGCAGGTAGATCGCGTCACAGCCGGTGCAGTCCACGCCCTTGGCAAGCGCTGCAGCAGCAGTCAGCCAGCCCGCGTGTCTGCCCATGATCTCCACGACGACGACGGTGGGTTTCACGGCGCCAAAGGACTCGTTGTCGCGGATGATCTCCTTGATGGAGGAGGCGATATATTTGGCGGCACTGCCGTAGCCGGGGCAGTGATCGGTGATCGGCAGATCGTTGTCGATGGTCTTGGGGATGCCCA
The DNA here is from genome assembly GCA_946617225.1 of uncultured Lachnospiraceae bacterium. GTDB lineage: Bacteria > Bacillota > Clostridia > Lachnospirales > Lachnospiraceae > CAG-791. The sequence goes on from CAMOJW010000038.1 coordinate 10,063, forward strand.
TGAAGGTCTGGGTGCGTCCGGTCTGCTTGGCATAATCGGAGAGCATCTTCACGGTGTCCATGGAATCATTGCCGCCCGCATAGAAGAGCGTGTCGATGAAGTACTCCTCCATGATGTTGATGACTTTCTCATAGACTTCCGGATGGTCTTCGATCTTGGGCATCTTGTAGCGGCAGCTGCCGAGGAACGCGGAGGGAGTCCTCTTCAGGAGCTCGATATCCAGCGGATCCGAGAGATACTTGTCCAGATCGACGAGCTTACCCTGCAGGAAGCCTTCGATACCGTGGATCATGCCATAGACTTTGTTGTATCCGAGTTTCTTCGCTTCACTGTAGACACCTGCGATGGAAGAATTGATAACGGCAGTGGGGCCGCCGGACTGACCGACTACGATATTGCGTTTCATATTACATGCTCCTTTTCTTATGAAGATGAATTAACCGGCTCGATTATAGCAGATTCTTATTCCGTATTCCAGTCCTATCTGAAACCGAAACGGATCAGACCCTGAGTCCCTTCGGATAATGATTCTTGACGATCCGCCCGTCCGACCGTCCCCAGCCGAGGGAACAGTCCCCCGCACAGACGAGGATCCACCCCCTGAAGGGTCCCTCGGCGGACATGCTCTCCCCCCGCAGCCAGGCTGCAGAGGCTGCACTGTCGGGAACTATCCGGAGGATGCCTGCCGCCTCTTCCGGCCGCAGCGCCATGGCCAGTGCGTGCGCCGGGACGAAACGGCCTCTCCGGACCGTCCCCAGATGGAGGCCGGGCCTGAGGACACGCAGTCCGTCCAGCCTCATGCCGGCGGGAAGCAGGTACAGTTCCTCCCCGAACAGGATCAGATGATCCGGATACTGTCTGCAGGCGGTGAGGAGGGCACAGTCCTGTGAGAGGGCGCTGCGGGCGAACTCCTCCCACAGCTGAAGGGCCTCCTGTTTGCGGGCCGTATCGCCCCCGCGACCGGCTGTACGTCTGCGGTTCCCGCGGCCGGGCGCGCCCTGACCGGCTGCGTTCCCGCGCTCCTTCCGTTCACCGTCTCTCACCAGCAGGGCGGCGAAATGACCTTCCCCCTCTGTCCTGTGCGGCCAGATCCTGACCATCCGGCGGCAGAGCGCGCGCTCCTCCGCATCTCCGGAGGGCAGCCCTTCGCTGAGGCCCGGGCAGCCTCTCCGCAGCAGTTCCGGCGTCTCCAGACGGAAATCCGGATGTTTCTTCAGGAAGTGCAGGACCGTTTCCTCGTTCTCCTGACGGGCAAAAGTACAGGTGGAGTAGACGATCCTCCCGCCCGGTGCGGTCATGACGGCCGCCTCTTCCAGGATCCCCCTCTGTCTCTCCGCACACATGGCGACGGTCTCCGGGCTCCAGTCCGCGGAGGCCTGGGGCTCTTTCCGGAACATGCCCTCCCCCGAACAGGGAGCGTCCACCATGACCAGATCGAAGTGACCCGGAAACCGGGGCGACAGCCGCGCCGGATCTTCTCCCGTCACCACCGCGTTCCGCACGCCCATCCTCTCCATATTGGCAGAGAGGACTCTGGCACGGGCGGGGTGGATCTCATTGGACACCAGCAGTCCCTCCCCCCGGAGCCTGCCGGCGATCTGTGTGCTCTTTCCGCCCGGTGCCGCACACAGGTCCAGCACGTGCTCTCCGGGAACGGGATCCGCAATGGCAGCCGGCAGCATGGCGCTGGCCTCCTGGATGTAGAAAGCACCTGCCTCATGCAGGGCTGACCTGCCCGGGCGCGCCTCCGGCGGACAGTATCTTCCCGTCTCTTCCCAGGGGATCCGCTCGTCCGCACAGTACAGCACGCCGGCACCCGCATCCGTCTGTTTCAGGGGATTCAGGCGCAGCGACAGTCTCCGCGGCCGCTCATAGGAAGCAAGGAACAGGGGGTATTCCGTCCCCAGTTCATCCTCCATGCGGGCGCGAAAACCTGCCGGCAGAATGTCCTCCGCCTCTTTTCTCTCCTGTCTGCTCTCTCCGGTCCTGCTCTGCGGCATGTTCCAGCTCCTTTTGGGTAAAAACGGACCGCCATACTCCCATTCCGGCAGTGCGGCGGTCCGTTCTCGTTCCTTCCCGGCTCTTCCTTCTTACATTTGATTGAGTACCTTGACAAAAGGCTTCAGCACATAATAGTATCTGTGCCCCTTGTCCTTTCCGTAACGCTTCTGCAGCGCATAGCGCAGAGAGTTGAGATTCTTCATCTTGTCTCTGCTGTCCAGAAGAAACTGCGGCAGGTCCTCGGGGAATGCCTCCCCGGCTCTGGAGAAGATCAGCTGTCCGTAGACATGATACTTCTCTACAGTCTCTCCCTTCTGCGGGTTCACGGTGATCTCACCGCTCTTGAGGCCCTGATAGATCTCCTTGCCGCGCTCGCCAAAGAGGATCGCAAGCTGGTTGTGGATCTCAGCGAGGTTCTCGGGTCCGATACAGGAGACGATCATCTCGACTTCCAGGAGATCCTGGTCACTGAGCTGGCCGTCATTCCCTTCGGCGGGCTGCTCAGTCTCCGGTTCCTCTTCTCTCTGTGCGGCCGGCTCCTCTTCGGAGATCTCCGGCTCCTCCGCAGTCATCTCTTCCGCTGCAGGTGTTTCCGCGGTCTCGGAGGTCGTCACCTCCGTTTCCGGGGGCAGATCGGGTCCTTCCGATGCGGATGGCTCTTCAGCAGGCTCTTCTGAGGCCTCCTCCGCCGGCTCTGTCTGCAGTTCGGGCTCCTCCGGGACGGTCATATCCTCCGTCTCTGCGGGGGCAGGCTCTGCTTCCCTGACAGGCTCAGCTATCACCTCCGCCGGCACACTGCCGGCGGGCGCCTCTTCCCGCTCCCCGGCGGCAGGCGCGTAGTCCGCATCCTTATCCCTGGCCTTTCTGTCGATGTAGCGGCATTCCTTACCGGTGATGCGCTTCACGGCATATTTTCTGTGTTTCCAATACTTTACTGCTGCGTCATACCCTGTATCGTTGGTCACGATCACGAAACTGTCGCTGTCATCGCGGGCGATCCGGAATCCCATCTCGCTCACCAGCTGGAAGTCCAGCGCATTGGTCCCCTCGTAACACTTGATAAAGGTCACGCGTCTGTCGGATTCTTTGAGCCTGATCAGGCTCTCATAGCTCATGTGCGGGCTGTTTCTGGTGTAGAAGACCACCAGTTCCGTCTCCTCCGCCGGAAGGTCCAGCAGCGGGATCCAGAAATCTCCGACATTCTCACTGTCGATCAGATATGTCACTTTCACATTCAACACCCGGCCGGGTCAGAACAAGGGAATTATAACACAGGACCTTTCAGTGATGCAACTCGGTCACTTCACCTCGATGTGGGACATGACATTCTCCAGAAGCTCGTTCTCGTCGAACCACATCTCGGTCCCCACGTCATTGGTACAGGTGATCTCCACGGAGAGGATTCCCTTGCCGTTGGGCACACCTATCTCGTATTTGATGAAAGCCAGGTCGGAATAATCATAGGAAGTCTTCTTCCACTTGACTTTCTTGCCGCCGACAGTGCCGCTCTGGATCTTTCCCTCCACCACATTGCTGTAATCGGCATCCTCGCGCATATAGGAGGCATCGGTGAAGTCCAGGTACTCATCCACGGTGATATTGTCGTAGAGGAAATAGAAGACGTCGGTCATGGCGCCGTCTTTATAGAAATCCGCAGTCACATACCCATCTCCCGCGCGGAGCTCATCAAAGCCGTCCGGCTTGGTAATGACAAAAGTGGCATCTCCGTTGCTCAGCTCAGCGTTGTCTCCGTCCATATTGGCGGTGGGCTCCCCATTGTCCCCCTCTGTCTCTTCGGGAAGCGCCTCCGGTTCACCAGCCTGTTCCGCGGCCTGTTCCTCCGGCGCTTCCTCAGCATCTTCTTCCGCTGCGGCACTGCTGCGCACCTCCTCGGGGATGCTGATCCGGTCGATGGTATTGAAGCCGGACATGTCCACATTGACGGTAAATTTCCTGATGTTGATGTCGTAATCCTGTCCGCTGACGCCCAAGGCACCGGCAAAGAGCGACCCGCCCATCTCCGTCATATCCATCTGCATGCGGACGGGATATCCGTCTTTCTTTCCTACGTACAGAGTGACCGGTACAGAGACGCCGGTCAGATCCATATTCTCGAACATGCCGAGCTCACTGCCTCCGACGCTGGTGGCGGCGGACAGGAACTCCTCCATCTGGTCCCCGCTGAGCGAGAAAGTCAGCACATACGCCTCCGTCCCGTTGATCTCCTGTGTCTCCTCCGCCAGTTCCGCTTCCACAGTCCCGTCGGCGATCAGATTGTAGATGTTCATGTCAAGGAGACCGGTCAGAGCGGCATCTCCCATATCCTGCCTGCTCTGTTCCCAGCTTTTGCCGTCCTGCGTGGTGTACGTCACCACCTCTTCGCCGTCTCTCTCCGAGTACATCTCCATCTTGGTGGTCTCTGAGGACTCATTGAAACCGGTCATGTTCATGTCCAGTTTCATCTTCAGATGGGACGTGTAGGGTTCCACGATGATATCCCCGCCGATCCCCAGGTCCATCCCGAGATCCAGCGTCTGGCCCATAGCCCCGATCTCGACGTCCAGCAGGACCTTCTCGTCCAGTGTGCAGGACTTCAGGCTGTCCATCTTTTCGGCGATGTTTTTGGCAAGACTCTGGGCGGTCGGTTTGCCGCCGCAGCCCGTCAGCGCCGCGGCGATCATCAAGGCAGCCGCAAGAAGTACAGCCGCAAAGCCCCTTCTGTGGATCCTGTTGTTCATCCTGTTATTCCTCCCTGCTCTGTCAGTTTTGAGCCGTTTTTCACGGCAGATCTTCACGTTGAGTGTATCACAATTCCGTCATATTCGGAAGAAACCCGTAAAATTTTCGTGACCGGTCGTCTTTAAAAGGAAAAATAAAAATAACTCTTGATTTTCTGTTCCGCAGACCGTATAATATCACTTGCACGTCGGGGTGTAGCGCAGCTGGCTAGCGCACTTCGTTAGGGACGAAGGGGTCGTGG
>CAMOJW010000039.1 GCA_946617225.1 uncultured Lachnospiraceae bacterium
CATAGCCGGTCAGGCCGCCGAAGGAAGCGCCGCAGGCAACGATGACGCCGTAAACGAGAACCCACGAAACACCGGTTGCACCAGCCTCACCGGGGATGGAAGCCAGGGTGAAGACCAGAACGAAGGTGGCGACGAACTCAGACAGGAAATTCAGACCCATGTTGCGGATGGAAGGTCCTGTGCAGAAGCAGCCGCGGATGGTTGCATCGTCATCTGTTGCAGCAATGTGATCGCCATAGAGAACCATCAGGATGGCAGCGCCGACGAAACCGCCGAGCATCTGAGCGATGATGTATCCGGGAACCAGACCCCAGGCAATGCCGCCGCGGAGAGCAGCGCCGATGGTGACGGCGGGATTGAAGTGTGCGCCGGACATCGCGCCGAAGGAGAATGCGGGAACCATAACTGCCATGCCCCAGCCGATGAGGATGTGCACTGTGTTGCCGCCCTTCATGCCGGATTTGTTAAGGCTGACGTTGCAGCAAACGCCGTCGCCCAGAAGAACCAGCATAGCTGTACCGATGAATTCTGCTATATAAGCCTGCATAATAATACCCCTTTCTAAAATAGTGACATGTTTTACTACTTTGATATTCTTACAGCTGTACGCTGTGCCGGATCTGCGGACCAATCTCCCCCGGCCCGCAGATCCGGGAACATCCGTTACACTATCTCAGGAATGACCTGAGAGACCCGGACGGTCAGGCTATTCTCTGATCAGTCCTTGGCCCAGCCGAGGGTCGTGCCGACAGCTTTCTTCCAAAGCTTGAGCTCTTTCGCTCTGGTATCGGCATCCATCTCGGGCTCGAACTCTCTGTCGAGAGCCCAGTTCTTGATGACATCCTGTTTGCTGCTCCAGAAGCCGACTGCCAGGCCTGCCAGATAGGAGGCGCCCATAGCGGTGGTCTCAACGCACTGAGGTCTCTGGACCTTGGCATTGATGATGTCAGACTGGAACTGCATCAGGAAGTTGTTCTTGCAGGCGCCGCCATCGACCTTCAGAGCGCTCAGCTTCACGCCGGAGCCCTCTTCCATGGCTGCCAGGACATCGCTGGTCTGGAAGGCCAGGGACTCAAGGGTAGCACGGATCAGGTGATATTTGTTCACGCCGCGGGTAAGGCCGACGATGGATCCACGTGCGTAAGGATCCCAGTAAGGAGCGCCGAGGCCGGTGAATGCGGGAACCACATAGCAGCCGTTGGTGTCCTTGACTCTGGTCGCAAAGTACTCGGAATCCGGGCTCTGATCAACGATCTTCAGCTCGTCGCGCAGCCACTGGATAGCGGCACCGGCTACGAAGACGGAACCTTCCAGAGCATACTCGACCTTGCCGTCGAGACCCCATGCGATGGTGGTCAGCAGGCCGTTGTTAGGATACAGAGGCTTGTCGCCGATGTTCATCAGCATGAAGCAGCCTGTGCCGTAGGTGTTCTTGGCTTCGCCGGGGGTGTAGCAGGTCTGTCCGAACAGAGCCGCCTGCTGGTCGCCCGCAACGCCGCGGATCGGGATAGGGCCGCCGAAGAACTCGGGATCGGACTCGCCGAAGTCAGCGCTCGAAGGCTTGGCAGTAGGAAGAACGCTCTTCGGAACTTCCAGCTGCTTGCAGAGCTCGTCATCCCAGTCACAGGTGTTGATGTTGAACAGAAGGGTTCTGGAAGCATTGGAGAAATCGGTCGCGTGTACTTTGCCCTTGGTCAGCTTGTAGATCAGCCAGGAATCAACAGTACCGAAAGCGAGTTCGCCGGCTTCTGCTCTCTCGCGGACGCCCGGAACATTGTTCAGGATCCAGCGAAGTTTCGTGCCGGAGAAGTAAGGGTCGAACACCAGGCCGGTCTTGTGATAAGCGGCGTCAGCGATGTCCGGATATTTCTCCATCAGCTCTGCCTTCATGTCAGCGGTACGGCGGCACTGCCACACGATCGCGTGATAAACGGGCTGGCCGGTCTTGCGGTCCCAGAGGATGACGGTCTCACGCTGGTTGGTGATACCGATCGCGGCGATATCCGTGTAGGAAGCGCCGACGTTCTGCATTGCCTTTCTGGCAACGGAGAGCTGCGTCTGCCAGATCTCGTTGGCATCGTGCTCTACCCAGCCGGGCTGAGGATAATACTGAGTGAACTCCTTCTGAGCCATGCTGCAGATCTCGCCCTTCTCGTTGAAGAGGATGCAGCGATTGCTGGTCGTACCGGCATCCAGAGCCATTACATATTTTGCCATAATTACCTCCATTTGCGCTGTGCGCGCATTTCCGGGCTCCCCCACGAAGTCCGGATACACCCAAAGAGCTTCCTAAACAGTTGTCATGTGCCTTGAGGACATTTCGCTCCGGCGCTGTACCGTTCTCTCCCCTGAGAGCGGCCGGTGAGGATCTCCGCGGTGTCCCCGCACCGCTGCCGCCTCACATGCGCCAGACGTCCCTGCTGGTCGTTGAGATCGCCGTGGCCCCACTGTTCAGAGCATGCATCACATCTTCTCTGTTCTGAATGAGACCGCCACAGATCACCGGAGTCCTGCTCTTGATCACGATCGTCCGTATGATCCGCGGTGCGACGATGCCGGGAAGGATCTCGATCACATCGGGAAGAGCTCCGCTCCTCTGCTGCTTCTCTATGCTGAGCAGCGCCATGCTGTCCAGCAGAAAGTACCGCAGTACCGTGTAAAGGCCGATCTCCCTGGCATGAGCGATGAGGTTGTGCTTGGTTGTGATCACGCCGTCCGCGCCGATGATATTCTTCAGATAATCCAGGGAAGCGTCCTTCCCGGACAATCCTACGATCAGATCGATATGCACCATGGCGAGCTTGCCGGCTGCCCGCACTCTGGAAACTATATCTCTGATCGAGCAGATGTCTCCGTAGAGTATGAACACCACATCCACATCTGACTCCAGACAGGCTTCCAACCCGTCATCATCCTTGACGGCAGCTATGATCGGCGATGCCTCTATCATGTCGGTAAAAGCTGTCCCCATACGCCCTCTTCAACTCAGCACGTGCCCTCGCACAAAAAAAAGCGAACACAACAACAAGACCATTACCCTATTGTCGCCGTCCTCTCTTCTCTCCAGGCACGTTATTAATTGTTAGATTCATGGTATCACCAGATTGTACAAAATGCAAGACAAAAGAATAAGATTTTTGCATATTCGGGGCAAATTCACCATTTGTGCAGTTGAATCCGCATGGATCATACGTGTTTTTTTACATATAACAGCCGGAAATCCACGCTGTCTATCCTCACGAAAAAAACCGCCGTTCCGGTCGGAAGGAGCCTCTCCGGAGCGGCGGTTTATGCTGTTATCGTCAATGGGGATCTGCATCCCGTTCAGTGTTTCTGTACTTCCCGGATCGCGTTCAGGAGCTCATCGTACTCCTCGAAAGCCGGGAGCTGCGGGTAGTCCGCCCGGATCCTGTCTGTGGTGCGGAACAGGAAACCGGCCTTGCTCGCGAGGATCATATCCAGGTCATTGTAGCTGTCCCCCGCCGCGATGGTATCGTACCCGATGGACTGCAGGGCCCGCACTGTGTTGAGTTTGCTCTGCTCTATCCGCATGCGGAACCCGGTGATCTCCCCGTCCTCCGCCACCTCCAGCTCGTTGCAGAAGATCGTGGGCCAGCCCAGTTTCTCCATCAGCGGTCCCGCGAACTGCGTGAAGGTGTCGCTTATGATGACAGCCTGTCCCTCGGAGCGAAGGCTGTCCAGGAACTCCCTGGCGCCGGGCAGCGGCTCGATCTGTCCGATGACTTCCCGGATCTCCTTCAGGCCCAGACCGTGCTCCTTCAGGATGCCCAGTCTCCATCGCATCAGTTTGTCATAGTCGGGCTCATCCCGCGTGGTCCTCCTGAGTTCCGGGATCCCGCTCACTTCGGAAAAAGCGATCCAGATCTCCGGTACGAGCACGCCTTCCAGGTCCAAACAGGTGATATACATAGCGTTTCATTCCTCTGCTTTCTGTCTCTTTTGGTCATTGATGTCGCTGTTTCATTCTGTGCCGGCCCATTCCCCGCGGTTCCTCTCGCCTCCCGTGACGGTAATGGTCCCTCCGTGACACAAGTATGTGAATGACCCGTGCCGGCGTGGGCTCATGACGATCGCGCCGACTGAGCGGGCCGCCTCCACCGCCCTGCGGGACTTATCGCTCATGAGCGTCCTGTGGGGATAATCGGTGAGTATGGCGTATTCCGGTGATACGGCCTTCAGAAAAGCCTCGCAGTTGCTGGTCTCTCCCCCGTGGTGGTCGAGTTTCAGGATGTCCGCTTTCAGATCGATCCCTGCTGCGATCATATCCTCTTCATTCTTGACATACATGTCGCCGCAGGTCAGGTAGCGGACGCCTCCTCCGGTGACCATGGCTGCCGCGGAGGCCAGGTTGATGGCGTCTGTGGCATTCTCCCCTTCCGGGAAGACAGATGTGTCCAGCCACAGGATCTCCACATCGGCCCAGCCCACGTGAAAACTGTCCCCCTGCCTGAAAGTGATGACGGGGATGCCTTTTTCTTCTGCCGTCTGCAGGATCGCTGTCTGTGCGTTCTCCCCCCAGCTGCCGGACAGGCTCAGGTTCTTGGTCAGGGCCGGATACCAGGTCTCCCAGGAATAATAAAAGTCGGAGTACTGCAGGAGCATGTCCGCGTAGGGCAGGTACAGGTGCTCCACATGAAAGAAGGGGTCCTCCATGATGGTGCAGATCAGCATGTAATGGTCGTCGTGATAGTGGGACAGATACAGATCCAGTGTATCGATCCCGTTCTCCTTCAAATAGCGGATGGTGCTGCAGTCGTCGTAACCCTCCTGGTTATCGGGAAGGCCCGTATCCATGAGCAGGTGGCGGCCCGCCGAGGAGACCAGGATGGCGTCACCGGGCAGCGGAGCCTCTCCGAAATCGATGGCTGTAACGGACATCTCCGGTCCGATGGACGACACACTGCCGGTGCAGAGACTGCCTGCCAACATGACGATGCAGGCGATCTGCCGCAGGGCGCTCAGCATTCTTCCTCCGTTCCCACGCACACCGCCGGTCTATCCGCAGTCCCTTCCGTCTCAGATCCTGCGTCGGTCGGTCCATCGGAAGCGGCAGGTCCCCCTGTCTCCGCGGGCTCCTCCGTATCCTCGTTCTTCTCCTCCTCTTCGTACAGATCTTCGAGCGTGATCCTGCTGATATCCTCCGGGGTCGGATCGTCCATGGCGGCGATCCTGCGCGCCTGGTTGGTGACGATATCCTCAAAGAGGTTCCTGACTTCTCTGGCGTTGGCGAAATTCTCCAGCCTCTCCAGCCTGCGCATGACGATCATGGCACGGACCTGCTTCTGTACGTCCTCATCCAGCTCATACTCGTATTTGCGGCAGTTGAGCAGGAAGATCTGCTCCAGTTCATCCACGGTATAATCCGGGAATTCGATATATTTATTGAAGCGGGATTTCAGGCCGGGGTTGCTGTTGATGAATTTCTCCATCGGACGTGTGTAACCGGCCACGATGACGATCAGGTCGTCCCTGTGGTCCTCCATGGCTTTCAGGACCGTGTCGATCGCCTCCTGCCCGAAGGCGTCGTCCTTCTGTGCCAGTGCGTACGCCTCGTCGATGAACAGGATGCCGCCCATGGCCTTCTGGATCTGGTCCTGGGTCTTGAGAGCCGTCTGGCCTACGTAACCGGCCACCAGTCCCGAACGGTCGACTTCGATCAGCTGCCCCTTGGACAGGATGCCGATCTTTTTGTACAGCTTGCCCAGGATCCTGGCGACGGTGGTCTTGCCGGTGCCCGGATTGCCGGTGAACACCAGATGCAGGGACACCGGAACGGATTTCATGCCCTTGTCGCGTCTGAGTTTCTGGATCTTGGCAAAATCGGCCAGCTCCCGGACATCCTTTTTGATCTTGGTCAGACCGACCAGCTCGTCCAGTTCCTCCATGGGGTCCTTCTCAGGCTCTTTGGGCGGAGCGGGCTCTTCCGGCGCGGGACCGCTCCCCGCCACGGCCGTGGGCGGAGTCTTGTCCTGTGTCGCATCCGCCGCAGCGCTTGCAGGCCTGCCTGCCGTCGGGAATCCGAAATCCCCCATGAGGGAGGGGTCGATCTCGAGCAGATCCTTCTCTGTGGGCGGTTTGGGCATCTCGCTCTGCAGCTTGTCCAGATCCGGCAGCTCTCCGAACAGTTTTCTCGCCTCTTCCAGCGCGCGCTGCGCCTGCAGCAGGGAATCCGGCTCCCTGTCAAAGACCAGCCCCGTGCCGTCCTTGCCGGTGTCCGCTTTCTTCCCGCCGAACAGGTCGCCGTACATATCCTTCATATAATTGCCGGCAGCTCTGCCCCGTCTGCGCAGTTCTTCCAGTTTTTCCCGTTCTTTTTTGCTCAGTGCCATAGTTATCTCGTTTCCTCTCCTCTTCCGGGCATCTCTTACATCCTCCGGACCGATGTGCCCGGTATCAGAAACCGAGGGTATCGTTTACCAGGATCACGTGGATCCTGCCCGGATGGCGTGAGAAACGCGTGATCAGGATCTGGCAGCAGATCGTGTCCGGCGACTTGCAGTTCATGCAGGAACCTGTCTTCGTGCAGGGCGTAGAGAGCCCGAACCTCTGCGCATTGATCGGGGCCGCCACTTCCCTTGCCCTCTTCATGGCACCGTCCACGTCGCCGCAGACCTTGTTCATGCCGACGATGAAAATGACCTTCTTCGGCCCCTGTGCGATCGCCGACACCCTGTTCGCGTTGCCGTCGATGTTGATAAGGACACCATCCCTGGTGATCGCGTTCGCGCTGGCCAGAAAGACGTCCGCGTCGTACGCCAGCAGCATCGCCGCGCGCTTGTCCTGATACTCGTCGCGGTCGATGAACTGATAATTCCCTTCCTTGAGCGCCTTCGACAGACCGATCTCGTGCACGCTCATCGATCCGCCCATCGTCACGGTACTCTCTTCCGGGATCAGGGACAGGGCGATGCGAAGCGCTTCAGCCTGATCGGCCGCATAATAGCCGGTCATGTTCCTGGAAGCCAGCCCCTTGATCACGGTCTGCGCCAGCAGTTCCCCGCGTTTTACGACATTCTCATTCATATTCCCCTCCTTGAGACCGCAGTGCGCCTGACAGGGCCTGTACAGCTGTGCCCGCCTGCGCAGGCAGTCCGGCATTATCATAATATAACAAACCGCCCGATTTCGGAAGATGCTGTGTGCATTCTGGAAACCGCGCGCGTTCAGTGTTATGATGAGTTCAGTTTTTAGATTCAGAAAGGAATCCCCATGAGCGACCGTCATTCAGAGATGCACCCGCATACGCACGTGGATGCGAATGGTCACACCTATACCCACACGCATGTACACACAGCTGATCACGGACACACCTGTACCCATTCCCACACCCACGATCCCGAGGAGATCCGTTCCGTCGTGAACAGGCTGTCCCGCTGTATCGGTCACCTGGAAAAGGTCCGGCAGATGGTGGAATCCGGTGAAGACTGCAGCGACGTCCTGATCCAGCTGGCCGCCGTCCGCAGCGCCTTGAACAATGCCGGCAAACTGCTGCTGAAAGGGCATCTGGAGCACTGCATCCAGGAGGCCGTCCTGGAAGAGGACGACGTGGCGATAGAGAAGATGAAAACAGCCATAGACCGGTTCATCAGCTGACAGAGAACCGCAGTGGCAGTTCCAGTCTGTGCGACTCCAGCAGCTCCCTGTCATGCAGCACCTGCTCCGCGGGCCCGTCCGCACAGACGGCGCCGTCATGGAGCAGGATCACCCTCTCGCAGGTGTCATAGATCATGTCCAGATCATGGGATGTGATCACTTTGGTCCCGGACAGATCCCCGATCGTCCGGATCACCTCGCGGCGATTGTACGGATCCAGTGCCGCCGTCGGCTCATCCATCAGGAGGATTTCCGGCTGCATGGCGAGGATCGTGGCGATCGCCGCCATTCTTTTCTCGCCGCCGGAGAGGCGGTGATTGTGACGGCCTTTCAGGTGTTCTATCCGCAGCTGCTTCAGCGCCGCGTCGATCCGTCGGTCGGCCTCCTCCCGGGTCATCCCGTAATTCAGCGGTCCGAAGAGCATGTCCTCATAGACGGTGGGCATGAACATCTGGGCGTCCGGATCCTGCAGCACGAACCCGAGTCTCTCGCGGACCTGAGGCAGGTGTGCCTTGTCGACCGGCAGGCCGGCAGCCGTGATCCTGCCCTCCGTGCAGGGCAGGAGGCCGAGGAGCAGCTTCATGACGGTGGATTTGCCGGCGCCGTTGCAGCCGATCAGACCGACGGTCTCCCCGTCCTGTACGGTGAAGGAGACGTCCCGCAGGACCGGCCTGTCCTTTTCATAGGCATAACTGACATTCGCGAATTCGATCATCTCCGCACCTCTCTCCGCAGGAACTCTCCTGTGAAAGACCTCTCTCAGATCCCCGGACTCTCAGACAAACATTCCACCCAGGATCTGCGCCACCGGCACCAGCCGGAAAAATGCAAAGGAAGCAGCACTCAGGCCCAGAAACAGCCAGTCCTTCCGTGCGATCGGCCGTGTTTCTGCATAGTGGAACCCGCCCCTGTATCCCCTGAGCAGCATGCTCTCATACAGGGACTGCGCGCGGTCCATGCTCCTCAGGAGGAGCTGCCCGAGAAAAGACCCCCAGGCGCTGAAATGTATGCCCCTCTGTCCCGGTGCCCTCAAACTGTAGGCATCCGTCATCACGGAGACTTCCCGCAGCATCACGGAGATATATCTGTACGTGAGCAGGAGCAGCGTCACCGGATATTCCGGCACGTGCATCGCCCGCAGCGCCGCGCAGAGGCGGTCGATCCCCGTCGTCGCCATGAGCAGGAACGAAGCCATCAGACACAGCACGCCCTTGAGCATCAGGGTGCACATCGATAATATTCCGCCTGTCACGGTCAAGGTAACGATCTGCAGGACCGGCACTCTGTCCAGGAGAGGATTCCAGATCCCGACGGCCAGGACGAGGGGCAGCACGAACCGCAGCTTCCGGAAACACAGAGAGACCGGGATCCCGCTCATCTGATACAGGAGCACCGGCCACAGCACCATCGGCAGCAGTCCGCTCAGCGCGTATCTGCTGAACGAAGCGACAGTGAAGATATAGAGGATAGTCGCGAGGAACTTGACCGCCGGATGCAGGCGGTGGATCCCCGAAGAGAGCGCTGCGAGATCGTCCATCCCGGCGAGTTCCCGCAGCGCTGCGTCCATTTTATTCATATTCCGTCTGTTCTCTGATCAGATCGTCCCGGCTTTCTGCTGCTGCTTCCTGCGGAAGAAACCGCCCGCCACGCAGATCCCGGCAGCCACTGCCGCCACCATGGCACTCCCTATGAGCCCCGAAACGGACGTCCCGGCCGCGCTCTCGCTGTCCTTAAAGGAGTAATCCGGCAGCAGAGAGGTCGTCTCCTGGATCCTGCCGGCTGTATCCGCCACGGCGCTCTGATTTCCGAAATTCTCCTCGTCCAGGCCCATGTTGGCGGCGTAACCTTCCTCCTCGTTTCCGAAGAGTGCCCACTCGAGCCCATCCGGATCGGAACTGGCAAACAGGCTGAGCGCACCGCCCACGAAAGCTGCCGTCACCGCAAGAACGATCACTGTCGTGCGAAGGGAGCGTTTGGCAGTAAGTCTGCCCCCTGCCCCCGCACAGCTGAGTTCCTGCAGCAGTTCAGGTCTCGATTCGTAGACAAACAGCAGGACCGCCGACGTGATCAGTCCCTCGACCAGGCCGATCGCCAGGTGGATGGGCTGCATCAGTCCGGCAAAAGCGCCGAACGGAAGCTCCGTGATCCCCGACAGGCTCGTCTCCAGCACGACGGAGAAAGCGCCCAGCTGCAGAGACAGGATGCATCCCAGCAGCGAAGCTGCGATGATCCTCATTCGGGTGTTGGTGCGATCCTTCTCCGGAGAGCCCCCCCGCATGAGCGGCCGCCAGATCACATAATACCCGAAAAAGCACCCGTAAAACGCCATGTTCCAGACATTGGCCCCGAGAGCCATCAGCCCTCCGTCCGCAAAGAACAGACATTGGATCGTCAGGATCACGATCATGGACAGAAAACCCGCCTGCGGTCCCAGAAGGGCCGACAGGAGCATGCCGCCGCACAGGTGCCCGGAAGAACCCGTCCCGGGGATAGTATAGTTGATCATCTGCCCCGCAAAGACCAGCGCGGACGTGACCGCCATCACCGGAAGCTTCTGGGGATCCGCCTCCTGTTCCTGCCGCAGCGTCCTCACGGAGAGACCTGCTGTCGTGCCGGATAGTACATACATCGTGCCCGCCACCGCCGGTGCGAGCAAAGCGTCCGCCATGTGCATTCCGCAGTCCTCCTTTCCGATAGTTCTATATCAGTTTACTCTGGAAAAGTGTCCTCTTGAAGCCCCCGGGGGGGATACGGATCCCGAAAAGGCCCTGCCGGAAACGGGGCTGTCGAATTATACAGTTCTATGCATAAACAGTTCCGAGGGGTCTTCCGCAGCGCCGGTACTCGGCGAGGTATTGTCGAGCCGTAGTACCGTTGCAGCGAGGACTAAGCGAAAGCGGGCCCCTCGGAACTGTTTATGCATGAAAAAAGTATAATGCGACAGCCCCGTTCCTAGTAAAAACTCAGCGGGATCAGATCGTCGCCTTTATAGTAATACCGGTATCGTCCGCCATCCAGATACACGGTGCAGTATGTCGCGGTGTATTTGTCCACACTGACATTGTAGCCGGAACTGCCCTGGAAGTGTGCCAGTGCCTCCGTACCTGAGCCGTTTGCATTGCATCTGTAAAGTTCGATGTCTTCAGAGTTGCTGTCCGCACTGACGGAATAGTAGAATTTTCCGTCGATGACATCGTTGATGACCGAGACCCTGTCCCCGAGACTTGTGACAGTCTCCATGCCCGTGCCGGTCAGCCTGCAGATGGAGACCGGCATGGTATCCAGGGCGGAAAGCGTGCTGCGCGCGTTTAACAGCACATACTCGCCTGACCGCTGACTGATATATCCGTGCTCCTCCAGTTCGGATACTCTGCCGGTCTCCAGATCGACAGCCCAGAGCGGATCCCCGACGCCGTCCGAATAACCGACATACGCGACGCCATCGTAGACAGCCCCGATATAGTAGGCGGCATTGAAGTCCTCCGTGCTCTCAAACAGCTGCAGGTTCTTCGGATAGCCTGTCGAGAGATCGTACCGGGTGAGCTGATCCGTGCCGCTTCCCTCGTCATGGCCGAAGTAGAGCAGGCTTTTCCCGTCAGTATAGATACTGCTGGATCCGTTCGCCTTGCTGAGATCGAATGCTTTGTCCATGGTGCCGCCGACGCTGCCGTATCTCAGAATTCCTCTGTCCATATCATAAAGGAACAGCGTATCCCCTGCCTGACGGATCGCGTCGTCGCGGTCCAGTCTGATGAATGCTTCCGGATCGCCGGTTTTTTCTGCTCCGCCATCCACACGGTCGCCGGCCCCTTCCCGCACCTGTCCCAGGAGCAGGGCCACGATCTCGTCATAGGTCATGGAGAGGTGGTCCCGGAACTTCTCAGGACCGATCTTACAGCTTTCCTCCCATATCCCGGACCAGCCTTTCTGCTCGGCGTCCCGTCTCGCAGCGATGGCATATGTGCTGCTCTGGAACAAACCTCCGTAGATCACCATATCTCCCATGTCGTCGATGGCAGACTGCAGCGTCACCCGGGGATCGCTCGCTCCCGAGAAATACTCGCTCCCCTCAAAACCATCCGTCCTGAATATCTCTGACTCGACGGTGAGTCTGCTGTCCTCCGCACCGGCGCGCAGGGAGTCGCGCATGGAGTATTTGCGCATCCGGTACGAAGTCTCTTCCGATACGTAGTTCAAACTCAGGATATACAGTGTTCCTGTATCCTTCCCGGTAAACACCGTATAGGCCGTGCTCGGTTCAAATGTACCGTACTGCACCATCCGTCCGTGGTGGTCCGTCCATATGTGTCCGAACATGTCATCGTAATGTTCGGCGGAATACTCGCCCGGGTACGGCATGTCATAGTGCAGTTCCCTCACCGCCCCATTCTTGTACGTAAAGATATGAAGATCCGCGCAGGCCCAGTTTGGCCTGTCGGCGACAGTCGACTCCATGATGAACAGCTCCGGTATACCGTCTCCGTCGATGTCCTTGAGCGCGGTCGGCTGCGGCTCTACGTCCGGTTCGGCAAAAAGATCCTCGGGGGGATACTGCCATGTATAATCCCGGATATCCCTCTCATACGTATACAGCACGGACAGATAAGCCTTGCTGTAATCGCTGATCAGATCAGCAATATCTGTATCAAAGAGATCACCGATCGGATCTGAAGGATCCGTCCCGTCGTGATCGCTGATGCCGGCGGCAGGATCTCTCTCACCGGAATCGCTTATGACAGCGGCAGGCTCCGCCCCGTCAAAAACTCCGACATGGTTCCCGAGACGGCTCCCCGCAAAGCGGCCCAGGAGACCGAACACTCCCAAAACCGCCGCTGCACCTGCAAGGATCTTGAGCACCAACGCCCTCTTCGCGTTGAGGGCAGCTCTGCGCGCCTGGGAGGCGAGTTTCCTTTTTCCCCCGATCTCTGCATGGTCCCTGTTCCTTGCCGCCGTTCTCCTGTTTCTCCCCGGATCTCCTCTGTGTGCGCCGGTGTCCGGCTCCGCAGGGCCTTTTGTATGATCCGGCTCCGCAGGGCCTGCGGAATAGTCCGGCTCTGAAGGGCATGCGAAATGCTCTGGTTCTGAAGGGCCTGCGAAATGCTCCGGTTCCGCAGGGCCTGTGAAATGCTCCGGTTCTGCAGGGCCTGCGGTATAGTCCGGCTCCGCGGGGCTTGCGGTATAGTCCGGGCCTGCAGGTCTTGTAAAATGCTCCGGCTCTGCATGATGAATGCTCGGAGAGTCCGGCGTTTTATTCGGCCGGGGGCTCTGCCACCTTTCCGGTTGAGGGGTCGCACTCCGTGGTGCAGTCGGACGGCTCGGCGTCTGGTCGGGGGCCGGACGGCCCGGCTGCTGCGGACCGGACGGCTGAGCCGGCTGCTGCGGCACTTGCTCAGGGGTTGGCTGCGAGGCAGGCTGTTGCCCAGTCGGCTGACTCGGCTGCTGCGGCATCTGCTCCGGAGTCGACTGCGAGACCGGTTGCCTAGGCGCCTTTTCGGGCATCGAAGGCTGCGAGGTGGGTTGCTGCGGCACCTGCTCAGGGGTCGGCTGCGTGGCAGGTTGCTGCGGCACCTGCTCAGGTACCGGCTGCGAGGTGGGCTGCTGCGGCACCTGCTCAGGGGTCGGCTGTGAGGCCGGCTGCTGCGGTGCCTGATGCGGAGTCGGCTGCTGTGGTACACGCTCGGGGGTCGGCTGCGTGGCAGGCTGCCGTTGCAGTACCTGCTCAGGCATCGAAGGCCGCGAGACTTGCGGGGACACCGGCTGCTGCGGTGCAGTTATCGTAGGCAGCGAATGTCCCGTCATTCGCAGGGTTTCCAGCACTCTCTGCAATACCGACTGTTTTACAATGTCCAGATCGATGGCCGTTTTGTCGAAGATCTGCTGCACCATCGCAGCAATAAGCGGAGCCGGCGCGACCGAGTGCAGCCTTACGCCTGTTCGCTTTTCGTATCTCTCGATACCGCGCTTCATTGCTTTTCTGCCGGCAAAAAGCCTCGACTTCGTCGTATTCTCCGTCACCCCCATCATATCGGAGATCTCCCGGACCGAAAGCTCGTCGTAATAATATGCGAGGATCGTGACACGCTGTGCTTCCGGCAGCCGGTCTATCTCGCTTTGCACTATCGTTCCGAGGCTTTCGTCTTCTGCGACTTTATCAGGGCGGGTCGACTCGTTCTCATCGACGATACTCTCGAGATAATCCAGGTCATTCTCATCGCGTGCGACCACATCACGAGTCCTGCGCAGCTTGTGAGAATAAACATTGCGCATGATCTGCACGCTCCAGGCCATGAATGCAGAAGGGTCCTGAAGACTTCCTATGGATCTGATGATCTGGACCAAAGTGTCCTGCAGCAGATCCTCCGCCTCCATGCGGTCTCCCGTCATGACCATGGCATATCTGAACAGTCTGTCGCTGACCATCGAATAAATGATCCCAAAAGCACCTTCTTCGCCATTCTGATAGGCGATCACCTGCTCCGTCAGGAATGCTTTATCTATGCGGGAATCGTTGCTCATATGCTCTTCCTCTCATCATGAACGCCATCCGGCCTGCAATACCGAACCGGTTTGTTCAGTATCTTCTGCATATTAGTGCCAAAGAAGAAGCTTATGGTTTGAATTTTACTGCAAATATTCTGTTTAATACAGTTTAAATGCCTGTTAAGTGCCTGAAAAAGGGGCAGCCATTAACTGCTCCCTCTTATTCTGCGTGGTATATCAGGCTGAATCCCTTGCATGTACCATGAATCGTCTCATGAAGGTGGCAGCGGCGTTTACGTAGCGGTTTAAGGTCGTAAGCGCTACGGAAGCGCTAAGTTGCTTCTCAGAAGACCCTCGGTGGCATTCGCGTAGCGCTACAAGGTCACAAGCGCTATGGAAATACTAAGATGCTTCTCAGAAGACCCTTCGTGGCATTCGCGTAGCGCTTCAAGGTCACAAGCGCTACGGAAATACTAAGATGCTTCTCGGAAGACCCTCGGTGGCATTCGCGTAGCGCTTCAAGGTCACAAGCGCTACGGATATACTAAAATGCTGCTCAGAAGGCTTGCGGTGGCATTCGCGTAGCGCTTCAAGGTCACAAGCGCTATGGAAACACTAAGAAGCTTCTCAGAAGACCCTCGGTGGCATTCGCGTAGCGCTTCAAGGTCA
>CAMOJW010000040.1 GCA_946617225.1 uncultured Lachnospiraceae bacterium
CCGAGCCCAAGATCAAGGCCTACTACACCACCCTGGGCAAGGACCTCGCCGCCGCCCAGGCGGAAAAGGATGCCTTGTCCGAGGCAATCAAGCCTATCTTCGCGTGATACTTTTCTAATAATCATGAACAACACAAGCCACAAGCGCCTTCACCTGGCACTTGTGGCTTGTATTCCATTCATCTCTTCTGTCCTCGGTCCCGCCTGACGCGGCGTTACACTCCCGTCCTCTACTCACACGATCATCACAGCTGCCAGGCCGCAGAGGAGGACGCCGCCGACGATCTCGGCGGCATCTGTGCGGAGCGCGCCGAAGGCGCGGCCGCCCAAGTAGCCGAGGGCTGTGCAGAGGCAGGAGCAGCAGAAAGCTGCAGGGATCAGGGCCAGGAAGGTGTAGCCGAGCAGGCCGATGACACAGCCGCCGACGGCCGCGAGACCGCAGCAGCGGAGACAGAGGAGGGCGTCCTCGCGCATGTCGATCTGCTCCATCCGATGCTCGAAGAATGTCTTGCGTCTGGAGCCGAGAAGGATCATACGGATCCCACAGGCGATCAGCAGGACTCCTGCCAGAGCCCGGGGCCACAGGCTCCCGCCCCGGCGCAGGTCCTCGGAGAGGAGGAACCTGGCGATGCTGAATCCGATGCCGGCCGCGCCCAGCTGCAGGCCTCCCCAGATCAGCGCCATCCAGAGCATCCGCAGGTCCAGGCGGACGATGTTGGCGCCGCGGCGCGCGACCGCGCCGTAGATGCCCAGACCGATGGCCGCGGTGATGATGGCCAATTCCCAATAACGCATACTATGATCTCCAAGCAAGGTTACTTCTCTATTCCGTCTGTCTTGATGATGAACTTCACGCTGCTGTCGGGATTGACAGCCTCGCCGGTGAAGGTCTTGTAGTCGCCGGAGGCGTTCTTGAGCTCGACCAGGCGGTCATCGATGGAAAGGATGTCGGTGCGGTAGAGGTCCGCGATCTTGCGGATGCCCTCTTCGTTGAGGGTGGCGCAGCCGTCCTTCAGTTCCACGGAACCGGACAGGATCTTGGCCATGCCGTCCGCGAGTTTCTGGGCGCCGTCGCTGAGCTGGGAGCTGCCGCTGTTGAGGGCCCCGGAGTTCTTGTCGAGCTCATTGGTCCCCTGCGCGAGCTGGTCGGCGCCGTCTTTCAGCTGCTGCGCGCCGTCTGCAAGGCTCTGCATGCCGCCCAGGAGCTGTGCTGAACTGCTGCGGAGCTGAGAGGTTCCGGCGGCCAGCTGGGAAGCGCCTGCGGCGATCTGGTCCGCGCCGGCCGTATACTGCTGAATACCGGTATCCAGCTGGTCGGCGCCGTCGCTGAGCTGTTTCACGCCCTGCGCCGCCGTGCCGAGGCTCTGCGCCAGCTGGGAGACGCCGTCGGTGTACTGCTGTGTGCCGCTCTTCAGGGCGTCGGCACCTGCCTGAAGGCCCTGCTCGGGATCGCTGAGACCCTTGGCGAACTGGTCCATGCCGGCCGCTGCCTGATCGACGCCGGTCGTGTAGGTTGTGATACTGCCCGCGAGACCCTGCTCGCCGCCCAGGCCGTCGCTCACCTGCTGCGCGCCCTG
This sequence comes from uncultured Lachnospiraceae bacterium, assembly GCA_946617225.1. Classification (GTDB taxonomy): domain Bacteria; phylum Bacillota; class Clostridia; order Lachnospirales; family Lachnospiraceae; genus CAG-791. Next base: position 1,577 of record CAMOJW010000040.1, read on the forward strand.
CTGCAGCTGTCCGATGCTGTCCGCCAGCCCGGATGCGGCGCCTGAAAGCTGTGCAGACGTCTGCTGTGCGCTGTCCATGGCGCTCTCCAGAGCTCCGGCCGCCTGCGTGACGCCGCTGACGCCCTGCTGCAGGCTGTCCACAGCACTGTCCAGGTCGTCCAGGGCACCGCCCATGGCGCTCATGGCATCACCGGCTGCCTTGGCATCTCCTGCCAGCGTGCTGCCCGCATTGGACGCGGCCTGCGCGTCATCGGACAGGCTGCCCGCATCGGTCTTCAGCTGCGCAGCCTGATCGTTGACATCGGAGACCTTACCGGAGACGCCCGAAACTGCCTCTGCCGCCGCCGTATCCGCCGCCTGTGAGGTGGCGCTGTCGACCTTGCCGGCGATCCCCGCGCTCTGCAGGGCTTCGATGGCGATTTGTTTGTCCTCGTCGCTGAGCGAAGAACCGTTGATGGCCGATACAGCGGCCTGGTAGACGCTGTCGCCGGAAGCGGCGGCATTTTTGCCCTTCTCCGCGGCGCTGCTCTCGATCCCGCTGAGGCTCCCCTGCAGGTCGGAAGCGGCGCTCTGCACGTTCCCCGCGTCATTCTGCAGCGTGCCGGCGTCCTGCTCCAGCTTCCCGAGCGCATCCTCCAGTGCCTGGGCGTCGGCGCTGAAGTCTTTGTTCAGGGCATCCTTGAGCTGGCCCGCCGCCTGTCTGAAGTCACTCGCCGCCGAGGCAATGCCGGAAGCGCCCTGGCTCAGCTGTCCTGCGGCGCCGGAGACCGCTCCCGCCGCATCAGACATGCCCTTCGTATACTGTTCGATCGCTGCGGAGAGCTGCTCCGCGCCAGCCTGTGCCTGGCCGAGGCCGTCCGCGACCTGGGAAGCGCCGGCTGCCAGCTGGGAAGCTCCCTGGCGCAGTGCCTCAGAATTGGCGTAGACCGCGGCGTCTTCGTTCTCCTGCATGCCCGTGATCTGGGCGAGTCCGTCGGCGATCTGCTGCGCCGTCGCCACGACGGTCTTCACGCCGTCCGCCAGCTGGGAGGCTCCCTCTACCAGATCCTTGCCGCCCTCCGTCAAGGCCTGCATCTTCTTCTGCGTCTCCTCGCCGGCCAGGCCGTCATAGAGCTGGTCCAGGCCGTCTGACAGCTGGGAAGCCCCCTGGCGCAGGGGTGCGGAGCCTTCGGAGAGCTTTTGGCTGCCCCCGGCAAGATCCTGGGCTCCCTTGTCCACCTGTGCGACGCCGGCCGCATATTCCTTCAGGCCGTCTCCGAGCTGCGAGGCCCCCGACAGCGCACTGCCGAGGCCGTCGGCCAGCTCCTTCGAGCCCTTGTTCACCTGAGAGACGCCGTCCGTATATTTCATGATGCCCTTGGACAGCTCTGAGGCGCCGTCCGCCAGATCGCCCGAGCCGTCTGCCGCCTCGCCGATCCCGTCGCTGAGCTCCGCGGCGCCGTCCGCCAGCTTCTGGCCGTCGTCCTCGAGGTCCGCGATCTTCTGGTCCATCTCGTCGAAGACCGTGTCGTGGTCCTCGTCCATCTCCTCTTGGTCCTCGCTGTCCAGGGAGCCCGCGAACACCATGGTCAGGCATGTGCTCATCTCGAAATCCTCCGCCTCGAAAGTGATCTCCACCGAGTCGGGGATGTCCATGTCAGTCAGTTTGTTCCTGGCGCGCTCGCTGGCGTCGACCCTGTCCAGCATGTCCTCGGCATCCGTTTTGACGGCGTCCAGGCTCTCCTGCAGGCCCGGGAAAGCCATCCCCACGACGACAGTGTTCTTGCCCTCGGAGACGACCGATCCGTTGTCAACCTTGACGTTCCTGACCTTATCGTTGGACAGGACCATGCCCGTGACCGCGGTAAAAGGCACGTAGACGTTCCCGCGCTTCTCGCTGTTCGTGTACTCGATGCGGATCTTCACGCTGCCCGTCGCGCCGGCCAGCTCCTGCGGGGTGACCTGACGGCCGTCCAGGTAGTAGGTGATCTTCTCGGACACGGGGGGCTTCCTGTCGGTCGTCCCCTGGTAGTAGATGTCCCTGCCCTTGGCGTCCCAGGTGATCTCACTGCCGTTCGCGGTGAAAGTCTCGTCGCCCTTGACATTCTCAAGATCCGATGCTGTCGTGCTGTCCTTGAGCACGGCGGCGCCGTCTGTGTTCTTGAGCCAGCCGGAGACGGTGATGTCCTTCTGATTGCCCTCCGCGTCGGCAAAGATATAGATCGTCTCTTCCTTCTGCGCCAGGCCGGAGACCTCGCGGGCAGCTGCCGTGAGCGCGTCCTCCAGACCCGCAGCCTCCGAAGCGGCGCTGCCGTATCCGTCCGCCGCAAGCGCGGTCACCGGCTTCATGCCGGTCCCGGCTGCCAGCATGAGCGACAGCATCAGTGCCAATACCTGTTTCCTTTTCATGACTCTTCGACCTTTCTGAAGCCTGACAGTCGGCTCCTCTATCCTTCAGACCGGCTGTGTCTCGCCGTGACGCCGTTCGTTGTTGTCTGTTGTGTTCTTTTTATTCTTTCTGGCCCCCTCCGGCAGGAACCCCCGGCTGGTCCGCAGGATCAGCGGATCCAGCAGCAGCAGGGCCGCCGGCAGGACCAGCAGCACCGTCGCCATGCTGATCAGCGCGCCTCTGGCCATCAGTGTGCACAGGGAGGAGATGATGCTGATCCTCGAGTAGACGCTCACGCCGATCGTGGCGGCAAAAAAGCTCATGGCGCTGACGATCACGCTGGTCATGGAAGTGCTGTGCGCGATGCGGACAGATTCCTCTCTGGACTTGCCGCTCCTTCGCTCCTGCTGGTAGCGGCTGGTCATCAGCACCGCGTAGTCCACGGTGGAGCCCAGCTGTATGGTCCCGATGACGATGGAGGCGATGAACGGGAGGCTGACCCCCGTGTAGTACGGGATCGCCATGTTGATGAAGATCGCGCACTCGATCACCAGCACCAGGATGAAGGGAAGGGAGAGCGACCCGAACACCACCGCGACGATACAGAAGATAAAAGCGATGGAGACCCAGTTGACCACGTTGAAATCCCTGTTGGAAATATTGATCAGGTCCCGGGTGCAGGGGGCGTCGCCTATGAGCATGGCCTTCTCGTCGTAGCGGTCCATGATCTGATTGATCTCATCGATCTGGGCGTTGACCTCATCCGTGGCAGTCTTGTATTCGCTGCCGACCAGCAGCAGCTGGTATTCGTCCGTCGTCAGCTCGTCGCGCAGGTCCTGCGGGATCATCTCCTCCGGGATCGTCTCGCCCAGATAGGTCTCCAAGCCTATCACGTTCTTCACGCCGTCCACACCGCGGATCTCGTCGCACATCCGGGTGACGCTCTTGTTGTCCAGCTGACTGTCCGCGAGGATCATCAGCGTATTGTTCATGGAAAAAGACTCGTCCAGCTTCTTATTGGCCTGCATGGAGGGCAGGTCCTGCGGAAGCGTATCCAGCAGATCGTAGTACACCGCCGTATGCGTGTAGCCGAATCCGGCGGGGATCCAGACCAGGCAGAACAGCACCAGGATCAGCCTGTAGTGTTTCTGGACCAGGCCCGGGATCTTCCTGAACTCCGGCAGGAAGGGCCTGTGCCGCGTCTTCTCGATAGCGCCGTTGAAGATCAGGATCATGGACGGCAGGACCGTCACGCAGCAGACGACGCCCAGGGCCACACCTTTCATCATGACGATGCCCACGTCGAATCCGAAGCGGAAGGTCATGAAGCAGAGGGCTGCGAACCCGGCTATAGTCGTCACGCTCGACCCCACGACGGACTGGAGAGTCCTCGCGATAGCCTCTGCCATCGCTCCCTTCTCGTCGTCCGGGTGCAGAGTCTCCTCCTCCTTGAAGCTGTGATACAGGAAGATGGAGTAGTCCATCGTGACGCCCAGTTGAAGCACGGCCGCCAGGGCCTTGGTGAGGTAGGAGATCTCACCGAAAAAGTAGTTCGTGCCCAGATTATACAGGATCGCGACGCCGATCGACAACAGGAAGAAGACGGGCGCCAGAAAAGTGTCCATGCTCAGCGCCAGGACGATGGAGGACAGCACCACGGCGATCAGGACGTATATGGGCTCCTCCGCCTCGGCGACATCCCTGGTGTCCGTGACGACCGCGCTCATGCCCTGCAGGTAGGCCCCGTCGTCCAGTCCCTTCCGGATCTCCGTGATGGCGTCCATCGTGTCGTCGGAGGAAGTGCTGGAGTCGTAGGTCACCGCCATCAGTGTGGCGTCCCCGTTGACGAAGGCCTTGAGAAGCTTGTCCGGGAGCAGCTCCTTGGGCACCGAGATGTCCATCACGCTGTCATACCAGATGACCTTGTTCACGTGCTCCACCTGCTCGATCCGCTCCTTGATGGCCACGATCTCGCGGTCGCTCTTGCCCTCGATCACCAGCATGGTGATCGCGCCGGTCCCGAAGTCATCCGTGAGGATGTTCTGCCCTCTGATCGTCTCAATGCTTTCCGGCAGATAGGTGAGCAGATCGTAGTTGATCCTGGTGTGCAGCGTTCCCCATGCCGAAGGGATCAGCAGCACGAGCGCCAGCACGAGGATCACGAACCTCGCCTTCACCACTGCCTTGCCGAATTTCTGTACCATACTTCCTGTCCTTCCCGGTTTGGAATCACTTACTTTTGTCGTGATCCATCATAAAAAAAAGACCGGCGATCGGAAATATCCAATCTGCGGTCTCTGTCGGAAGCCCGTTGACAAACAGGCCCGTTTGTATATCTTCATGCGGACAGCCGGGAAAAAGTGTCGCGCCGCCCGAAGCCTCACAGCTCCTCCAGCACATCGGCCATGGATCGCGTGGCCATGTGCTCGTAGATCTCCCCCATCTCCTCCGGTCCCAGCGGCATCCCCTCGCGGATCCAGCTGAGCACGACAAAGGTCATGGACTGGGCGTAGTACTGGGCCATGTAGGCGGGCGTGAGCCAGGCGTACTTGGGGTGGACCCGCCTGGCGTGGTCGGTGAAAAGGCTCAGCAGCAGCTCATAGATGCAGTCCCGCACGATGTCCTCGAAGGAATTCTGCCCCTCGATGCGCGACGCCGCGGCATAGAACTCCCTGTCCCGCAGAAGGCCCGAGAAGATCAGCTGGATCGCCTCCCGGAACATCCTGTTCTCGATCAGGATCCGGACCGGCGCCAGGATCTCGCTTCGGATGATCCAGCCCAGCAGGTCGTACTTGTCCTGAAAGTGGTTATAGAAGGTCACGCGGATGACGCCGGCGCCGTCCGTGATCTGTTTGATCGTGATCTTCTCGAACGGCATGCGGACCACCAGCGCCTTCAGGCTCTGGGCAAGCGCCTCCTCAATATTCTCCCTGTGCTCGATTCTCTCGCTCATTCTCCTCTCTCACTTCCCCCGCCTGCGCCATCTGCAGCGCCAGCTGGGCAGCCAGTTCGAGTCCCTCCTCCGGCGTCTCCGGGTCGTGAGAACCCGTCAGCCGGTTGCGGACGCGGTTGCGGAAATAGCGCAGCTCCTCCAGTCTCGCCACCACAAACTCCCTGTGCCACACGATCAGGGCGATCAGCACGAGCTGGGCGGCGATGCACAGGAAGGTGAACAGCCACTCGCCCTGGATCAGAAAGCTGCCCGCCAGGCAGGACGCCAGGATCTGGATCCAGCTGCAGCCCGCCACGCCGACGATGAACTGCTTCAGGGTCGCCTTGGATCTCGCCGCCACGTGGGGAACGATACCGTTGGGCACGCCCGGGATCATGTAGGCGATACCGACCATGAACACCGGGTCCAGGTCGTAGAGTTTGTGCAGGAACTGGGCCGTTTTGTTCTTCAGGGTGATCTCCTTGTGCTCGCTTCCCATCCCCCGGTCGAAGGCAAACACCAGCGTGTTGGCTGTCACGAAACCCGTGTAACAGAGAAGGAACGCCTTCCACCAGGTGTAGATCATGCCGGCAGCGACCTGGATCGCCATGCCCGGCAGCACCACGCTCACGACCTGGATCATGGACAGCAGGAAGACGCTGATCGCCCCGCGGATCCCGCGCTCCTGCGCCAGATAGGCGGCTATCTTCTCCTCATTGCCCTCCTGCAGCAGGGGGATGAGGCCGGGCAGCATGCGCCCGAAAGCATGCCATACCAGAAAGACCACCGCAAACAGGGTGGCCACCGGTATCAGCTTGCTCTTCCATTTTAACCAGAATTCCTTCATGATTTCTATACTATACACTATGTGTCCGTTTTTCTCAATCCGGAAGACAGCATTCGTACGAGATATCGTCCATAAGGGCTCTTCAGGCATCCCCGCCCGAGGGGATGGGCAGCATGATATCCAGCCGGAAGATCTCGCCCTCCGTATGGGCATTCATCACGCCGTCGAACTCGTCGACGATGCGCTGCATGCTCTTCATGCCGTAGCCGTGCCCCTCTTCTTTATGGCGGCTCGCCGGCAGTCCGTTCTCGAAAGTGATCTGACCGGCATAGTAATTCCAGAAACGGATGGCAGCACAGTCGCCGAAGGCGCGGACGCTGATATCTATGAGCCTTTTCTCCGGATCCTCGATGGCCGAGACCCCCTCGATGGCGTTATCTATGGCGTTGGCAAAAAGGAAGTACAGCTTCATGCCGTCCAGATCTTTCAGGCAGTCAGCGTAAGCCACGCACTGCAGGTAGATCCTGTTCTGTCTGCAGAGATCGTCCGTGTTGCGCAGGAGGGTGTCCAGGGTATCGTTGCCCGTTCGCACCGTCGGGGACATCCTGTCCACGGCGCTGCGGATCGCGGAGATGTCGGGGACGGACGTGCTGTCAGCCGTGCCCGCGCTGCCGACCCGCTCGATCCGGTTCATCAGGTGGCGCAGATCGTGGATCCAGACTTTGATCATGCCCGCATTGACCGACCACTGCTCGTACTGTTTGGCAGACTCGGTGTAGAGCTGGGCCGTCATCAGGCGGTCCGTTTCCGCCTCCTGCCAGCGCGACACGGTGAACTGGATGATCAGCGCGAACAGGCAGCACAGGATGGCATAGATCGCGGCTGCGATCTCCAGGGAGACGTCGACCTGCTCGTTGTCCACCACCAGGCGGTTGACGCCGATGCAGGTGAGCACGATGCACACGGCCAGTGTCTTAAGATGGATGCTGATCTCCCGTGTCTTCTGCCTGCGCCCGAAGACCAGGTAGATGATCAGATAGACATAAGCGAAGACCAGGACCTCCAGGAGCATCCTCATGGCCGTGCTCCTCGATGTGATCATGGCCGCAGTGGGGAGCATGCTCACCAGGATCGTGACCTTGTTGGCGATGTGCTGGGCGGCAAACCCCGCCACACAGGCGGAGATCAGGGTAAACAGATCCTCCCTGTAGCAGAAGCAGGCCGCGGCGATGCTCAGACACATGGCTGTCAGGAACCACAGAAAGCGCAGAACGCTCCCGTGCGCGGGAATTCCTGTCAGTGTCCCTGCAAGGACGAGGGCAAGGCAAGCCCCCGCTGTCCGCGCGGCAAAAACAGGGCGCTTGTGGTAAGCGCCCAGGAACAGACCCTCCGCAATAAGGATCTCTATCAGATAAGCCGCGGCATTCAGATCCGTCCGCGGTGCGAATGTCAGTTGGGGCATGGCAGTCTCCCGGTACCCTCAGCCTCCCAGATACTGGTTGAGTCTGTTCATAAAATCTTTCTTTCTCGAGCGCCCGATCCGGATCCTCTCCTCGCCGACGCTGATCTCATCTCCGAAAAGGCCTGTCACATAGCGCAGATTCACCAGGGCGGAGGCACTGCAGCGGACGAATTCATGGCCGCTGAGCTCCGCTTCCCTCTCCTTGAGACCGCCGTAGGAAGTCAGTACTTCCGAATCCGTGTGGAACATCAGATCGTGTCCCATCACCTCAATGTAGCGGATATCCGCCGAGGACACGACCCGCATCCCGTCCTTCAGGCGAATCCGCACCGGCACGCCGCTCCTGCCTGCAAGGATGCGGAGAGCTTTGTCCAGTTTGACGGACAGGGACCGATAGTTGATGGGCTTGAGGCAGTAATCGATGGCGTCCACGTCGTAGCCGCTCGGCGCGTACTGGGGCATGTTCGTGACGAAGAAGAGCATCGCCATGCTCCCCCGGCTGCGGAGCGCGCGGGCCGCCTCGATGCCGTTCATCCATCCCTCTCCCAGCTCCACATCCATGAAGACCAGGTCGTACAGGCCCTGCTCCGCTGCGAGAAACTGCTCCGCTCTCCCGAAGCTCTTCACCTGAAAAGCGCAGCCGTGCTCCTCCCCGTACCTGTGCAGGCACTCCTGCAGGTACCGGGAATACTCCGGATCATCCTCTATGATGGCTGTGAGATACTTTTTCATCGGCTGTCCGCTGTCTCCTGTGCTTTCTGAATTTAAAGCCACTGCTATTTTAAATCCGCGGTAAAAGCACTGTCAATGTCTCCCCTCCGTGCAGATTATGCTGTCAGAAGTGTCGATTATTCCGGTCCCGTTGAAGTCCGCTCCGGGCTTTTTTTATATTTGTATCAAACAAATGCTGTTAGTATGGATGGTTTTTTCCGAAAGGGGCAATCACGCCTGCTTGCTGCTGCGGCATGGATGAAGGAGGGAAGCATGCGCAAAACAGTAAACATCAACAGGGACTGGCGGTTCACGGGGCCGGACGGACAGGCCTCCGGCGTGGATCTCCCCCACACCTGGAATGCCGTCGACGGCCAGGACGGCGGAAACGACTACTGGAGGGGGACCTGCCTGTACGAGAAGGACCTTGAAAAGCCCGTCTTCGCGCCTGACGAGCGCGTCTATCTGGAATTCCGCGGTGTGAACGCTTCGGCCAGAGTGAAGCTGAACGACACGCTTCTGGGAACCCACGACGGCGGTTACTCCACCTTCCGCTACGATATCACCGATGTCCTGGCAGAGGAGAACCACCTGCAGGTCTGGGCGGACAACAGCGTCAATGACCGCGTCTATCCCCAGAAGGCCGACTTCACGTTCTATGGCGGCATCTACAGGGACGTTTATCTGATCACGGTGAATAAGGACCACTTCGATATGGACTACATGGGAGGGCCCGGCATCAGTGTGACCCCCAGGCCTGTGGACAGCTACAGCCGCGGAGAGGTGAGCGTGGAGACCTGGAACAACTGTGAGGATGAGAATGCCGTCGTGCGTATCCGCCTGCTCGACGCGGAAGGTGCGGTCGCAGCCGAAGGAAAAGGCAGGAACGTGGATCTCACGATACCCTCCGTGCACCTCTGGAACGGCGTCGAGGATCCGTATCTGTACACGGCGGAAGCGGTGCTCATCGTCGACGGAGTCGAGAAGGACGCCGTCAGCACCCGTTTCGGTGTGCGCGATTTCTCCTATGATGCGAAAAAGGGCTTTTTCCTCAACGGCAGAGCGTATCCCCTCAGGGGCGTCTCCCGCCACCAGGACAGAAAGGGCATCGGCAATGCGCTGACGCCCGAGATGCACCGCGAAGACATGGACCTGATCTGCGAGATGGGCGTCAACACCGTGCGCCTGGCCCACTACCAGCACGACCAGTACTTCTACGATCTCTGCGATGAGCGGGGCATGGTGGTCTGGGCGGAGATCCCCTACATCTCCGAGCACATGCCGAATGGCCGGGAGAACACCATCTCCCAGATGAAGGAACTGATCATCCAGAACTACAACCATCCCTGCATCGTCTGCTGGGGCGTCTCCAACGAGATCACCATCTCCACCAAAGACAATGCGGATATGCTGGACAACCACCGCGTCCTCAACGATCTCTGCCACGAGATGGACAGGACCCGCTTCACCACCCTCGCCTGCTATGCCATGTGCGGTCCCTTCAACAAAGTGGCCCACATCACCGACGTGGTCAGCTGGAACCTGTACCTGGGCTGGTATGTCCCCGGTTTCAGGCTGAACGACCTGTGGATCGATTTCTTCCACAAAGTGTATCCGAACAGATGCCTGGGCTTCTCCGAGTACGGAGCGGAGGCAATGACCAACCTGCACTCCTCCCATCCGAAGCGCGGCGATCAGACCGAGGAATATCAGGCGCTCTATCACGAGTATATGCTGGAGTGCTTCGAGAAGCGGCCGTTCATGTGGGCGACCCATGTCTGGAACATGTTCGATTTCGCGGCCGACGCCCGTGACCAGGGCGGCGAGCCCGGCATGAACCACAAGGGCCTGGTCACCTTTGACCGGCAGATCAAAAAGGACAGCTTCTACCTCTACAAGGCCTGGTGGAACCACAGGGATCCCTTCGTGCACATCTGCTCCAAGCGCTTCCGTGACAGGACCGAGTCCGAGATCGAAGTCAAGGTCTACTCCAACTGTGAGGAAGTCACCCTTTACTGCGACGGTGAGAAGATCGGCACACAGAAGGGCAGCCACATCTTCCGCTTCAAGGTGCCCATGAAGGGCCGCCACGAACTCAGGGCCGTCAGCGGGGCCGCGGAAGATACCGCCGTCTTCATCCGCGCGGACAAGCCGAACCCGGATTACAAACTTAAGGGCAAGAGCTCCAACAGCACAAACTGGGTCTAAACAGCGAGCCGGGCGGCTGCAAAATGCCATGCTTGCATGAGCATTTCGCAGACATCCGGCGAGCGTCCTCCCTGAGGATGGAGCCACGCGAGGGCACAGGAGTGCCCGAAGCGGGGCGGGAATCCGAAGGGAGGGAGCGCTGGTAAGCCGCGAAGCGGCGATAGCGCGGGTTTAGACCCGGGCGGACGGAAGCCGCGGAGCGGCGGCAGCGCGGGTTTAGACCGACCCTTAATTAGTCAGGCGACACGAGCCCTGTACGGGCTCTCGCAATATAAATCATCATCATGAAAGGGAGGCACAGAATGAAGAAACCCAAGACCATGCTGTGGCGGATCCTCACGATCCTGTTCGCCGTTCTGACGGCGGCCGCCTGCGTCGGCAATTATTTTGCCAACCAGTACGCCACGACCATCAACGTAGCACTGAACACATCTTTCTCCAGGATCCAGGGTTACGACCTCGAATCCATGTATTTCACCAGCGACTTCGAGAGCGAAGACGCCCGCTGGGAGTACGAGCGCGAGCTCTGCGCACAGGTCGAATCCGAAGGCGCAGCCCTGCTCAAGAATGACAACAACGCCCTGCCTCTGGCAGCCGGCGCCAAGGTCTCCCTGTTCGCCAGGGGCAGCGTAGATCTGATGTACGGCGGGACCGGCAGCGGCTCCGTGGACACCAGCGCCGCTCCTTCCCTGAAGGACGCTCTGGATCAGGAAGGCATCGAGATCAACCAGGGCCTCTGGGACTGGTACGTCTCCGTTGCGGACAAATACAGCCGCATGACCCCCGCTTCCATCTCCGACGCTCTGGCTGCCAACACTCAGTACGCCGTGAACGAAGCTCCCTGGGCCGAGGTCGAGAGCGCGAACGCCGCTTCTTTTGCCGAGTACGGCGATGCCGCCATCGTGGTCCTCTCCCGCTCCGGCGGTGAAGGCGCGGACCTCCCCGACGGCGATGACAGCGTCTCCCTCGTGACCACCACCGAAGTCAAGAGCGCGGTGGGCGATCAGGGCAGCGCGGGCCAGTCCGAGGCCAAAACAGAGGATGTCCACTACGGTATGGGCAAGGACGGCGACTATCTCGCCCTCTCCCAGGAAGAAAAGGACCTCCTCGCCGGCCTGAAGGCCCTCAAGGACGACGGCACCTTCAAGAGCATCGTTGTCCTGCTGAACACCTCCAACGCCATCGAGATGGATTTCCTGGATCCCGAGATCTGCGGCACCGACTACGGCATCGACTCCTGCATGTGGATCGGCGACGTCGGCCAGACCGGCGCCATCGGTGTGGGCCGTCTCCTCTCCGGTACGGTCTCCCCTTCCGGCAGCCTCGTGGACACCTACTGGTATGACAACATGCTGAATCCGGCTGTCGTGAACTTCTACACCGTCCCTTACGAGGGCTATGACAGCTATGGCCTCGGCCTCGAAGGCGCGGACGTGCAGGGCATGTACAGCGTCTATCAGGAAGGCATCTATCTCGGCTATCGTTATCCCGAGACCCGCTATGAAGACGTGGTCATGAAGACCGCCAAGGCCGGCGCTTTTGATTACAGCAAGACAGTCGCGTTCCCCTTCGGATACGGCCTGTCCTACACCACTTTTGACCTCAGCGACTACACCGTGACCGAGAACACAGACAGCTTTGACGTGCAGGTCAAGGTCACCAATACCGGTGACAGGGCCGGCAAGAAGACTGTCCAGGTCTACTTCCAGTCCCCTTACACCGACTATGACAGGGCCAACGGCGTCGAGAAGGCTTCCGTGGAACTCTGCGGATTCGGCAAGACCCAGGTCCTCGAGCCCGGTGCCTCCGAGACAGTCACCGTGAACGTGCCCAAGCGTGAGCTCCGCGCCTATGACGCGAACGGCGCCAAAACTTACATCGTGGACGCCGGCGACTACTACTTCACCGTGGCCATGGGCAGCCACAACGCCATGAACAACATCCTCGCCGCCAAGGGCTATACGACCGCTGACGGCATGGACGCGGCAGGAAACAGCGAACTCGTCTGGAAGTGGACGAACGATACTCTCGACACCACCACCTATGCCAGGTCCGAGGCGACCGGCGCCGAGATCACGAACCTGTTTGACGAATCCGATCCCAACAAGAGCAGCCTGGCCCCCGGAAAGGTCACTTTCCTGAGCCGCAGCGACTGGGAAGGCACCTTCCCGACCGCCCGCGCGCAGCTGACCATGAACGATCAGCTGGCCGCCGCCCTGCAGTTCACACAGTACAATGCGGCTGACCACGCCGACACCCCTATGCCGACACTCGCAAGCGGCGGCACCATGTCCATCTCCGAGATGATCGGTGCGGATTACGACGATCCCCGCTGGGAGGACCTGCTGGATCAGCTGACCTTTGGCGAGATGGTCAACACCATCACGCTCGGTTTCCACAACACCGCTGCCTGTGAGAGCGTCTCCAAGGCAGCCACCAAGGATGAGAACGGCCCGCAGGGTCTGACCGCTTCCCTGGTCGGCGGCAAGTCCGCAATGTGCTACACCTCCGAGGACGTCATGGCAGCCACTATGAACCTTGAACTGATGG
>CAMOJW010000041.1 GCA_946617225.1 uncultured Lachnospiraceae bacterium
CGACATGTCCGGCCTTCAGGGCTTCCACGCCTCTGTCCAGTTCGTTCATTCTGTCACCTTAGTTTCCCTGTACCCGCCTGCTCTGCCTGTTTCAGGTCGTCCAGCATCTGTTCCAGTTCACTGCTGCCGGTCTCCGCATCCGCCAGTCTCGCCTGCAGCTTCATATACTCGTCGTCGTCATTGGTATCCGCTGTCAGTGCGGCGTACAGCTCGTCCAGGGCTCTCCGCAGTTTCTTCTCCTGGTCCAGCATCCTCTGCATTTCCGCACCGATCACATGGACCACGGCTCTCTGATCAGCGGTATGGTTCACCAGGAAATCGGAAAAAACCGGTGAATAGCCGCTGTCCATCACCTCTGTCAGACTGTTCAGCTCTGCCTCTATCTCCCGCAGGCTCTCCGTCTCCGGTCTCTCTGCCCTGTCATCCATCTCCGTTCCCTCCTCAGACGCCCCAGTGATAGGACTGCAGTTCCTGGGACAGCGCGTCAAGCTTTATTCTGAGCCCGTTGAGTTCTTCCGCGGCTCCTTCGCTCCTGGTAAATAACGTATCAAAACGACCCTGCTGTTCCGCTTCGCTGACCGGCTTAAAAGCCTCCGTGAAGAGCGCATAGGCTTTCAGCAGGTTCTGGTATTTCCCCACATAATACTTGCGCCATGCCCTCGCCTTGTGCTCCTCTTTCAGCAGCAGCTGCAGGTTCACGTTTTCCCTGTTTTCTTCCATGGACAGAGCCGTGTATTGACTGCGGTATTCCGCGATCCTCTCCTCACAGGCAGCTGCCTGGGCTATGATCTCCTGCTGCTCCGCCTCCGTGGAGGGTCTTTTTTTCATGAGTTCCTGCTTTTTACGCACGTCTGCGTCGATGAGGCGCTGGATCTTTTCCTTGGTATCTCTGTACTTCTCCAGCAGCTCTTTGGAACGGCGCACATTCTCTTCATAATAGGCGTACTGTGCCTCTGCCTGAGAAGCGTTATCCCGCAGCACCTTGAGCCTTCCGACACACTCCGTATCGGCCGCCCGCGCCTCCTCCAGCAGCTCCCTGATACGCACCACAAAGGGCAGCACCGTATCCCTCAGTTCGTCGGCAAGGCGCATCATCACATCGCCCTGCTCATCGATCTCTCCGGGAGACGGGACTCTGAATACGTTGTCTGACACCGGGATCCCTCCTCACTCTCACTGCAGCATCTGCCTCACGTACTCCAGCAGGGAGACCGTGAGGGAGCCGACGTCCTGGTTGAAGTTCCTGACTACGGAGGCACCGGCCGCGAACTGGGAACGGTATTCCTCATAGTACTGATCCTTGAAGGTCTCCCCCAGTGCGTCAAAATTCGTCATCAGCCTGTTGTGCTCCTCTTCCACGGTCGCCTTGCACTCTGCCATGGCATTGACCGCAGCTATAGCCTCTTCCCTGAATAATCTGATCTGTCCGCTGTCCATGTTTCCCTCCTGTCTCCGGTCATCCCCGGAAGCTGTCCCTGATCCGGAGCATCCGGTCAGCGTCTTTGTTGAGTTTCCCGGCGAGTTCCCGGTAGATGTCCAGCTGGGCGCGGAGAGCCTTCACACTCTCCTGGTAGTGCGCCACGGCCTTCATGGAAGCGCTGTCCAGTCCGTGCTCACAGGCGGATAATTTCATCTGCGTGTCCACAAGAGCCGTCTCGATGTTCTGCACGGAATCCAGAAAAGACTTGGCATATTTCTGCATCTCATAGGGATCCCGGTTGATATAGTCACTCATGTTCTCCTCCTTCCATGTGCGGTGACGGGGTGCCCCGGTCTGTTTCAAAATGGATCAGCTGTTTCCGCATGTCACTCTGCATCCTCAGCGCGACGCCGGTTCCAGTCCGCGATATAGGCGGCGTCCGGCATCAGGTAGGGGCGGATCGTCCTTCCGTTCTTGACCGATCCGGCAAAAAGGACCAGCGTCCGCTCATTGGCTGCCGCCGCAAAGTATTCTGATCCGAACAGGGTATATGCGTCGTCCGCGCTCATCTGCCCGCCGATCCTGTACTCGAAATTCTCCAGCCGGCCGATCCCGCTCTGCCGTACCTGCCTGGCGCTGCGGTAGATCCCGATGGAGAATATCCCCCGGTCGGGGCCTCTCTCGAAACTCTGCTGCAGGATCTGGCGTATCTTCGCCGCTTCATAGTGCTGCCGCCCGGCAGTTCCTCCGGATCCGACGGCAGTCTTCTTTTCGTGCCCTGAAGAGGGACCGGAGGCCGGACTCTTACCCTCCTCCGTCTCTGCTTCTGCCTTAAATCGGGCGAGGAGCGCATCGATGTCGTTCAACAGTTCGGCATCGGATCTGTTCGCATCCAGGAGGCTCTGCTTCCCGGGCTGCCTCTCCTCCGGGTCCGCTGCACCGCCCATGGCTGCCTGTTTCTTCTCCTCCTCGGCAGCGCGCGACTCCAGGTCCTCCGCGGCTGTATCCAGTTTCTCCAGACCGGCGTAGATCTCGATCTGCCGCCCGGAGCCCCTCCGCAGCTGATCCAGTGTGAGGATGTGACGGAAGCTCTCTTCCGCCCCCTGATACAGATGGAGGTTCTCCGCCCGCAGACCTGAGAGGACCTTCCGCAGAGAATTGGCGGCGCGGTCATGCTCGCTCAGAAAGTGCAGGTGCACCTCATTGTCCGGCGAGGACAGAAGGCTCATGACCGTAAACAGAGCCGCAGACTCCCGGAGCTCCCGGTCCCCCACGCAGAGGAGAAGATTGTTCCCGGGCGCGCACTCCAGATAGACGGAGAGATCGTCCCTCAGGTCTGTGGGGGCACCGGGATACAGAAGGATCCCGTCCTCCCCCTCCGGCATGTCCCCGCCGCGGATGTAGCGGTTCAGCGCGTGGCGCGGTTTCTCCCGGATGTCATACCGCTCGCTGTCTTTGCAGATGGTCTCCGGACGGGGCGTATAATGATCGCCCACGGTCTCCAGGACCCGGTCGATCAGCTGTTCCCGGAACGCATCCGTGAAAAACAGCCCCCTGGCATACAGATAATCGTAGCCGCCGCTGTCCCGCGGTTTCCGGTAGAGGAGCTGTCCCACGCCAAAATCCAGGACAGCCCGGATGTGCTGCTGGGAATCTGCCCCCATGTCGGGGATCGTGGCGCGCACCTCCTCGCCCGCGATCTGCTTCATGCATACCCGGACACCGATCTGCTGCCTGGCGGCCTCCGTCAGGCCCTGCAGGCCGCTGGAGATCGTCTGGGAACAGAAAATATAGCTCATGCCCATGGCACGCAGTTCGCGCAGCTGGGTCTCCAGCATGTCCCTGTACCTGGGCTGATCCTTGACCGCCTGGGTCAGGTTGTGGAATTCGTCAATGACGATCACGATGCGGCTCAGGGGATGCCCGCCGGAGCGATATTCCTTGAAATTCTCCACGTGTGCCTGCATGAAGAGGCGTTTTCTCCTGGTGTATTCCTCCTGGACCATATCCAGAAGGCTCGTGGAGAACTCATGGGAGTTGTCCTGTCCGATGACTGAGATATGGGGCGTGCGCCTGCGCACGTAGACGGCAAATTCGACCGCCTTGTAGTCGATCGCCCAGATCTCCAGGTCGTCGGGGTGATAGTGCATGCACATGGAGAGGATGATCGCGTGGAGCGCTGACGACTTGCCGCTGCCGCTCGTGCCGGAGATCAGCATGTGCGCGCTCACGGCAGTACCCATTTCGAGTTCTACGAGCTGACCGTTCCGATCCACGGCAAAAGGCACCCGCAGACCTCCTGCCGGCGCTTCCCGAAACCGGATCTCCCCCAGATCCAGGTTGTGGGAGGCCAGGGAATCGACCTCCTTTTCCTTCAGAACTTTCGCGACATGAGCTTCAGAAATACCGGTACAGGTATAGGCACAGGCGATCCTGTGCTCCTCGTCCGCTATCTCGATCCTGCCCTCCCGCAGGGTCAGACAGTTCGCTTTCATATTCCAGGCACTGCTCTCCGATACCTGTGCGGCCCCCGCATCCGGAGCTTCCAGACTGAGGATGCTCAGACCGCCCCTGTGGGCGATCCCCTGCAGAGTGTCTATCTTCTTCCGTGTGTGGCCGGACAGACTGTCCGGACCGCAGAGGACCAGGAGGTACAGGGGCACCCTGTGCTCAGCTGTCCTGTTGTGATCATAGGCTGTCTCTGAGCCCGCCCCGGAGATCCGGCGAATATTCTCCTCCAGAACTGTCTGCAGGCCGTCCAGTGCTGCAGCGGCTTCCATGTCCCTGGTGAAAACACGGCCTCCGTAAAAAGTCTCGTCGGCTGCAGCGATCCGGTTGAGCATCCCCAGATCTGCTCCGCCATTGACAGGATCGATCATAACGAGACGCAGATCTCCCTTCTGCACACCGGTCAGGACCTGCATCACGATCCCCTGCAGGATCCGCACCAGTTCTGCGCGGTCCCCGGAGTTTCCGCACAGCCGGAACGCAAAAGGATGGTCCGTCCCGAAGCTGAGATGCTCTGTCACTGTTTCACAGCTGCCTCCATCCCAGTCCGTCACAGGATATTCCAGCCTGAATATGTCCTCGCTCCCCGGTATCCGGTACTGATCCAGAAAACGCGCGGAGAGGTCCGCGAACTGCCGGTAAGCGGCGTTCAGAGCTTCTCCTCCCATTCCCCGTGAGGTCAGTTCCTGCCGTGCCCTGCCCAGGCTGTCCAGTCTGTACAGAGCCGGAAGGGCTTTGATATCGAACATGAGCTGCTCCCTCCGTCACGCGATCATGCGGTCCGCGTTCTGTTCATAGTTCATGATCCGCATCACCCGGTCCTGGGTGTCCGGATGTGAGGAATTCAAGGCTTTCCAGACGCCCTTGGCGGCGCCGCTGCCGCTGTCGATCTCAGCGAGGGCGGAGACGAGCATCGGACCTCTCCCCAGCTCTGCGGCATAGCGGTCCGCGTCATACTCCTCCTGCCGGTTGGTCATTCCACAGACCATGGTACCGAGCATCACCCAGACATTGATCAGAGTGATGGCGATAAATGCCTGCAGAGCCTTACCGACCTTGCCCATGAACTCCAGGCCGTCCTTGGTGGAGCAGATGGCACAGAACAGCATGGCGATCACGCCCAGGATGGAAAGGAACACGGAGATAAAGATATTTCCCAGCCAGATCACCTGGGACTCGTCTGTGTCCCGATGAGCCATGTGGCCGAATTCGTGAGCCAGGATCCCCTCGATCTGATCGTCCTCCATATCCAGAAGACCGCGTGTGATACACACCGTCGTCCGGCCGCTGGCGTAAGCGTTGGGGAACTCATCCTCCGACATGCAGAAGCGCACCTTATCGCTGATATGCGGAGAAACTGCTCTGGCGTCGGCATAC
This sequence comes from uncultured Lachnospiraceae bacterium, assembly GCA_946617225.1. Taxonomy (GTDB): domain Bacteria; phylum Bacillota; class Clostridia; order Lachnospirales; family Lachnospiraceae; genus CAG-791. The sequence continues at coordinate 5,306 of CAMOJW010000041.1, forward strand.
ACCCGGTCAAAGATCGGCCGGAGCCTGTCGAGGATCGCCCGGTCCTTGATCTCCGCACAGCCCGACTGGCCCTGCAGGAGCTTGTCGCCCACGACGCCCACGACTATCATCTGTGTCACGATGTAGATGACGACTCCCATCACGACGCCCACGACCGGTCTGCTGCTGTAGAAGATGGTCATGATGCCCCCGACGGCTGCCGCGTTCAGGATCACCCAGAAGAGCAGACCGTAACGTTTATAGACCACAGCCCTGTACAGGACTCCGAAGAAGGGAAGGCTGTCCAGAGCTGCCGGAGCGCCGCTGATGAAACTGCGGGCGTCCTGCGGCTTCTTCTCCGTTTCCTTCTCTTTCCCCGTGTCCTCATGCTTCTCTGTCTTCGGACCCTCTGTGACCTCAGGTCTGACCGGTTTCAGATCACCCGGAGCCACGGGCTTCTGCTTCATCGGATCCTCTGTATCCGCAGGGGTCTCTCCGCCAGGTGTCCGGTCCCCGGGTGTCCGATCCTGCTCCTCTCCCTCGATCCAGTCTTTGTATTTCTCCTCGTCCCTCCGGACCTGTCTCTCCTCTTCGTTCGGCTCAAACTGCTCCGCTGCAGCCCTCAGATCATCCAGGCTGAGTCCGGGTATCTCTCTGTTGGACATTTTTTCACTCCCCTTATTTCATTGCGGCTGTATCAGTAAATGAGTATGTTGACGGAGTAGGAGACCTCATCCAGAATTTCCCGGACCGATTCCCGGTACTTCTCCGCCATGGCGATCCTGTCGGAGATCAATTGCTCTTCTTTCAGGATCTGCTGCACTGCGCTGTCGGGGATCTGCGCGGGCTTCACTATCCCGCCGGTCCCTGTCTCTGCCTCTTCCTCAGCGGACTGCTCCTCTGTGGATCCCTCGGATGGCTGCTCCTCCGTAGTTCCCTCGGCGGGCTGCTCCTCCGTGGTCCCCTCGGATGGCTGCTCCTTCGTAGTTCCTTCAGCGGGCTGCTCCGAAACAGTTTGCTGCTCTGAGGACTCCTCCGTGATCTCCGCGGGTCCCGGTAAGTCAGTATCGTCACTGCCTCCCAGGATCCACAGGCACAGCACAATGATCGCCACGATAACTGCTGCTGCGGTGCCTGTACGCAGGTCGAGGGGGAACGGCAGTTTCCATCCGGCAGGCCCTTTTTCCTCCCGGTCTTTCTGCCCTGTTCCGGTATCCGTTCCCTCGGTACCGGTCCCCGTTCTGCCCTCCGACCCTTCGGGAACGGATGTCGTTTCCGCTGCGACAGCGGGGATTCCCACCTGCATCACGGCAAAAGAGCAGTCGTCGGATCTCGGGTCAGCCTCCGTCATGAAACGGCGGATGGTCCTGCGCAGCTGCTCCTCTCCGTCCTCCGCCTGCAGCATGGCCGCCATGGCCCCGGCGCCGTCTGTAAAAGAGCTGTCGGACTCGTTGAAGGTATAATCCGAGGCTCCGTCGCTCATGAGGAATACTGTCTCCAGTCTGTCCACGGGGCGGATGGTCACCCGCACATGCTCCGCTGCGCCCGGAGAAGCAATAAAGTAGGTGGTGGAGGCGAATTCTCCGTTTTCGGGGCCGGACAGAAGCACGGTCCTCCCTGCCTCCACGCCGCCGATGACACCGTCCCCCACATGGCACAGGATGAGCGTGTCCCCCCGGACCGCTGCCGCCAGCAGCGTGGAGGAGAGAGGCTCGATCCCCGCAAGCCCTAACTCACGGGCCCTGTCCCGCAGTTTGTCCTGGCATACCTTTTCGATGATCTGCCGCAGCTGCCGCTCTTCGGTCCCGCAGATCCGGTCAAAATTCCTGCAGAGGAACCGGGCGATGGTCTCAGTCACACACGCAGCGCCGTACTCCGCGTGTGTATAGCGCTCATTGCCGGCCCCGTCGGCCAGCGCAATGGCGCTCACGCCCTCCTCTTCCATGGCCCAGGTGCGGTCCTGGCATGGCTTGCCCGCAGCGCGATGGCGGCCGCCCTGCTCATAGACATGCAGTGCTGTCATGACAGCCTCCCGTCTCTCAGATACACCAGTCGTCCAGATTGATACCCTCTACATAGGGCTCTGGCTGTACCGCTGCTGCCGCTCCGCCGGTCTCCTCCGGGACTGCGGGGGGCTCAGTGCCTCTTGCTTCCCGGCTTCCGGTCTCTGTGCTTTCGGTCTCAGATCCTCTGTCCCCGGTCGCGTCCTTTCCGGGAGTTCCGAATAAGTCTGGTATGACCTGCTCATCCTTCACCACTACCTGGGTGGAACTGGCGTTAAGGAACTGAAAGAAAGAATCCAGCTTGTCCGCATCCATACGGATCAGATGGGACATCCTGGAGGACAGCCTTCCAAGCTGGGAGAATTCTACATCGTCCCCGACACCCACGGGAAAAACGACCAGCTTCTGCTCGGCTTCCAGCTTGTGGACCGTCTCAACGGCTTCATCCATGGCCTCCATGGCCGTATAGCCCTCCGGTTCGCCGTCAGTCAGCACTACGAGCCAGGGCTGGAAGTATTTGATACCCTTTTTCTTATAGGCTTCCTTGCGCAGCTCCAGGAGCTGAATGCCTCCCAGGATGGCCTCGCCCAGTGGGGTCATGGTGTGTTTTCTCACCAGATACCTCTGCTCGGGCATCTGGTCGATGGGCGTCATGTTCTGTTCGATCCGCACCGTGCCGCCGAAGGTGAGCACGGCGATATCTGCGGCCTCAGCGACCGCTTCGTTGGATCTCATCGTCTCCAGGAAACGCCGGAAAGACTCGTTCAGTTCCTGGATGCGGGGCGTATCGTTGGCGGTGCTTCTGATCATGGAACCGCTGACATCCAGACAGAAACAGATCGGAAGTCTGCGCACGGCGGAACGCTTGAAACTGCCTTCATTCAATCCTTCATATAAACTCACGATTCATTCCTCCTGTGTGTCCTCTGCAGGCCATGCGGACGGGGTCTCGGCGGCACTGCAGCACTACGGTCCCTCGGTATCCCAAAACAGCCTGTCCCCCTCCGGGATCAGGCCCTTTTCCAGGACCTTCGCATACATGCGGAGCATCCCCAGCATCTCCGTGAGGCTGGCCCGCCGACCCTGGACAAAGATGCTGCGGAACAGCCGGCGCATCGGCAGCGGCATGTAACGCCAGATCTGCGCATAGCCTCCCCATGGCACCAGCGAATAGTCCTGATCGCCCTCTTCCGGATAGGGGAAGATCCCGTCGCGGATATCCTGCTCTATGGTCTCCCCGCCGCCAACCCGCTGGAAGGGGTGCAGCCCGAAGAAAAGGATCTTGAATACCAGTACTGCCACCGCCCAGCTCTCGCTGTCATAGCTGCGCAGCTGCCGGCTGAACTCGACCTCCTGCATCTCCGGAGGCGTGTAGTCCGCATAGCCGACCGGACAGGGGATATCGGCCACCTGGGCGGAATCGATGTCCATCAGGGACGGACGGCCCGCCTCATCCACCACGACGTTCTTCAGGCGCATGTCGCCGATGAGGATCCCAAACAGGTGCAGGTACTGGAAGCGCTCCAGGATATATATGCACAGTCTCACCAGGTCTCTCCGCCGCCAGTTCGGATAGAGTCTCTGTACCTTGTCCGGACTGACGCATACGGAGGCCAGGTCCCGGCCGCTGACGCCTTTCATCAGATATCCGAGGGGGCGCCCCTTGGGCGTGTCGGTATAGACCATCCTCTGCGGCCAGCAGATCCCCGGATATGAGACCTGCATCTCCTCCATCCGCTTCAGCTTCATGAGCCTCAGCATGTTCAGCATGCCCCGGTGGTAGATCTTCACCACATACTGGACTCCGGTGCCGTCAGGGTCATAGTCGCACAGGAACACTCTGCCCTCTCCGCCCTGGCCCAGCATCCTGCCGAGGATGATCCTGCTGCGGTCCCCGGTGATCACCGCCGCCCCTTCGCGGGCGTCGAAATCCGCCAGGACAGCCCCTCGCACAAACGTCTGCCGGTTGACCTCCAGTGCGCAGAGCTGCCTGTATCCGGCCATCCTGTCCGGTCCGTCCCCTGCTGCCGGTGCTGTCAGTCTTCCGTCCGGTCCCACCACCAGAAGACCTGCCCGCAGGTCCTCCCCGGCCAGCAGGACCTCCTCCGCGAACTCCGAAATATAATGGAAGACAAAACAGACGCGGTCACTCCCGGTCCCCAGTTTCCGTACGATCTCCCTGGCTCCGTAGACGCCCTTAAAGAGAAAGAACCTCTGCTGCTCACGCAGCTGTTCCTCCAGCTGCTGCAGGCGGACCGCCAGACTCCTCTGATCCACGTCATCCGCGGCGGCCGTGATCTCCAGGTCGATCTCAAAGGATCCCGGTACAGCCACCTGCCAGGAACCGGCCGGCAGTAAGCACAGAAGCTCGTCCCGCTCGCTGCTGCACATGTTCAGGGGCGCCGAGAAGTCCAGCACTATCCTGTCATAGTTTTTCAGATATGTCTGCCAATCGGGTGTCATAGGCCTCCCGTTCGGTCCCTGTATCGTTACTGCACCTGCGCTTCGTAAAAATACAGGGTGGTCCTCCATCTCACCGACCTGTTGAAGTTCTTCTGCGGTTCGAACAGGATCCCATCCACATTGAGGGTGGGATCGATCTTAAAGGTCGATGTGTACTCTTTATCAGCTTCTTTGATCCCTACCGTACCAATGCATTTCCACCCCTTGTCCGAGTGGACCCAGCACTCATAGGTGCCGAAAGGACTGCCGCTCGTGTCGTAGATCTCCACCCCTATCTTCAGTTTCCGGCAGCCCGACAGGGTCTTCGGGAAATAGTAGGCGTATGTATCGTAGTCTCCCAGGTTGACTGTATTCTTGCCCCAGCTCCCGCCCGAAAGCTCGTCGCTGCTTATGTACCCCCTGACATGTCCCTGGGTCCTGCCGCAGCGTCGGCACGTCTCAGGCGCCTCATAGGTGGCGGAGAGCCAGTCGTGACCGAGGGCACTTCCCTCCGTCCTCCCGCAGCGGCTGCAGGTCCTGGGCTCCGTACAGGTGGCATCTTTCCAGCTGTGGCCCAGGGCACTTCCCTCCGTCCTTCCGCAGCGGCTGCAGGTCCTGGGTTCTGTGCAGGCAGCATCTTTCCAGCTGTGGCCCAGGGAGCTTCCCTCCGTCCTTCCGCAGCGGCTGCAGGTCCTGGGCTCCGTACAGGTGGCGGCGCTCCAGCTGTGGCCCAGGGCACTTCCCTCCGTCTTTCCGCAGCGGCTGCAGGTCCTGGGCTCTGTACAGCTGGCGGACACCCATGCATGCCCCAGAGGATCGCCATCCAGTTCCCCGCAGCGGGTGCATCTGCCCGCCTCCGTACAGGTGGCGGCGCTCCAGTCATGTCCAAGGGCTTTTCCTTCCGTCTCCCCGCAGCGGGCACAGGTCCTGGGCTCCGTACAGGTCGCCTCCTGCCAGCTATGGCCGAGGGCCGGTGCTCCCTCCCTGTGGCAGAACCGACACCTGGCGGGTTCCGTACAGGTGGGGCTCGAATAATCGTGCACAAAAGCAAAGAACAATGCTGCCACGATCAATACAGCGCCCAAAACGGCCGCGATCAGGAGACCTTTCTTCCTGACGGGCGGGGAGTCGTCGTTCTCTTCTTTATGTTCCCCGGAAGTCTTCTTTTCAGGTATCTCCGCTTTCGGGGTCTTTTCTTCGGATGTCTCCTCTTCCGGTTCTTCCAGCCACTCCGCACCTTCGTCGGCATCGCCTCCGGAACTGTTCCCGGTGTTATTATCCCTCTCCAGATGCCAGTCCGAGATGTCTCCGATCGTCCACCCTGATTCCGGCTCCTGACCCTCTTCTGTTCTGTTTATAATCTTATCATCTATCATGCTGCTCACGCTTTGGCCCCATCGGGTTCTACAGTGATCTCATCCAGTGTCTATCATACCATTAAAACCTGTGCGGAGTGATGATTTTCTTTAAATCAATCAACAGGGGAGTTCCCTCCTGTCCGCCGATTTCCGTTCTCTCCGGTATTCTGTAAAAAACCTTGTCCGAATCGTTATCCGGTGCTATAATATTTCGGTTTTATACAGAGAACAGATCTTTACCTGCGGCGCCCCATGCGTCCGAACCGGAGGAAAACATGCTTCAGAAAAGAGAAGACGTCCGAAACGTAGCCATCATCGCCCACGTCGACCACGGCAAGACCACCCTGGTGGACGGGCTGCTGCACCAGAGCGGCGTGTTCCGGGCCAATCAGGAAGTCCAGGAACGTGTCATGGACTCCAACGCCATCGAGCGCGAGCGCGGCATCACGATCCTCAGTAAAAATACTGCCGTCTATTATAAAGGCGTCAAGATCAATATCATCGACACTCCCGGCCATGCCGATTTCGGCGGCGAGGTGGAGCGTGTCCTGAAGATGGTCAACGGCGTCATCCTGGTGGTGGACGCCTTTGAGGGACCCATGCCCCAGACCCGTTTCGTCCTGAGCAAGGCCATGGAACTGGAGCTGCCCGTCATCGTGTGCATCAACAAGATCGACCGCCCCGGTGCCAGGCCCACGGCCGTCATCGACGAGGTGCTGGAGCTCCTGATGGATCTGGGCGCCAACGACGAGCAGATAGAGTGTCCTTTCGTCTTCGCTTCGGCCAAATCAGGCATAGCCACACTCGACCTGGGCAGTCCGGGCGTCAGCATGAAGCCCCTCTTTGAGACCATCATCGACTACATCCCCGCTCCCGAGGGCGATCCGGAGGCAGGCACACAGATGCTGGTCAGCACTATCGACTACAATGAGTATGTAGGCAGGATCGGCGTCGGCAAAGTCGACAACGGTGTCCTCCGCGTGAACCAGGAGTGCGTGATCGTCAACCACCACGACCCCGACAAGAAGCGGCGCGTCAAGATCAGCAAGCTCTACGAGTTCGAGGGCCTGCAGCGCGTGGAGGTCAGGGAGGCGCAGATCGGCTCCATCGTGGCGGTCTCCGGTATCGAGGACCTGCACATCGGCGATACCCTCTGTTCCCCTGAGGCGCCGGAGGCGATCCCTTTCCAGAAGATCTCCGAGCCCACCATCGCCATGACTTTCAACGTCAATGACTCCCCGCTGGCCGGCAAAGACGGCAAGTACGTCACCAGCCGCCACCTGAGGGACAGACTGTACAGAGAACTCAACACCGATGTCTCCCTGCGTGTGGAGGACACCGACACCACCGAGTCTTTCAAGGTCTCCGGCCGCGGAGAGCTCCATCTGTCCGTCCTGATCGAGACCATGCGCAGAGAAGGCTATGAATTTGCCGTCAGTAAGGCCGAGGTCATCTATCGCAGGGACGAGAACGGCAAGCTCCTCGAGCCCATGGAGCGGTGCCTGATCGACGTGCCCGAGGAATTCGCGGGCAACGTGATCCAGAAATTGGGCGAGCGCAGGGGCGAGCTGGTGAGCATGGGTGCCGCCAACGGCGGTTTCACCCGTCTGGAGTTCAGCATCCCCTCCCGCGGCCTGATCGGCTACCGCGGCGATTTCATGACCGACACCAAGGGCAACGGCATCATGAACACCGTCTTCGACTGCTATGCCCCTTACAAGGGTGAGATCGCGTTCCGCAAGCAGGGTTCCCTCATCGCCTTTGAGGCGGGCACAGCCGTGGCTTACGGCCTCTTCAATGCCCAGGAGCGCGGCCAGCTCTTCATCGGACCCGGCGAGCAGGTCTACGAGGGCATGATCGTCGGCCAGAGCGGCAAAGCCGTCGACATCGACGTCAACGTCTGCAAACAGAAGCACCTCACCAACACCCGCTCCTCCAGCGCGGACGAGGCGCTGCGCCTGACACCGCCCAGGCTCATGAGCCTGGAGCAGGCCATCGAGTATGTGGACACTGACGAACTGCTGGAGGTCACCCCCAGCCATCTGCGTCTGCGCAAGAAGATCCTCGATCCCCGCCTGCGCAAACGCGCCGCCATCAGCGCCGCCGCCAAGATGGAGTCATAACGGCCCCGGACTGCCCTTGATGGCATTTACCGGCTTTGGATGGCTCTTACCGGCTTTGGATGGCTCTTACCGGCTTTGGATGGCTCTTACCGGCTTTGGATGGCTCTTACCGGCTTTTTTACGAAACACCTTCGAAAAGTTTATTTCAATTTTATTTTTTAAAAATTGTACTTGCGTTTCATATATGTTATATTTATTTCCGTGCCGGCGGTTTTTTATGCTGCCGGTGCGGAATTCTTCATAATTTTGAAATGATCGCAGACCTTTCCCGTTTTTTACACGATCCTATCGATGCCCCTCGGCCTGTGAATGTTTCAGTTAATGACGACACAGGTCACCGGAAGGCATTTTTTTCATGAAGTTCAGACAGATCCTCACGATTCTCACTACAGCATTCATAATCCTGTCATATCCCGCAGCCGTCATGGCAGCGGATGGCTCGCAGGGCACGGATCACCCGGTCATGGAGACTCCCGCCGAGGAGACCCCGGATGAGGCCCCGGCCACGGAGAGTCTCATAGAGAGTCAGCCCTCCCTCCAGGTCACTCAGCCTGCAGAGGCTCTCACAGCCGCCTCGGAGACCGCCGCACAGAATACCGCGGAGGCCGCCCAGACCGCTGAGACTGAAGCGGCTGTCACGGAGGCCGCAGGCACTGCCGCTACGGAAGCGGTCACAGAGAAGAGTATCGCCGTGGACGGCGGCGCGACCGAGTATTACGGTGTACCCTCCGGCGCCGGCGAGGCCCTGATGCGGGGCCGCAGGAATTTCCGCTGGCCTGTCGCCTCTTCCGTCTCCCTCTCCTCCTGTTTCATGGATCCCATGGGACACGGCAAGGCGCATTACGCCATCGATATCGTCGCCGATTACGGCGCACCTGTCACAGCCGCCTATGACGGTACGGTCATAGCCGTCCTCTACAACGGCAGCGGTGACAACGGTTACGGCAATTCCGTGGTGGTCCTGCACGAGGATGTCCTCCTGGCGGACGGCACCACCACCGATCTCTACACCCGCTACAGCCACATGAGCTCCAACAGTGTCTCGGTCGGCGACCATGTCACCGGCGGCGTGACCGAAGTGGGCAGAGTGGGCGGTACCGGAAGCGGTTACGAACCCTACCCCGCGCATCTGGATTTCCAGATCCTGACCGTCTCCGACGATCCGGAAGGCTGGTCCGTCCCGTCCCGCAACTCCATCGATCCTTACCGCAACGAGCTCCTGGAGATCCA